>CALWCR010000090.1 GCA_944376445.1 uncultured Clostridia bacterium | reverse complement strand
GGCGGGCCTTCTTCCGATGACCCGTTCGGCGAATTTCAGAACAAAGACGGCAAATGACGGGGGAGAGAAATATGGAAAAAGTAAAGAACGTGGCGGTGTTCATCGACGCGGAAAACGTGCCTTCATACAGCGCGAAGCAGATCTTCGACCTTGCCTCCAACTACGGCAACGTCACCGTCAAGCGCATCTTTGCCGACTGGTCCAAAGGTTCCGTCAAGGGCTGGAAGGACGAAGTCAACCGCTATTCCATGACGGCGGTGCAGCAGTTTGAAGTGCAGCCGCGCAAAAACACCATCGATATCGCCCTCATCATCCAGGCGCTCATCGTCCTCTTTGAAAAGGATGTAGACGTATTCTGCATCGCCGCGGGGGACAGCGACTATACCCGCCTCGTGCGCGAGCTGCGCGAGCGTGACAAGGTGGTCATCGGCATGGGCGGCAGGAACGTCAACCTCGGCTTTGTCAACGCCTTCAACGAATATATTTATCTCTTTGCCGAAGAAAAGAAGAAAAAGGAAAAGGGCAAAAAATCTCCCGCGCCCGCGCAGCCTGCGGAAAAGCAGGAGCTTATCGACCCCACGCAGAAGAAGGACCTTTCCGACATCGTCGACAGGCTGATCGACGACAACAACGGCAAGGCGTATTATGCGCAGATCTCGATGGAGATGAAGCAGAAATATTCCGACTTTATCCCCAAAAACTTCGGCTGCAACTCCTTCAAGAGCCTGATGGAAAAACTCTTGCCCGCGCTGCAAAAATACGCCGTGATGACGGAGGCGGACGGCACGACCATGTACCTGACCCGCGCGAGAAGGGAAGGGAGGCGCTGATATGTCCGAAGCAGACCTTTATAAGTTCTTTTCTTCCTATGACGGGGAGGCGGACCTTTCCGACTTCACGCCCGAAGAGCTCGAAGGGCTCCTGCGGGGCAAAAAAGAGGAGGGGTACAAGGAAAAGTATTTTTCTTATTACGACGACGTCAAATCCAAATCGCTGAAAAAGCAGGATTGGTAAACTTTGCGGGCGGGGGATCTGTCTCTCCGCCCGTTTTATGTTTTGCGGGAACGGCCTTGCCGCCCGCTTTATATATTTATGAAAGTTTATGAAAGGGGGATGAAAATTGTTTTCATGCCCTTCAAAGCGTTGACAACCGTCTCGTTTCGGGTTAAAATAACGAATGTTTAACAGCTTAACACTTAAGATGATTTTCGGAGGAACGATATGGATGCAGCATCTTTGATGGAAGACATTTACAAGATCGCAAAGCGCCTTCTCGGCATGAAGATCTTTAACCAGTCTTTTCCCTTCAACAACACGGAAATGCAGATGATGAAGGAGATCATCCGCGTCAAGGAAGAGGGGGGAAGGATCATTTCCAGCAACCTTGCCAAGGAGCTGGGCGTGACCCGTTCCGCCGTTTCGCAGATGGTCAACAAACTGGAAAAGGCGGACGTGGTGCGGCGGGTGCCCGACGACAAGGACAGGAAGATCGCCTACATCGAACTGAGCGAGAACGCGCGCGCCGTGTACGAGAATATCAAGAACAAGATCACGGAAGTGATGAGCGAAGTGATAAGCGAGCTCGGCGCGGAAAAGGTACGCGTCTTTTTGGACAGCGCCGCCGCCTTCGTGGAGGCGTTCGATACCATCATGGCGCGCCACGGCGAGTTTGAACTGCCCGCTTCGGTGGAAAAACACAGAAAAAAGAGCAAAAAAGCGCAGCAAATTTCCGAATAAAGGAGTAAAAATATGGCACAGGCTATGCTCAGGCTGGAAAAGATCGTCAAGGACTACAAAGTGGCGGATTCGTATGTGCACGCCCTCAAAGGGGTGTCCCTTTCCTTCCGCCAAAACGAATTTGTCAGCATCCTCGGGCCTTCCGGCTGCGGCAAAACGACCCTCCTCAACATCATCGGCGGGCTCGACCACTATACGAGCGGCGATCTTGTGATCAAGGGGGTCTCCACCAAAGATTTCAAAGACGCGGATTGGGACGCCTACCGCAACCACAGCATCGGGTTCGTCTTCCAGTCGTACAACCTTATCCCGCACCAGACGGTGTTGGGGAACGTGGAGCTCGCGCTCACCCTTTCGGGCGTATCCGTGCAGGAGCGCAAAGAGCGGGCAAAGCGCGCCCTCGAGCGGGTCGGATTGGGCGGGGAGCTGGATAAAAAGCCCAACCAGCTCTCGGGCGGGCAGATGCAGCGCGTCGCCATCGCGCGCGCCCTCGTCAACGACCCCGAGATCTTGCTTGCAGACGAGCCGACGGGCGCGCTCGACACGGAAACGAGCGTGCAGATCATGGAGCTCATCAAAGAGATCGCGGGGGAGCGCCTCGTCATCATGGTCACGCACAATCCGGACCTGGCGGAAAAGTATTCCACCCGCATCGTGCGCCTTCTCGACGGCAACGTGGTAGACGATACCCATCCCCTCGCGGCGGAAGAGGACGTTTCTTTTGACGGCGCAGCAAAGGAGGCTTGCGGGCAGGAAGAAGGGGCGCAGGGCAAAGCGGGCAAGAAGGATAAAAATGGCAAAAAGAAGAACAAGACGAGTATGTCTTTCTGGACTGCGTTTCATCTGAGCGGGCGCAACCTTCTCACCAAAAAGGGGAGGACGGCGGTCACGTCGGTCGCGGGCAGCATCGGCATCATCAGCGTCTGCCTCGTTTTGGCGCTCTCCAACGGCTTTTCCTCCTACATAACGCGGACGGAAGAAGATATGCTCTCCTATTATCCTCTGCAGGTGACGGAGACGACGATGGATATTTCTGCCATCATGTCGGGATTTTCCTCCGCGGGGGATATGCCGGATATGTCCAAGCTGGACGACAAAGTCTATATCAATTCCTTTCTCACCCAGATCGCGCAGGGGATGACCGTCTCCAACGACATCGCCCAGGAAGGGTATCTCGATTACGTCTACGATATGGACGAAGAATGGTATTACGCCATTCAGGAAGATACGGGCGTCTCTTTGACGGACAATCTCTTCACGACGGTGACGACGGGCAGGGAAGGTTCGGACGAATCGGTCAAGACGCAGGTCATGTCCCTTTCGGGGCTCAAACAGTACTTTATCGACGTCCTCTCCGAACAGGACGAACAGTACCGCCAGCTCGCGTATCTCGTCGACTATCTGGGCGACGTGGTCAACGTGATGCCGGGGACTTCCGCTTTTGACGAAGAGCGCGGCAACTACGCCGAGTATGTCCTCTCGCAATACGACGTGCTCAACGAGGGCGGCTACTTCCCGCAAAAAGAGAACGAAGCGGTGCTGGTCATCGGCAGCAACAACGATCTTACCGACCTCTTGCTGGCGCAGCTCGGCTATATCGATCAGGAAGATTTTCTCGGGCTCTTCCAAATGGGCGAAGGGGTGCAGGACGAGGAAGAGGTCAACGACAAAAACTCCCGCACCTTTGAAGAACTTCTCTCCAAACCGTATACCCTCTATTATAACGACGCCGTCTATACGCAAAACCCCGATTACAACCTCATGACGATGGGTTCGGAATTTGCCTTTGAATACAGCGGCAACAGAGGGGAGTGGACGGGCAGCGAGCTGGACGCTTCCGAAGAGGAAGGGGTCGAGATCGAGATCACCGCGATCCTGCGCCTCAAAGACGGGCTTACATACGGCTGCCTTTCGGACGGGCTCAATATCAGCGGCAAACTGGTCTCTTCCTATATCGCCAAAAATATGCAGTCGGAGATCGTGCGCTGGCTGGGCAGCACATTCAGCCTGAGCGATCCGTTCGCGGGCGGCAAGATCTCCGTCGGCGGCGCCGCGTATACCCTCTGCCCTTCGCAGCATATCTTCGACGCTTATTCCTCCTATTACGGCAGGATGTCCGAAGAGGACGGCGGCGCTTTTGCCAAAGTTTATTTCACGACCGATCAGGGCAACGAGACCGTCCTGCGCGCGCTCGGCGGGGAGGATTCTCCCAACGCCCTCTCCATTTTCCCGCGCGATTTTTCGACGAAGGATAAGATCACGTCCTATCTCGATAAATGGAATGCAGACGCGGAGGCGGCGCGCGAGGCGTACTTTGCCGAACACGGCACCTATGACGGGTACAGCGGGCCTTCCGAGATCAAATATACGGATACGGTCGGGCTGCTCATGGGGCTCGTGCAGACCATCCTCGACGCGATCACCTATGTCCTCATCGCCTTTACGGGCATTTCCCTCGTCGTTTCCACCGTCATGATCGGCGTCATCACCTATGTCTCCGTCGTCGAACGCACCAAGGAGATCGGCGTACTTAGGGCGATCGGCGCGCGGAAAAAGGACATCAAGCGGGTATTCAATGCGGAGACCTTCATCGTCGGGCTCTGCGCGGGGCTCATCGGCGTGGCGGTCGCCTATATCTTGCAGATCGTCGCCAACCTTATCCTTACCCCGCTCACGGGTATTTCCGGGCTTGCCGCCCTGCCCGTCGTCGGCGCGGCGGTCATGGTGGTCATCTCCGTCATCCTGACCCTGATCTCCGGGCTCATCCCCGCGAGCGCGGCGGCGAAAAAAGACCCCGTCATCGCCCTGCGCAGCGAGTGATGGTATATAAGTAGAATATAAGAAGGGGCGCCCCCGCGGCTTGTTTGAAGCCGCGGGGGCGCTTTTTGTCTAAGAAAACCACTCACTGAGTGAGTGGATAAAAGGCTTAAAGCTATGGACAAAAATAAACTCCTGTAATACAATTAGAGCGACTGGCAATCGCAACAAAAGTAAAACAGGAGGTCTAATG
>CALWCR010000089.1 GCA_944376445.1 uncultured Clostridia bacterium | reverse complement strand
AATAATTCGGAGGATCACGAAAATGGCAGATATCGCTAAGTTCATCGAAGAGATCAAAGGTATGACGGTCGTCGAGCTCAACGAGCTCGTCAAGGCTTTGGAAGAGGAGTTCGGCGTGAGCGCCGCTGCTCCCGTCGCCGTTGCGGCTGCTCCCGCTGCGGGCGCCGCTGCGGAAGCGGTCGAAGAGAAGACGGAGTTCAACGTCAAACTCAAAGACATCGGCGCGAAGAAGATCGAGGTCATCAAGGCTGTCCGCGAGTTCACCTCCCTCGGCCTTGCCGAAGCGAAGAAGCTCGTCGAAGATCTCGGCATGATCAAAGAGGGCGTCAACAAGGAAGAAGCGGAAAAGATCGCTGCCCGCATGAAAGAGGCTGGCGCGGAAGTCACCATCGACTGATTCCCGCTTTGAGCGAAACAAAGCGCACCCGTTATGCGGGTGCGCTTTTGCGTTGCAGGGGACTTTTTCCGGGCGGGAAAAGGCGCGGCGGCCTCTGAGGGACAAGCGCGCGGCAAAATGCCGCGCTTTCGCGCATCTTCGCAAAAGAGCCGCAAAAATTCCCGAAAAAAGGCAAAAAAATGCCGTCAAAGCGGTAAATTTTGATTGACAACTCTTGACGGGTATGGTAATATATTTAGGCTGTGTAATAGGGTTGAGGCATAAAGTTACTTCAATCGCTCTGGGCCGCGAGGATAAATACAGCACAATCGCGCCCTTTGCGAAGATAATTTATGCCGACAAATGTGGGGGCTCGACCCCTGCGACTAACCGGAGTACAGCCATTCAATAGCATATATCGAATGGCGTTTATTTTTCTGCGACACTCCGACACACACGGCTACGTTGACAGAAAGTTAGTATAAAAAACGGAGGAATGCAACAATCATGGCAGGACAGAAGATCAGGATCAAACTCGCCGCATACGACCACGAACTCGTCGATCTGGCGGCGCAGCGCATCGTTGACACGATGACCAAATCCGGAGCGAAGATCAGCGGGCCCATCCCGCTGCCCACGGAAAAGGAGGTCGTTACCATCCTTCGCTCCCCGCACAAAGATAAGGACAGCCGCGAGCAGTTCGAGATCCGCACCCACAAGAGGATCATCGACATCTACAGCCCCAACGCGAAACTTCTGGACAGCGTCCATCTTCCCGCGGGCGTAGACATCAAGATCAAGCTGTAAAAGACGCATCAAAAGGCACAAAAATACTTTGTTTTCGTCAAGGTATTCGAGAATAGAAAAAACAAGGAGTGAACTTTATCAATGAATAAAGCAATCATCGGACGCAAAGTCGGAATGACGCAGATCTTTACTCCCGAAGGGAAAGTCATTCCCGTAACGGTAGTGGAAGCGGGCCCCTGCCCGGTCGTGCAGATCAAAACGGTGGAAAAAGACGGGTATGCCGCGCTCAAGCTCGGTTTTGACGAGACGAGCGAAAAGAGGCTCAACAAGCCCGAACTCGGCCAGTTCAAAAAGGCGGGCGTAAAGCCGCAGAAAGTGCTCAAAGAATTCCGCCTTGCCGACCTTTCTTCGTATGAAGTCGGCAAAGAAGTTACCGTCGGCATCTTCAAGGACGGCGAAAAGGTGGACGTGGTCGGCACGTCCAAAGGCCACGGTTTTTCGGGCGTCATCAAGAGATGGAACCAGCGCCGTCTGAAAGAGACGCACGGCGTCGGCCCCGTACACAGGGAAGTCGGTTCCATGGGCGCAAACTCCACCCCGAGCAGGGTCTTCAAGCAGAAACATATGCCCGGCCAGTACGGCAACGAGCGCGTCACCGTGCAGAACCTCGAGATCGTCAAAGTGGACGCGGCGAGGAACGCGCTGCTCATCAAGGGCGCCATCCCCGGCGCCAAGGGGAGCGTCGTCACCGTGTGTGACAGCGTGAAAGCGAAATAAGGAGAGAACGAGATATGCCTATCGTAAAAGTATATAAAATGGACGGCTCGGTGGCGGGCGAAATGCAGCTTTCCGACAAGATCTTCAACGCGGAATACAACGAGCCTTTGATTCATCAGGCAGTCGTGACCCGTCTTGCCAACGAGAGGCAGGGCACGAAGAGCACCCTCACCCGTACCGAGGTCAGAGGGGGCGGCGCCAAGCCGTGGAGGCAGAAGGGCACCGGCCGTGCGCGCCAGGGTTCCATCCGCGCGCCGCAGTGGACGAAGGGCGGTGTCGTCTTCGCGCCGAAGAGCCGCGACTTCTCCAAAAAGATGAACGCGGAAGCGAAGAGGAACGCGCTGTTCTCCGCTCTTTCCAAAAAGGTCGCCGACGGCGAGCTCATCGTCGTCGAATCGCTCGCGGTGAGCGCGCCCAAGACCAAGGAGATGGCGAAATTCGCCGCCGCGCTCAATTTGGACAAGAAGACGGTCGTGGTCATGGACAACGACGACATGAACGTCATTCTCGCCAGCCGCAACATCCCCACGCTGAGCACCATGCCCGTAGCGCAGATCAGCACCTATGAAGTGGTCGCCAACAGCAAAGTCGTCCTCACCAAGGGCGCGGTCGAGAAAATTCAGGAGGTCTACGGAGCATAATGAGAGCGGAAGACATCATCGTCAAGCCCATCCTCACCGAAAAAGGTTACGACGGCATCGCCGATAAGAAATACACCTTCAAAGTGGCGAAGAGCGCGAACAAGACGGAGATCAAAATGGCCGTCGAGCAGCTCTTCGGGGTCAAAGTCGACAGTGTGAACACGAGCAACGTGCGCGGCAAGCTCAAGAGAATGGGCAGGAACGAAGGCCTCACTTCCTCCTACAAAAAAGCCGTCGTCCAGCTTACCAAAGACAGCAAACCCATCGAATATTTCAATTCGCTGTCCTAACCTAAGTCCAACCGGAGGAACCAAGTAAAATGGCTATCAAGAGATATAAACCTACCTCTGCCGCCCGCCGTTTCATGACGGTGCACACCTATGAGGAGATCACCGAGACGAAGCCCGAAAAGAGCCTCGTCGAGGATATGCGCAAGAGCGGCGGCAGGAACAACCAGGGCAAGATCACCGTCCGTCACATCGGCGGCGGCAACAGAAGGAAATACCGCATCATCGACTTCAAGCGCAATAAAGACGGGATCCCCGCCAAGGTCAAGAGCATCCAGTACGACCCCAACCGCAGCGCGAACATCGCCCTTTTGCAGTATGCGGACGGCGAAAAGAGGTACATCCTCGCGCCCGTCGGCCTCAACGTCGGCGACGCGGTGATGAGCGGCGCGGAAGCAGACATCAAGGCGGGCAACTGCCTCCCCTTTGAAAACATCGCAGACGGTACGATGGTGCACAACATCGAGCTCAAGCCGGGCAATGGCGGCCAGGTGGCGAGGGCTGCGGGCATCTCCGCGCAGCTCATGGCAAAAGAAGGCGCCTACGCGACCTTGAAAATGCCCAGCGGCGAGATGCGCCTCGTCTCCGTCAAATGCCGCGCGACCATCGGTCAGGTCGGCAACGTCGAGCACGAGATCGTCTCCATCGGCAAAGCGGGCAAGACCCGCCACATGGGCATCAAGCCCACGGTGCGCGGCTCTGTCATGAACCCGAACGATCACCCGCACGGCGGCGGCGAGGGCAAGAGCCCTGTCGGCCATGCAGGCCCTATGACCCCTTGGGGCAAACCTGCTTTGGGTTATAAGACGAGAAAGAAGAAGAACGTCACCGACAAATTCATTCTCAAGAGGATCAATTAAGGGAGGATCACGAAATGAGCAGAAGCGTAAAGAAAGGGCCTTACGTTGAAGAACGCCTTCTCAAGAGGGTGGAAGAACTCAACGCGGCAAACGATAAAAAGGTTTTGAAGACGTGGTCGAGAGCGTCTACGATCTTCCCGCAGATGGTAGGGCACACGATCGCCGTGCACGACGGCAGGAAGCACGTCCCCGTGTACATCACGGAAGACATGGTCGGGTGCAAGCTGGGCGAATTCGCGCCGACCAGGACCTTCAAAGGGCATTCGGGCGGCAAGACGACCGCTGCCAAGAAGTAAAGGAGGCACGTTCAAATGGCTACGAACACTCGTGAAAAGACCAAAAAAATTGCGGAAAACAAGGATAAACGTCCTTATGCGACCGCGAAACATATCAGGATGTCCCCTTACAAGGTAAGGAGGGCGCTCACCCTCATCCGCGGCAAGAGCGTCAACGAAGCGGCCGCGATCCTCGAATACGCGACCATCGTCTCCGCGGAGCCCGTCAAAAAGGTGCTCCTCTCGGCGGCGGCGAACGCGGAACACAACTTCGGTATGGACAGGGGAGACCTCATCGTCGCCGAAGCGTTCGCGGATCAGGGCCCCACGCTCAAAAGGATGCAGCCCGTCTCCAAAGGCAGAGGGCATTCCATCCTCAAAAGGACCAGCCACATCACGGTCATCCTCGACGTAAAGAGCAATTAAGGAGAGAAGTCGTAAAATGGGACAGAAAGTTAATCCGCACGGTTTGAGAGTCGGCGTCATCAAAGGCTGGGACACCCAGTGGTATGCCGATAAAAAGGATTTCGGCAAATTCCTCAAAGAGGACTATGAGATCCGCAAATTCATCAAAGACAAATATTACAGCGCATCCATCAGCAAGATCGCGATCGAGCGCGCCGCCAACAGGATCAGCGTCACCATCTATACGGGCAAACCGGGCGTTCTGATCGGCAAAGCGGGTTCCGAGATCGAAGTCATCAAAAAGGACCTCGCCAAGCTCACCGAGGGCAAGAGCGTGGTCATCAACGTGACGGAAGTGCGCAAGCCCGATTCGGACGCGCAGCTCGTCGCCGAAGGGGTCGCCCAGCAGCTCGAAAAGCGTATGTCCTTCCGCCGCGCGATGAAGCAGGCGATCGGCCGCGCGATGCGTTCGGGCGTCAAGGGCGTCAAAATGATGGTTTCCGGCCGCCTCGACGGCGCGGAGATCGCGCGCTGCGAGCAGTACCATGAGGGTTCCATCCCTCTGCAGACGCTGCGCGCGGACATCGACTACGGTTTTGCCGAGGCGCACACCACGTTCGGCATGATCGGCGTCAAGGTCTGGATCTACAAAGGCGAGGTCCTCAAGGCCAAAGCGCATGAAGGAGGTCAGCAGTAATGTTAATTCCGAAGAGAGTAAAGAGAAGAAGACAGCACCGCGGCAAGATCAAGGGCCAGGCGCATAAGGGCAACAAGGTCGCTTACGGCGAATACGGCCTGGTCGCGGTCGAAGGCGCGAGGATCACCTCCCGCCAGATCGAAGCCGCCCGTATCGCGATGACGAGGTTCATCAAGCGCGGCGGTCAGGTCTGGATCGACATCTTCCCTCATAAACCGATCACCAGGCACCCCGCCGAATCCCGTATGGGTTCGGGTAAAGGCGCCGTGGAATACTGGGTCGCGGTGGTCAAACCCGGCCGCGTCATGTTCGAGATGGCGGGCGTCCCCGAAGACGTCGCGAGAGAGGCCATGCGCCTCGCAGGACACAAGCTGCCCATCAAGACCAAATTCATGGTCAAAGGGCAGGCCAACCCCGTCACGGGCGAGATGCCCGAGGGCGGCGAAAAAATTACAGAAGGCGGTGAAGGTTAATGAAAGGGAAAGAACTTCACAGCATGACCGACGAAGAGCTCAAGACCAAACTGGGCGAGCTCAAGAGCGAGCTTTTCAATCTCCGCTTCCGTCATGCGTCCGGTCAGCTCGATAATCCTATGACGATCGCAACCTGCAAAAAGGACATCGCGAGAGTGAACACGGTCATCCGTGAGAGAGAGCTCAAAGCCAAGGGTTAAGGAAGGTAAGATAACATGGAAAGGAATCTCAGGAAAGAAAGAGTCGGGCTCGTCGTTTCCGACAAGATGGACAAGACGGTCGTCGTCGCCATCGTGGACAAGAGCACCCATCCCCTCTATAAAAAGACCATCACCACGACCAAGAAGGTCAAGGCGCACGACGAGGCGAACGAATGCGGCGTCGGCGACAAGGTCAGGATCGTAGAGACGAGAAAACTCAGCAAAGACAAAAACTGGAGAGTTGCCGAAGTCATCGAAAAGGCGAAGTAATATATAAGGAGAAAGGAGCCATATGATACAACCACAGACCAGGCTTAAAGCGGCGGACAACTCCGGCGCGAAAGAGCTCATGTGCATCAGGGTTCTGGGCGGTTCGTTCAGGAAAAGCGGCAACATCGGCGACGTGATCATCGCAAGCGTCAAGACCGCAACGCCCGACGGCGCCGTCAAAAAGGGCGAAGTCGTCAAGGCTGTCATCGTCAGAACCAGTAAAGGCATCAGAAGGGCGGACGGAACGTATATCCGTTTCGACGACAACGCCGCCGTCATCATAGATAATCAGAAGCAGCCGAGGGGCACCCGTATCTTCGGGCCCATCGCCAGGGAACTGAGGGAGAAGGATTACATGAGGATCATCTCGCTCGCCCCCGAAGTGCTGTAAGGAGGTCGCCGAATGAACGTAAAATTGAACGATAACGTCCTCGTGATCGCGGGCAAAGATAAGGGCAAGACGGGCAGAGTCGTCGCCACGTCTCCCAAGAGCGGCCGCGTCACCGTGCAGGGCGTCAACCTCCAGAAGAAACACACCAAAGCGAGAAAAGCCACGGACGTTGCGGGCATCGTCGAGCGCGAAGGCGCCATCGACGTTTCCAACGTCATGGTCATCTGCGACAAATGCGGCAAAGCGACGAGGGTGAAACACGCCTTTGTCGAAGCGGACGGCAAGACCAAGAAGGTGCGCGTCTGCAAGTGCGGCAACGTCCTCGACAAGACCTACAAGAAACAGGCGAAGGCCGCCGACAAGAAGGCGGAAGAAGCGCCCAAGAAGAGGACGAGAAAGAGGACCGCTAAGGCCGCCGAAGCGCCCGCGGAAGAGAACAAGGATTGAGGCGAGGTAAACGGAAATGGCGGAAAAAGTATATAAAAGCAGGGTAAAGGAGGCTTACGAAAAGGAAGTCGTCCCTTACCTCATCAAAAAGTTCAACTATAAAAACGTGAACGAAGTTCCCAAGCTCGTTAAGATCGTGATCAATTCCGGCCTCGGCGACATCAAAGACAACGCGAAGAGCGTACAGATCGCGCACGACGAGCTCAAGGCGATTGCGGGTCAGAAGCCCGTCATCACCAAGGCGAAAAAATCGGTCGCGAACTTCAAAGTGCGCGAGGGTATGTCCATCGGCTTGAAGGTCACCCTGCGTCAGAACCGTATGTACGACTTTTTCGATAAGTTCGTGTCCATCGCACTCCCCAGAGTCAGGGACTTCCGCGGCGTATCCGCGAACTCCTTCGACGGCAGGGGCAATTACGCGCTCGGCGTAAAAGAACAGCTTATTTTCCCGGAGATCTCCTACGACCAAGTAGAAAAGATCAGGGGCTTCGACATCTGCTTCGTCACCACGGCGAAGACGGACGAAGAGGCGAGAGAACTTCTCGGGGCAATGGGTATGCCCTTCAAGAAATAAGGAGAAAGTGTGACATGGCAAAAAAATCAATGATCAACAAACAGCAGAGAACGCCGAAATACAGCACGAGAGCATATACCCGTTGCAGCATCTGCGGCAGGCCGCACGCGGTCCTTCGCAAATACGGTATCTGCCGTATCTGCTTCCGCAATCTCGCGTATAAAGGGCAGATCCCCGGCGTGAAAAAGGCGAGCTGGTAAGGAGGCACATCATGACAGATCCCATCGCAGATATGCTCACAAGAATCAGGAACGCGCTCGTCGTCAGGCACGAGACGGTCGAGATCCCCGCATCCAACATCAAAAAAGCGATCGCCAACATCCTTCTCGAAGAGGGCTACGTCAAGAACGTCGAGTTCGTGGACGACGGCCTTTCGGGCAAGATCGTGATCGCGCTCAAATACGCGGAAGGCAACAAGCCGGTCATCACCGGGCTCAAGAGGGTTTCCAAACCCGGCCTGCGCAAATATGCGGGTGCAGACAATATGCCCAAAGTTTTGGGAGGGCTGGGGACGGCGATCGTCTCTACCTCCAAGGGAATCATGACGGATAAACAGGCGAAGGCCGCGAATGTCGGCGGCGAAATGCTCTGCTTTGTCTGGTAAGGAGGCACGAAATATGTCGAGAGTAGGAAGAGCGCCTGTCGCGCTTCCCGCAGGCGTCACCGTCGAAGTCAAAGACTGCGTCATGACGGTCAAAGGCCCCAAGGGAACGCTCACGCAGGACATCGATCCGCAGATCAGCGTCGCGGTCGAGGGCGGTCATGCGACCCTGACCCGCGCCAACGATAGCAAAGAACTCAAAGCAAAGCACGGCCTGTACAGGGCGCTGCTGCACAATATGGTCGTCGGCGTGACGCAGGGGTACACCAAATCCCTCGTCATCAACGGCGTAGGTTACAAGGTCGCCAAACAGGGCAACAAGGTCGTCCTCAACGTCGGATATTCCCATCCCATCGAATATGCCGAGACAGAGGGCATCAAACTGGAATGCCCCACGATCACCGAGATCGCCGTCAGCGGCATCGACAAGGTCAAGGTCGGCCAGGTCGCGGCGAACATCCGTTCCATCCGCGAACCCGAGCCTTACCACGGCTACGGCATCCGTTATAAGGATGAAGTGATCGAGCGCAAGGAAGGCAAGACCGCCGGTAAATAAAGGAGCGTAAAACATGATTTCAAAAAAAGATAAGAACGCAGACAGAGTGCAGCGTCATGCGCGCGTAAGGAAAAAGATCTCCGGCACCGCGGAAACGCCCAGGTTCAGCGTTTACAGGAGTCTCAATCACATTTACGTTCAGGTCATCGACGACGTGAAAGGGGTTACGCTCGTTTCCGCGTCCACCATGGAGAAGGCCGTCAGGGAGAAGATCAAAGATCTCACCAAGACGGAAGCCGCAAAAGTGGTCGGCGAAGAGGCAGCCAAAAAGGCGCTCGCGGCCGGCATCGAAACGGTCGTCTTCGACAGGGGCGGGTACATTTACACGGGCCGTGTAAAGAGCGTTGCCGACGGCGCAAGAGAAGCCGGACTTAAATTCTGAGAGGAGAAAGTACCATGGCAAGAGAAGATAGAAGGCCTCAAAGAAGGCAGGAAGAGAACGACGGGATCATCAAAAAGCTCATCCAGGTCAACCGCGTCACCAAAGTCGTCAAGGGCGGCCGCAATATGCGCTTCGCGGCGCTGGTCGTGGTCGGCGACGGCAAGGGCAAAGTCGGCGTAGGTTCGGGCAAGGCGAACGAGGTCCCCGAAGCGATCGAAAAGGCGACCGCGCAGGCAAAGAGGAACCTCATCGCCGTTCCCATGACCGGAGCTACCATCCCGCACGAGGTGCTCGGCAAGTTCGGCAAGGGCGTCGTACTGATGATGCCTGCTTCCGAAGGTACCGGCGTCATCGCGGGCGGTCCCGTCCGTGCGGTCATGGAAGCTGCGGGCATCAAAGACATCCGCACCAAATCTCACGGCACGAGCAACCCCGTCAACTGCGTCAAGGCGGTCATTGCGGGCCTCGCAGACCTCAAGACGGTCGAAGAGGTCGCCGCGCTCCGCGGCAAGACGGTCGAAGAGATCGTAGGCTAAGGAGGTAGAAAAAATGGCACAGATCAAAGTAACGCTCGTCAAGAGCACGATCGGCAGCACCAAGACGCAGAAAGCGACCGTCGCGGCGCTCGGGCTCAAAAAGATCCGTTCTTTCAGGGTCCATGAAGACACCCCCGCCGTGCGCGGACAGATCAACAAGGTCTCGCACCTTGTCAAGGTCGAAAACGTATAAGGAGCTTCGCAATATGAGAATTGATACCATCCAACCCGCGATCGGTTCTAATACGCCCGCAAAGAGGCTGGGCAGGGGCATCGGCTCCGGGCTCGGCAAGACGAGCGGCAAGGGCCACAAGGGTCAGTGGGCGCGTTCGGGCGGCGGCGTAAGGCCGGGCTTTGAAGGCGGCCAGACCCCCATCCACAGGCGCCTTCCGAAGCGCGGCTTCAACAACAAATTCAAAAAGGAATACGTCATCGTCAATCTTTCCCAGCTCGCGGACGTGGAAGCGGGCGCCGTGGTCGATTACGATTACGTCATGGCGAACAAACTTGCCAAGCAGGTCAAGGACAACTGCGGCCTCAAAGTGCTCGGCTCGGGCGAGTTGAAAGCTGCCCTCACGGTCCGTGCGGCGAAATTCTCCGCTTCCGCCAAAGAAGCGATCGAAAAAGCCGGCGGCAAAGCGGAAACGCTCTGACCGGCGGCGCGAAAACGGGGGAAGCCTTTTCCTCCTTTTTCCCTGCTTTCGGAGGCGTGATACCGCATATATAGGGAGGACAAGATGTTCGAAACTTTAAAAAACGCTTTTAAAGTAAAAGAAATTAGAAAAAAAATATTCATCACGCTGCTTTTGCTCCTCGTATACAGGATCGGCTGCTACATCCCCGTCCCGGGGCTGGACGCGGGTGAGTTTTCGGGGCTGTTCGACTCTTCGAGCGACACTTCCAACAACTTCCTCGTCCTCATGAGCGCCGTCACGGGCGGCGCGCTCTCGCAGGGCACGCTGTTCGCGCTCGGTATCGGTCCGTACATCAATGCGTCCATCATCATGCAGCTGCTCGCGGTCGGTATCCCCGCGCTCGAGCGGCTGTCCAAACAGGGCGAAGAGGGCAAAAAGAAGATCGCGGCGATCACGCGCGTGGTAACGCTCGTGCTGGCGATCGTGCAGGCGGTCGGCGTGATCATCAACTTCGCCAACCAAAGCGACGCGGTCAACACCGCACCCTTCTGGGACCAGACGTGGCTCGCCTATATCTTCATGGCGATCGTCTATACGGCGGGCGCAATGCTCACCATGTGGCTGGGCGAGCGCATCACCGAGCACGGCGTCGGCAACGGTATCTCCATGATCATCTTCGTGGGTATCATCTCGACGGCGGGCAACCAGCTCATCATCGCGCCCATCCAGGACACGGTCACGAACGGGTTCAGCGCCGCGACCCTCGTCTCGGTCATCATCTTCTGCGTCATCGCGGTGGTCATTTTCGCCCTCATCGTGGCGGTCGACCTCGCCGAAAGGCGCATCCCCGTACAGTACGCCAAACAGGTCAAGGGCAGGAAGATGTACGGCGGCCAGGCCACCGTCATCCCCATCAAGATCTCGGGCAGCGGTGTCATGCCGCTCATCTTCGCGTTTGCGATCATCAGCCTTCCCGATCTCATCATGGGCCTGTTCTGGTCGGGCTATTCGTCCAGCTGGTACGCACAGAACATCAGCGGCGGCACCGGCCCTTGGGCTTGGATCTATATCCTCGTGCTCTGCATCCTCATCTTCGCGTTCTCTTTCTTCTACGCGCAGATCCAGTTCAATCCCGAGGACGTATCCAAGAGCATCCAGCAGAACGGCGGCTTTATCCCGGGCATCCGTCCCGGCAGGCCTACGGCGGATTATCTGAAAAAGATCTCCAACCGTATCACGCTGTTCGGCGCCATCTTCCTCTCGCTCGTGGCGTTCATCCCGTCCCTCGCGTTCAGCTTTGCGGGGCAGGGCTTCGTGAACGTATTCTCCACGACGGGTATCCTCATCGTCGTTTCGGTCGCGCTCGAATTTGACAAACAGCTGCAATCCAAACTGATGATGAAAAACTACAAGGGCTTCTTGAAATAAAAAACCGCTTACGGCCGCGCCCGCGCGCAAGGCGCGGGCGGGCCGCAAGAAAAATCAACCATGGGAGAGAAATCATGAATATCATCCTTCTCGGCGCCCCCGGCGCAGGCAAAGGCACGCAGGCGACCCGTATTTCCGAAAAATACGGCCTCCCGCACATCTCCACGGGCGACATTTTCCGCGACAACATCAAGCGCGGCACCGAGATCGGGCTGCTCGCCAAGTCCTATACCGACAAAGGTCAGCTCGTTCCCGACGAAGTCACCTGCAAGATCGTGGAAGGCAGGCTCAAAGAGGACGACTGCAAGAACGGTTATCTTCTCGACGGCTTCCCCCGCAATCTGTTCCAGGCGGAGGAGCTGGATAAGTTTTCCAAAGTGGACGCGGTCATCAACATCGGCGTCGACCTTTCCCTTCTCATGGCGCGCCTTTGCGGCAGGCGGGTGTGCAAGAGCTGCGGCGAGAGCTATCACGTGGACTTCCTCAACGGCAAGACCACCTGCGAGCGCTGCGGCGGCGAACTCTACCAGCGCAAAGACGACAACGAGGAGACGGTCGGCAACCGCTTGAAAGTTTATACCGATCAGACCGCTCCCCTCATCCAATACTATAAAGACAAGAACGTTCTCATCGACATCGACGGCGTAGGCACGATCGACGAAGTGTTCGCCCGTATCGCAGCCGCGCTCAAATAAGAGTGCGCAGGCAATGATGACCGTTAAGACAGAACAAGAGATCGCTCTCATGCGCGAGCCGTGCGCCATCGTGCGCGACACGCTCGCCTATGTCGGCTCCAAGATCAAGCCTGGCGTCACGACCAAAGAGCTGGACGAGTATGCCGAAAAATATATCCGTTCGCGGGGGGCGGAGCCTTCCTGCCTCGGGTATTGCGGCTATCCCGCCAGCATCTGCGCTTCGGTCAACGAAGTGGTCGTGCACGGGATCCCGGGAGATCGGGTGATCCGCGAAGGCGACATCGTCAGCATCGACCTTTGCGCCTATAAGAACGGTTTTCACGGCGACGCCGCGCGGACCTTTCTCGTCGGCGACGTCGCCGAAGAAAAGAAAAAGCTCGTCCGCGTGACGGAAGAATGCTTCTTCAAGGGCATCGAAAATCTGCGCGCGGGCACCCCGCTTTACGACATCGGCGCGCGCGTGCAGCGGCACGCGGAGGAAAACGGATTTTCCGTCGTCCGCGCGCTGGTCGGGCACGGGATCGGGCGCGAAATGCACGAAGACCCGTCCGTTCCCAACTTCGGCAAGGCGGGCACGGGCATCCGTCTGAAAGCGGGCATGGTCATCTGCATCGAGCCGATGATCAACATGGGCGGGTATCAGGTCGACTTCATGCAGGACGGCTGGACGGTGAAGACCCGCGACGGCAAACCCGCCGCGCATTACGAAAACACCGTCGTCATCCGTGAAGACGGCGTCGAGATCCTCACCCTTTGAGAGGGCGCATATGAAAGTCAAAACGCCCGAAGCAGGCGGCGTTGCGGAAAGTTTGAGCGGCCGCGACGCGGGAAGGCTGTACATCATCGTCGGCACGGAAGGGGAAAGGCTCCTGCTTGCCGACGGGAAATATAAGAGCTGTTTTGCCCCCAAAGCAAAAAACGCGAAGCACGTGCGGCTTCTGCCCGTCTTTTTCCCGAAGATCGCGCAAAAATGCGCGCAGGGGAAGGACGAAGACAGCGAGATCCGCGCAGCGCTTTGTGCGGTGCGGCGGGAAGAGATGAAAAAATAAGCGGAGGAAGTTATTCGTGTCCAAAGACGACGTTATCGAAACCGAAGGCAAGATCGTGGAAGCGCTGCCGAACGCGACGTTCAAGGTGCAGCTTTCCAACGGCCACGTCATCACGGCGTATATTTCGGGCAAGCTCAGGATGAACTACATCAGGATCATCCCGGGGGATACGGTCAAGCTGGAGATGAGCCCTTACGACCTTACGAAGGGCAGGATCACCTGGCGCGGCAAATCGTAACTTCCGTTTGCCACCCGAGCGGGCGGCATACAGCAGAGCGCGGGCGCGGCCCGCAAAGCGGCTTTCCGCAAGGCGGAAATCGAGCAAGAATTTTTTCGGAGGAAATCAAAATGAAAGTAAGACCGTCTGTCAAGCCCATGTGCGACAAGTGCAAAGTGATCAAGCGCAACGGCAAGGTCATGGTCATCTGTTCCCAAAACAAGAGCCACAAGCAAAGGCAGGGCTGAGTTTCTGAAAATAATCTCATGCGCGCGGCGCGCCGCCATCATTCCGAATACCGGGCGGCAGGGCGCGCGTGAATGGCATATAAAAAATCGTAAACACCATTAAAAATCCAAACGGAGGTCAAAAGGACAAATGGCACGTATTGCCGGTGTAGATTTACCCAGAGAAAAACGGGTCGAGATCGGGCTGACCTATATCTACGGCATCGGTCTCTCTACGTCGAAACAGATCCTCGCGGCGACGGGTATCGATCCCGATACGAGGGTGAAGGATCTCGACGAGAACGACGTATCCAAACTGAGAGAATATATCGATCATAACCTGAGGGTGGAAGGCGAGCTTCGCGGCGAAGTCAACCTCAACATCAAGAGGCTGATGGAGATCGGCTGCTACCGCGGCATCCGTCACAGGAAGGGCCTGCCCGTCCGCGGACAGAGCTCCAAGCGCAACGCGAGGACGAGGAAAGGTCCCCGCCGCACGGTCGCGAAGAAGAAGAAATAATTGAAGGAGGAGTAAATCATGGCAGCTGCTGCTAAGAAGACGACGCAGGTAAGGCGTCGCAAAGAGCTTAAAAAAGTAGACAAAGGTCAGGCGCATATCCAATCCTCGTTCAACAACACTCTCGTCACGATCACGGATATGAACGGCAACACCATCTCCTGGTCGAGCGCGGGCAGCCTCAACTTCAAGGGTTCGAGGAAGGGCACGCCGTTCGCGGCGCAGATGGCTGCGGACACGGCTGCGAAAGCCGCCAAGGAACACGGGCTCCGCTCGGTCGAAGTATATGTGAAAGGCCCCGGCGCGGGCAGGGAAGCCGCCATCCGCGCGCTTGCCGCCGCCGATCTGGAGATCACGCTCATCACCGACGTTTCGCCCATCCCGCACAACGGTTGCAGGCCCCCGAAGCGCCGCAGAGTCTAAGTTTTAAGGAGAAATAGAAATGGCAACATACAGAGATTCCAAATGCCGTCACTGCCGCAGAGAGGGCGCAAAGCTCTTTTTGAAGGGCGAGAGATGTTATTCGGGCAAGTGCGCGTTTGAAAAGCGCCCCGTTGCCCCCGGCGCACATGGCGCGGGCAGGAAAAAGGTCTCCGAGTAC
>CALWCR010000088.1 GCA_944376445.1 uncultured Clostridia bacterium | reverse complement strand
CCAATCTGATCGCCCTCTTCCTCCTTTCGGGCGTCGTCGTGCGGGAGACGAAAGCATATTTTTGCAGATATCCCACCATGCGGAGCGTGCGGGAAGCGGAAGAAGCGCAAAGCGGTACGCCGCGCGGGGAAGGGGGTACGCAAGAAGCGCCGAAGGGTACAAGCCCGGAAGAGGAAGAAGTGCAAAGCGCTGCGCCGCGCGGGGAAGGGGGAAAAGAGCGGCCGAAAAGAGGATAAAGGAGACGACGGCTTGTCTTTCGGACGTTTTTGCGGCGGCTGCGTTTTGCGGCCGCCGCCGTCATTTTCTGCCCGTCGGTATTTTTGCCGCCGTCATGTTTTTCTGCCACGCGTGGTATTTTTCCTGTCCGACGGGGCGCATTGTTCCCGATCCGTATAAAACGGGCGGCTCCTGCACAAAATTTTGGTATGAAGAAGAGGACGGCTGTCTTTGACGCGCAGGGGATACGCACGCGGGAAGAGCGGGAAACATACGTCGCCGGCTTTGCCGCGGCGGAAGAAAAACACGGGGAAGAGAGATGAATCCGCCCCTCGATAACCATGCCAACCGCAATTATCTCGCCTACGTATCCTCTTTTGCCGCGCCGACAAAGCATTTTCATAACTGTTTGCGCGCCTTTACGGTGGGCGGCGGCATCTGCTGCGTCGGCCAGTTTATCCGCGTGATGCTGGAAAACTGGGCGCACCTTGCGGGAGACGAGCTCGCGGGTACCGTCTCGGCGGTGCTCATCTTTCTCGGCTGTCTTTTGACGGGGCTCGGCGTGTATGACAGGATCGGCAAGGCGGCGGGTGCGGGTTCCATCGTGCCCATCACGGGCTTTGCCAACAGCGTCGCCTCTCCCGCCCTCGAATTCAAGGCGGAAGGGCTCGTCACGGGGCTCGCCGCCAAGATGTTCGTCATCGCGGGGCCCATCATCGTCTACGGCGTGCTCGCGGGCGCGTCGGTCGGGCTCATCTATTATCTTGTCGGGCTGTGAACGGCTTTTTCACGCCCCATACGGACGCCTTCGGGCGTTCTTTTTTCTTTTCTTGCCCGCGGCGCGGCGGAAAAAGGGCGGGATTTTCGGAAAAAAGCGGGAATGGGCGGCTGTCGGCTTGCGTTTTTGCCCCGCCGTATGCTATAATAGATCGATCATTTGAAGTGAGGTTTGTTATGTATTGGGCAGATAAGCTGGCGGAAGAAGTCGTCCGCCGCAAACCGGACAAGGAAGAATACGTCTGCGCGGCGGGTATTTCCCCGTCGGGCTCCGTGCACATCGGCAATTTCCGCGACATCGCGACCAGCTGGTTCGTGTGCCGCGCCCTCAGGAAAATGGGCAAAAAGGCAAAACTGCTCTTTTCCTGGGACGAATACGACCGCCTGCGCAAGGTGCCGAAAAACGTCTCCGACTATCTCGGCAACGATTCCTTTGAAAAATATATCGGCTATCCCTATGCGGATATTCCCGACCCGTTCGGCAAGGACGAGTCGTATGCCGCCCACTTTGAAAAGGAATTCATGCAGTCTTTGAAAAAGTTCGGCGTGGAGATGGAATTCCGTTTCCAGGCGAAGGAATACCGTTCGGGCAGGTACGCAAAATACGTCGTTTTCGCCCTGCAGAACCGCAAAAAGATCTTCGACATCCTCGACAGGCACCGCACGCAGGACGCGACGGAAGAGGAGCGGGAAAATTACTATCCCGTCAGCATCTTCTGCCCGCACTGCCATAAAGACGCGACCAAGATCGTCTCCCTTTCGCAGGACTGCACCAAGGCGCATTATGTGTGCGAATGCGGGGAAGAAGGGGACTTCGATTTCACCAAAGATTTCAACTGCAAGCTCCAGTGGAAGGTGGACTGGCCGATGCGCTGGCTTGCCGAGGGGGTTGATTTCGAGCCGGGCGGCAAGGACCACGCTTCCAAGAACGGCAGCTACGATACCGCCAAGGACATCTCCCGCGAAGTGTTCGGCTACGAACCGCCCCTCTTCCAGGGGTACGAGTTTATCGGCATCAAGGGGAGCGTGGGCAAGATGAGCGGCTCTTCCGGCCTCAACATGACCCCCGAATTTTTGCTCAAGCTCTATCCGCCCGAGCTCATCCTCTGGCTGTATGCCAAGACGGAGCCCCTTAAAGCCTTCGATTTCTGCCTTTCGGACGAGATCTTGCGGCAGTACTTTGAATTCGGGAAAATGCTCGCCGCCTATCGCGCGGGCACGGCGGACGAGACGGCAAAGCGCGTCATCGAGGACAGCCTCGTCAAGGGCAGGGAGTTTGTTTCCGTGCCGATGAGCCAGCTCGTGGAGTTGGGCAGCGTCGTCGACTTCAACCCCGACATGATGGAAAAATTGTTTGAAAAGATCGGTACGCCCTATAAAAAAGAGGACTTTGCCGAACTTTTCGAGAAGGCGAAATTTTGGCTGCGCACCTGCTCGCCCGAGAGCGAGTATGTCATTCTGAAGAGGCGCAACTGGCCGTATTGGCGCACGATGAACGAAAAGGAGCGCGAATGCGTGCACCTTCTCAAACAGTTTATCGCGGCGGGCGGCTATACCCTCGATTCGCTGCAGGCGCAGCTGTACGCCATCCCCAAACAGGTCTTTCCCGACAAGGCGGAGGATAAAAACGCCCTCAAAGAGGTGCAGAGCAAGTTCTTCAAGGACGTATACAACCTCATCCTCGCGCGCGACAGGGGGCCCCGCCTGTATCTGTATCTGTTCGCGGTGGAACCCGCGCGCTATCTGAACCTCCTCGATTTTTCTCTGCCCGAAGCGGAGGACCCCGACGCAAAGGAAGAGGAAAAGCCCGCCGAGGTAAAAGAGGAAAAGGAAGAGGTGAAGGAAGTGTTCGTCTCTTCGCCCGCGCCCGTCAAAGGGCAGATCGCGCTCGCGGATTTTGAAAAGCTGGACCTTCGCGTGTGCAAAGTGCTGGCGGCAAAGCCCATGCGCAAGACCAACAAGCTCATGAAGATCACCCTGCACGACGGCATGGGCGAGCGGGTCATCGTCTCTTCCATCGCGGGAGAATACGCGCCGGAAGATCTGACAGGCAAAAAGATCGTCGTGCTCATCAACTTGGAGCCGCACAAGTTCGGCAACGAATATTCCAACGGGATGCTGCTCGCGCCCGTCAACGAAGACGGCAAGTGCAAGGTGCTCTTCGCGCCGGACGGCGCCGAGATCGGCTCCTGCATCCATTGACCGCGGCGGTCACCGCACCGAAAAGATCATGTCTTGCGCGCCCTTATTCAGGGGCGCGCTTTTCATGCCTTTTTGCTGCCGATGGCGGGCGCGTTTTTTTGTCTTTGACATAACATTGCACCGTTCGACATACAATGTACCATCGCCAAAAAGCGGGGGAGCTTGTATGTGGGAGTATATGCAGCGGCGCGCGGTAAGGTGCGCGGAATATATTTTGGAGACGGGCGCGACGGTCAGGGAATGCGCGGCGCATCTCGGGGTGAGTAAATCCACCGTACATAAAGACGTGTCCGAACGGCTCGCCGCCGTCGACAGGCAGCTGTATAAGCGGGTGCGCGCGGTCCTGGATAAAAACCTCGCCGAGCGGCATATCCGCGGCGGCGACGCCACGCGCCGCAAATACAGGGGGAATGCGCGGCGATAAAAGCGGGCGTCTGCCCGTTTTTTCCTTTTGCGCCGCAATTTCCCGCGGGTTTTTTGCGTGTTTTTTGCCCCGTGATTTGCGTATATTCTTGTCATTTCGGCAAAAGTATGTTAAAATAAATACAATTAGGCCGTATGCGGTCGCTGCACCGCGGCTGCGGCCCGTCGACAAAAGAGGCAGATCGATTATGGCAAAATTCTTGGGTATAGACGTCGGTTCCACGACGGTCAAAGCCGCCGTGTTATCCGAATCGTTTGAGATCCTGTATACGAGTTACGAGCGCCATTATGCGCGCGTGAAGGAGTGCGTGCTCGCGCAGCTTGCCGCCGTCAAGGAAAAATTCGGCGGCGATTTCAGGATCAGCATCACGGGCTCTGCGGGGCTCGGACTCGCCGAGCGCAGCGGCATTTCCTTCGTGCAGGAAGTGCAGGCGGCGTTTACCGCCATCCGCAGATATTATCCCGACGCGGACGCGGCGGTCGAGCTCGGCGGGGAAGACGCGAAGATCATCTTCATCACGGGCGGCACCGAACAGCGCATGAACGGCAGCTGTGCGGGCGGCACGGGCGCCTTCATCGACCAGATGGCGACCCTTTTGAACATCGGCGTGGACGAGATGGACAAGCTCTCCCTGCGCGCGGAGAAGGTGTATCCCATCGCTTCCCGCTGCGGCGTGTTCGCAAAGTCGGACATACAGCCCCTTTTGAACCAGGGGGCGAAAAAGGAAGATATTTCCGCGAGCATTTTCCAGGCGGTGGTCGATCAGACCGTTTCTGGGCTCGCGCAGGGCAGGCGGATCAAGGGGAAGGTGCTCTTCCTCGGCGGGCCGCTCTATTTCATAAAGGGGCTCAGAAAGGCGTTCAAAGAAACGCTGCACCTCGACGACGAGCACGCCGTGTTTCCCGAAAACGCGCCCTCCTTCATGGCGATCGGCGCGGCGCTGTATTCGGAGAATGCGGACGCCATGCCCATCGAAGAGGCGATCGAAAAGATACAAAGCGCCAAGGGCAGCGACGACGTGGTGACGGGGGACCCGCTTTTTAAAGACCGCGCCGAATATGAGGCGTTCGTTTCCCGCCATAAAAAGAGCGACCTCGACTTTGCCGACATCAGGTCATACCGCGGCGAGGCGTACCTCGGCATCGACAGCGGTTCGACGACGACCAAACTCATCCTCATCACGCCCGACGCGAAGATCCTGTACTCCCATTACCAGTCCAACAACGGACAGCCTCTGGACATCGTGCTCGACAGGCTGCGCGAGATCTACGCCCTGTCCGAAGGCAGGGTGCGCATCGCGGGCGCGGCGGTGACGGGTTACGGCGAGGACATGATGAAGGCGGCGCTCAAGGCGGATTTCGGCATCGTCGAGACGGTCGCGCACTTCAAAGCGGCGCTCTATTTCAACCCGAAGGTGGATTTCATCATCGACATCGGCGGGCAGGACATCAAGTGCTTCAAGATCAAAAGCGGCGCCATCGACTCTATCATGCGCAGCGAGGCGTGCTCTTCGGGCTGCGGCTCCTTCATACAGACCTTTGCCAAGGCGATGGGGATGGAGATCGACGAATTTTCCAAGCTCGGGCTCTTTGCCAAACATCCCGTCGAGCTGGGCAGCCGCTGCACCGTCTTTATGAACAGCTCCGTCAAACAGGCGCAGAAAGAGGGCGCGAGCGTGGAGGACATCTCCGCAGGGCTCTCTTCTTCCATCGTCAAAAACGCCATTTATAAAGTCATCCGCGCCAAGACGCCCGACGAACTGGGTGAAAATATCCTCGTGCAGGGCGGCACCTTCTTAAACGACGCGGTCTTGCGCTCTTTTGAGATCGAAACGGGCAAGCAGGTGGTCCGTCCCGGCATCGCGGGGCTCATGGGCGCGTTCGGCGCGGCGCTGTACGCCAAGGAAAATATCCGCGGGGAGAGCGCGCTCAGCTACGAAGAAGAACTCAAAAATTTCACATATACTTCCAAGAGCCATATCTGCAAGGGCTGTACTTCTCACTGCAACGTCAACGTCATCGGCTTTTCGGACGGAAGGAAATTCATTTCCGGCAACAAATGCGAAAAGGGGGCGGGGCTCAAACCCCATTCGGACGAGCTGGATATTTACGCCTATAAATATGCGCGCATACAGCAGAGCGTCACGGGCGCAAAGGGCGGCCGCGGCAGGGTCGGGCTCCCGCTCGCGCTCGGCTTTTACGAACAGCTCCCGCTGTGGGCGGGATTTTTCGAGAAGTGCGGCTTCGAGGTCGTGCTCAGCGAACAGTCGTCCAGGCAGCTCTATTTCCGCGGGCAGCACACCGTCGCCAGCGACACCGTCTGCTATCCCGCAAAACTTGCGCACGGGCACATCGAGAGCTTGCTCGACGCGGGCGTCGATTTCATCTTCTATCCTTGCGAGAGCTATAACCTCGACGAGCACGATTCGACCAACCATTACAACTGCCCCGTCGTCGCCTATTATCCCGAGCTTTTGAAAGCCAACAACGAGCGGCTGAACAAGACAAATTTCGTCATGCCGTATATCGATCTGAACGACGAAAAGACGACGGTGCGCGCCCTTTCCAAGGCGCTCGCGAAATATAAGCTCTCCGCCGCAGAGATCCGCGGCGGGCTCAAAGAGGGCTTTTCGCGGCTGGAAAGGTATTACCGCGACATACGCGACAAGGGGAGCGAGATACTCGCCCGCGCGGAGAAGGAGGGGATCCCCGCCGTCGTTCTGGCGGGCAGGCCGTATCACATCGACCCCGAGATCAACCACGGCATCGGCAAGCTGCTCACTTCCCTCAATATCGCCGTGCTTTCCGAAGACAGCGTGTTTTTCAGGGGCAAAGAAGTGCTCGTGAATGTTCTCAACCAATGGACGTATCATGCCCGCCTCTACCGCGCGGCGGAATATGTCGGCGAATGCGACGATCTGAACCTCGTGCAGCTCGTCTCCTTCGGCTGCGGCATCGACGCGATCACGACGGACGAGGTGCGCTCTATTCTGGAAAAGAAGGGGAAACTGTATACGCAAATCAAGATCGACGAGATCAACAACCTCGGCGTGGTCAAGATACGTCTCCGCAGTATGCTCGCGGCGATCGAAGAACAGAAGAGGCGCAGGCAAGATGAAAAAAGATAAACAAGTCAGAGAAGTAGCGGATTTCCGCGACGAATTTCCGAAATTCACCAAAGAGATGAAGCATACCCACAAGATACTCATCCCGGATATGCTTCCCGTCCACTTCGGCATCATCGTCGAGATCCAAAAAAAGGACGGCTGGGATCTCGAACTTCTGCACAACGATACCCGCGCCGTCATCGACGAGGGGCTCAAACACGTGCACAACGACACCTGTTATCCCGCCCTCTGCGTGACGGGGCAGTTCATCGACGCCCTCAAGAGCGGGAAATACGACCCCGAACATACGGCGGTCATGATCACCCAGTCGGGCGGCGGCTGCCGCGCGTCCAACTATATCCCGCTCATCCGCAAGGCGCTCAAGGCGGAATTCCCGCACGTTCCCGTCGTCTCCCTCAATTTTGCGGGGCTGGAAAAGGACAGCGGCTTCCCGGTAGATCTGAAAACGCTCGCCAAGCTCGCCTTTGCCATCTTTTACGGGGATACCCTCATGTCGCTGTATAACCAGTGCAAGCCGTATGAAACGCAGGAGGGCGCATCCGATACGGCGAGGGAGGAGTGTGTGCAATATATCCTCGATATGTTCGCGCGTAAAAAATATCTCAGGTACAGGAAGATCGTAAAACATCTTCTGGAGCGCTTCCGTCTGATCGGGCGCAGCGGCGAAACGAAGGTGAAAGTCGGCATCGTCGGCGAGATATACGTCAAATATTCGCCGCTCGGCAACAACCATCTGGAAGAATTTCTTCTTTCCGAAAACTGCGAACCCGTCGTGCCCGCGCTCATGGATTTTGTCATGTACTGCGCCGTCAACAACGTCAACGACGCCAGATTGTACAATAAAAAGAGCGCCGCGACGCCCCTTTTCAATATCGTCTATAAATATCTGCACCATGTGCAGAAAAAGATCATCCGCCTGACGGAGAAATACGGCTTCGAGCCGCTGCACGACTTTGAGCATCTGCGGCGCTGCGCCGATAAGGTCATCCATCAGGGTGTCAAGATGGGGGAAGGTTGGCTCATCCCCGCGGAGATGGCGGCGCTCGCCGAGACGGGCACGGACAATATCGTCTGCGCGCAGCCGTTCGGCTGCCTTCCCAACCACATTGCGGGCAAGGGCACCATCCGTACCCTCAAAGAGATGTACCGTTACGAGAATATCGTCGCCGTCGACTACGACCCTTCCGCGACCAAGGTCAACCAGGAAAACCGCATCAAACTGATGCTCGCCACCGCTAGGGAAAATCTGGCGCAGAAAAAAGAAGGGGGGAAATGAGCCGCCGCGCCTTTTGCGCGGCAAAAACAGACGATCCGCCGCGCTTTGCACGCGGCAAAAAAGGAAATAAAACAGAGCATGAGCGCCGCGCAGTTTCTCTGCGCGGCGCTCGGATATTGTATACGTTTGCGGTTATTTGCGCTCCTCGCGGGGGATATACTTTCTCCGCTTGGCGACTGCCTGATAGGCGGGGCGGATGATCTTGCCGCCGTTGGTGATCTCTTCGAGGCGGTGCGCCGACCAGCCCGCGATACGGGAAACGGCGAAAAAGGGCGTGTACAGTTCGCGGGGAAGACCGAGCATATCGTAGACGAAACCTGAGAAGAAGTCGACGTTCGGGCTGACCCCCTTATAGATCTTGCGCTTTTCGGCGATGAGCTCGGCGGCGATGGCCGCCACGTCCGTGCGCATCGCGTATTCCTCTTCCATATGTTTTTCCGTCGCAAGTTTTTCGGCGAAGGAGCGGAGGACATCCGCCCTCGGGTCGGAGAGGGAGTACACGGCATGCCCCATGCCGTACACCAGCCCCGTGTGGTCGTATGCTTCG
>CALWCR010000087.1 GCA_944376445.1 uncultured Clostridia bacterium | reverse complement strand
ATGCAGCAGACGGGCATCTTGTCGTGCGCAAGTAAACGGGGCGAAAAAGCGGCGGGGCAGCCTTTGAATGCTCTTTCATATTTTCTGCTAAAAAACCGCGCGCGGTCAGCGGCGGGGGATGCCTATTAACGGGGCGGCAGGCATATATATAGCGGTGTATGCGCTGTGACCATAAAAAATTTTTCGGGCAGATGCGCCTTGCCGCCGTCCTCTTCGGTACGGTCGCGGGGGCGGGGTTCGTATCGGGGGCGGAGCTTGTCCGCTTTTTTCCGCTGCGCGCCGTCTTGCCTTATGCCGTGCTGGCGGGCCTGCTCCCCTTTTTCGGCTTTTTTTTGATCTTTGCCTGTGCCAGGCGGTTCGGCGGCTATGAAGGGATGCTTCGCGCCGCTTTCGGCAAGGGCGCGCCCGCCGTGCGCGCGGCGGTGTTCTGCGTTTCCCTGATCGTCTGCGCGGGGATGCTCGCGGGGCTGGACGCGGTCATGTCGGAAGGTTTCGGCGTGCCTGAATCGCTGCCCGTCTTTTCGGCGGCGGCGCTGATCGCGGCGGCGCTGTCCGCAGGAAAGGGAACGTCGGCGCTCGCAAAAGTCAATCTCTGCCTCGTTCCCGCCATTTTGCTCTTCGCGTTCAGCCTCGCCTGCGGGGTGCGGGGCGCGGATAATACTTTCCCGTCCGAAGAGGCTTTTCCCGCGATCGTGCGCGTCGTCGCCTATGCGGCGATGAACGTCTTTCTCGCCGCGCCCGTCGTCGCCGAGCTCGGAGCGGAGACGGAAGGGGGCGCGGGCGGGGCACTGCTCGCGGCGGCGCTGATCGGCGGCTGTATAGCGGCGATCCTGCTGCGCATAGCGTCCGTTTGCGGCGCGGCGGACGCCGGGATCCCCGTCCTTTTTGTCATGGGACGGGGCGGGGCAGGCAAAATATTTGCCTTGGTGTCCGCGGCGGGCATCCTTACGACCCTCTTTTCTTCCTATTATCTGTTGCATCTGCGCACAGGGGCCTTCCGCCGCCCGCGCCTCGCGCGCGCGGGCGTGTGCGCCGCCGTGTTTGCGCTCTCGCGCTTCGGGCTCAAGACCATCGTCGGCAAGATCTATCCCGTATTCGGCGCAGCCGGCATACTGTTTTTGTTTGCCTGCGCGGCGGCGTTTCAGCGGGGATGCCGGATGACCGTCTTTTCCGCCAGCACGACGAGGAAATACATCCCTGCGGCGAGCAGGCAGAGGATGAAGGTGGACGCCATGACCAGATCGAGGCGGAATACCTGACCGCCGTAGACGATGAGATAGCCGAGCCCCGCCTTGGAGGCGACATATTCGCCCATGATCGAGCCGATCCACGCCATGCCGACGCAGATCTTGAGCATACCGATAAACTGCGGCAGGGCGGAGGGGATGACGAGTTTGACAAGGATCTGCGCCTTGTTCGCACCCATGGCGCGAAGGAGAGTGATCTTGTTTTTGTCCGTAGCCAGAAAGCCGCCGAGCATATGCATGACGGCGACGATGATGCCGACGAGCACGGTCATAAAGACGATGGAGGCGGCGCCCGTTCCGAACCAGATGATGATGACGGGCCCTAAGGCGATCTTGGGCAGGCTGTTGAGGACGACGATGTAGGGTTCGAGCACTCTTCGCGCCCCTTCGCTCCACCATAGGGCGAGGGCGATGAGAGAGCCCGCCGTCACGGCGACGGCAAAGCCCGCCAGCGTTTCCCACAGCGTCGTGCCGACGTGGTAGAAGAGGGAGCCGTCCGCCCACAGCTGCCCGATGGTCTTGGCGACGCGCGAGGGGGAGCTGACGATGAAGGGGTCGACGATCTCCAGGGCGGCGATCAGTTCCCAGACGCCGAGGATGAGCGCCAGAAGGGCAATGCGCGCCGCGCGGACGATGACGGCGTTCCGCTTTTCTCTTTTTAAAAAGGCGAGGTGTTCCGAGGAGTAGGATTTTTTCATACGTTTAATTCCTTCCAGAGTTTTTCAAACCAGACGGGAAAGTGCGGGTCTTCCCTGCGTTTGAGGGGAGCGAGCGAGCCGAAGCCGATCTCGTGCACGGCGAGCGCCGTCGCGGGGCGGCGGCTCAGGACGAGGATCCTGTCCGCGAGGGAGATCGCTTCCGAAATATCGTGGGTCACGAGGAGCGCCGTCTTCTTCTCTCCGCGGATGATGCCGTAAACGTCGTTGCAGACGGAAAGCCGCGTCTGATAGTCGAGGGCGGAAAAGGGCTCGTCGAGCAGCAGGATCTCGGGGTCGGCAGCGAGGGTGCGGATGGGCGCCGCCCGCTGGCGCATCCCGCCCGAGAGCTGGTCGGGATAGTAAGACAAAAAATCCCCGAGCCCGTATTTTTTGGCGAGCGCAAGGGCGGCGGCGCGCTTTTGCGCCGTGTTTTTGCGCGCGATCTCCAGGGGTAGGAGGATATTTTTTTCTATGGTGCGCCAGGGGAAGAGGTCGTCCTTTTGCAGCATATAGCCGAATTTTGCCGCGCTTTCGGCGGCGGGCCTGCCGCGGACGGCGATCTTCCCTTCGGACGGGGCGAGGAGCCCCGCCGCGAGGGAGAGAACGGTCGTCTTGCCGCAGCCGGACGGCCCGATCACGGCCATGAATTCGCCGCCGCGCACGGAAAAACTCAGATCTTTTACGGCGAGCGTTTCGCCTTCTTTCGTGTGGTATGTGAGGCGCACGCCGTCGAATTGCAGAATGGGTCCGACAGGTGTTTGGTTCATGGTGTTTCTCCCGTGCGGCGCGCATACGCGCGCCGCAGATGCTTATGTTCGTTTATTGTAAAGAAAGTTCCCGATAGACCTTTTGGGAAAAGCGGGTGTCCACGAGACCGGAAAACTGCGCCCTCTTTTCCAGTTCGCCCGCGTTTTCGATGATGTCCTGCAGCCGCGTGAAGGCGTCTTCGGTCATCGTCATGTCCTCCTGCCAGGCGTCGATCGCCTTATAGCTGTCCAGGGAGACTTTCAGCGAATTTTTTGACGAGCCGTCAAAATAAGGCGCGATCAGTTCCGCCGCCTCGGCGCTGTCCGTGTTTTTGATATAGCCGATCCCTTTCATGACCGCGCGGAGGAAGCCTTCGATCGTCTCCTCGTTTTCTCCGATATATTTTTCGCGCGCGATATAGCAGGTGTAGGGGACTTCGCCCGACGCTTCGCCGACGGATGCGACGACATATCCCTTGCCCTGCGCCTCGTATTCGGAGGCGACGGGCTCGAACATGGTGCAGTAATCCGCCGTGCCCGATTCAAACGCCGCCGTCATATAGTTGAAGTTGATGTCGTAGTTCATGGTGACGTTCTGCCCGTCGTACAGCCCGTTGCCGTTCAGGATGTATTCAAAGGTCATGGCGGGAACGCCTCCCTTTCTGCCCGCCAAGATCTCCTTGCCCTGCAGAGAGGTCGCCCAGTCGAAGGTGTCCGCTTCGTCGACGCGCGAGACGAGGAAAGAGCCGTCGCGCTTGGTGAGCTGCCCGAAGACGGTGGGTACGTTGTTGGAACCGCCGATGAGGACGTAGAGCGCCGCTTCCGGCCCGCAGAAGCCGATGTCGCAGCCGCCCGATAGCACTGCCGCCATCACCGCGTCCGCGCCGCCGCCGTTGGTCAGCTCGATGGTGATGCCTTCGTCGGCAAAATAACCGAGCGCGTCGGCTGCGTACATGGGCGCGTAAAAGACGGAATGGGTGACTTCGCAGACCCGCACCGTCTTGGTACTGCCGCCGTCTGTACAGGCGGAGAGAGGTAGGAGGAAAAAGAGGGCGCCGAGGATCGCCGTCAGGATTTTTTTCATGCTGTTCTCCGTTTTGGAAAGTGTTGTTTTGGGTGCGTAGCGCGCCGTTTTTGCAGGGCGCGTTTTCCGCATAGTACAGTCTATGCCAAGGGGCGTGCATTTGTCCGTCCGCGCGCCTTGTTTTTTTTGCCGACAAAAAGCGCGGCGCGGAAAAAGGGCGGGAAAAAGGGCGGCGGGCGCGCACTTTCGATTGACATTCCGCCGCCGATTTACTATAATGATTCGTATACTTATAAAATAGGGGAAAATCGCTTGCGGGCTGTTCTGCCCGCCCCGTAAAGACAGTTTCCGCCTGCGGTGAGGGGCGGAAGAGGGAAGGTTTATCATGGAAATGCAAAAGACTTACAATCCGAAAGATTTTGAGGACAAGCTGTACGCGGAATGGACGGAGAAGAATTATTTCCGCGCCGAAGCGGATCCATCCAAGATCCCGTTCACGATCGTCATCCCGCCCCCCAACATCACGGGTCAGCTGCACCTGGGGCACGCGCTCGACAATACCATCATCGACGCGCTCATCCGCTTCAAGAGGATGCAGGGGTATTCCGCCCTCTATCTTCCCGGCTGCGACCACGCCTCCATCGCCACGGAGGTCAAGATCGTCGAACAGATGAAAAAAGAGGGGCTCACCAAGCAGGACGTGGGCAGAGAAGAATTCTTGCGCCGCGCCTGGGAATGGAAGGATAAATTCGGCGGGCGCATCGTCGAACAGCTCAAAAAGATGGGTGTTTCCGCCGATTGGTCCCGCCTCGCCTTCACGATGGACGAGCGCTGCTCCAAGGCGGTGCGCGAAGTCTTCGTCAATCTGTATGAGAAGGGGCTCATCTACAGGGGCGACCGCATCATCAACTGGTGCCCGAGCTGCAAGACGGCGCTTTCGGACGCGGAAGTCGAATACAGCGAAGACGCTTCCTTCTTCTGGCACCTCAAATATCCCGTCAAAGACAGTAGCGAGAGCATCATCGTGGCGACGACCAGGCCCGAGACCATGCTCGGTGACACCGCCGTTGCCGTCAACCCCAAAGACAAGCGCTATGAACACATGGTGGGCAAGACCCTCGTTTTGCCTCTCGTCGGCAGGGAGATCCCCGTCGTCGCCGACGAATACGTGGACATGGAATTCGGCTCGGGCGCGGTGAAGATCACCCCGGCGCACGATCCCAACGACTTTGAAGTAGGCCTAAGGCACGGGCTGGAAGTCATCCGCGTCATGAACGACGACGGCACGATGAACGAAAACGCGGGCAAGGCCTATGAGGGCATGGACCATTTCGCCGCGCGCGAAAAGATCGTGGAAGATCTCAAAGCCGCGGGCGCGCTCGTCAAGATCGAGCCGCATTCGCACAACGTCGGGCATTGCTACCGCTGCCACAGCACGGTCGAACCCATCGTCTCCAAGCAGTGGTTCGTCAAAATGGCGCCCCTCGCAAAACCTGCCATCGACGCGGTCGTGCGCAACAAGATCCATTTTACGCCCGAACGTTTCTCCAAGATCTATTATAACTGGATGGAGGGGATCAAAGACTGGTGTATCTCCCGCCAGCTCTGGTGGGGGCACCGTATCCCCGTCTGGTACTGCGCCGATTGCGGCGAGACCATCGTCTCCAAGACCGATCCCGACGCCTGCCCGCACTGCGGTTCCAAAAACCTCAGGCAGGATGAGGACGTGCTCGACACCTGGTTTTCCTCCGCGCTTTGGCCTTTCTCGACCCTCGGCTATCCCGATAAGACGGAAGACTTCGATTATTTCTATCCGACGGACGTCCTTTCCTGCGGCTATGACATCATCTTCTTCTGGGTGGCGAGGATGATCTTTTCGGGTATCGAACATACGGGCAAGGTGCCTTTCCGCGACGTGCTGCTGCACGGCATCGTGCGCGACGAGCAGGGGCGCAAAATGTCCAAATCGCTCGGCAACGGCATCGATCCCCTCGAAGTCATCGACGAATACGGCGCGGATTCTCTCCGCTTTGCGCTCATTTCGGGCGTGGCGCCCGGCAACGACAGCCGTTACAGCCGCGCCAAAGTGGAAGCGATGCGCAACTTCATGAACAAGATCTGGAACGCTTCCCGCTTTGTCATCATGAACGCGGAAGGAGCAGACGTTCCCGATATCAGGGAGGTCAAACTCTCCGCCGCCGACAAGTGGATCGTCTCGCGCCTGGAAAGCTGCATCAAAGAAGTCACCCTCAACATGGGCAAATTTGAGCTCGGCATCGCCGCGGGCGCGCTGTACGACTTCATGTGGAGCGATTTCTGCGACTGGTACATCGAACTGAGCAAGGCGCCCCTGTACGGGGATTCGCCCGAAAAGAAGCGCGCGGCGCTCGCCGTCCTTTGCTTTGTGCTCAAAAACGCGCTCAAACTGCTGCATCCCTTCGTTCCCTTCATCACCGAAGAGATCTACGGCAACCTCCCCGGCGTTACGGGCAGCATCATGATCTCCGATTTCCCCCGCTACGACTCCAAGCTCGCCTATAAAAAGGAAGCGAAGGCGTTCGAGGGGGTCATGGACATCATCAAGACTGTGCGCAACATGAAGACCTCCGTCAATTGCCCGCCCTCCAAAAAGGTCAAGCTCTTCCTCGCTTCGCCGATGAAGCGGCTGGTCTCGGCAAACGCCGCGGCGATCATGAAGCTCGCGGGGGTCGGCAGCATCGGCTTTGTCGAAAGCGCTGCCGACGTGGGCGAAAGGGTACTTTCCCAGGTCATCGAAAACTGCACGGTATTCGTGCCGCTCGGCGAACTCGTCGACATCGAGAAGGAAAAAGTCCGCCTCGCCGCGGAACTGGAACGTGTGGAAGGGGAGATCCGCCGTGCGGACGGCAAGCTGCAGAACCGCGGCTTTATCGAAAAGGCTCCCAAAAACCTCGTCGACGCGGAACGCGCAAAACTTGATAAATTTATCGAAATGAAGGAAAAGATCGAGCGCCAGCTGCAAGAGCTGTAAAGCGCGCGGAAAAAGGGCGGGGGCTTGGCGGCTCCCGCCTTTTCATGCGGCGCGCGGGCGGCAGGGGGCTGCGCGCCGCCGCACGGGCCGCGGCTTCGGCGCGTCCGAAAAAACATTGTGTCCGCCGCCTTTTGCCGTTTTGTGCGCGAAGTAGCTCCGCCGTCTTTTGCAGCTTCGCGCGCGAAGGAGCCCCGCCGCGCTTTTTCGTTTTTTCAAAAAAACAGAAGAACGGCGCATCTCGCGACGCGCCGTTCTCCTAAAACAAATGAGAAAAAATATGGGTAGTGAGTATGGGCTTTTTAAGCGGAAACAGGCATGAGCGCCACGCCCCGTTTCCTGTTTCTATTATATACGCTTTTGCGGCATATGTCAAGTATCTTTTGAAAAAAAGCGGCAAAGTTATGGCATTTTGCGCGTAAAAGCGGGCGGTTTTTACACGGTTTTGCCGTGCAAGGCAGAAAAACACGCAAGGAGAGGAGATCTATGTTCAATATTTTGCTTGTAGAGCCCGAGATACCGCAAAATACGGGCAACATCGCGCGCACCTGCGCAGCGACGGGCTGCCGTCTGCACCTCGTCCGTCCCCTCGGATTCGAGGTTTCGGATAAATATCTCAAACGGGCGGGGTTGGACTACTGGCAGTTCGTCGACGTGCGCTATTATGACGGCATCGAAGAAGTTTTTGCCGCATACCCCGCGGCGCGCTTTCACTTTTTCACGACCAAAGCGCCGAGAGGCTACGCAGAAGCAAAGTACGAAGAGGGGGATTTTCTCGTCTTTGGCAAGGAGACGGCGGGGCTTCCCGAGCCCCTTCTCAAAGAGCATTACGAAGAATGCGTGCGTATCCCCATGCTCAAAGAGATCCGTTCGCTCAATCTTGCCAATTCCGTCGCCGTCGCCGTATACGAGGCTTGGCGGCAAAACGGGTTTTGCGGCGGCAAACGGGAAGGGAAACCGCGTACCTTTTGATTTTCATGCTCATGAATCGGGGGAAACAGGCGAGCAATCATTGACAAATCGCAAAAAAAAGTATATCATAAATATAGGTGAAAAATCAAACCTAAGGAGATAAGGTCATGAACAAAAAGTCTATTACCGATGTCGACGTAAAAGGCAAAAAGGTACTTGTCCGCTGTGATTTTAACGTCCCGATGAAGGACGGCAAGATCACCGACGAAAACCGCATCATGGGCGCGCTTCCCACCATCAAATACCTGATGGAGCACGGCGCGAAGGTCATCCTTTGCTCCCACATGGGCAAGCCGCACAACGTCTTTGACGCCAAGGTGAAGCTGAACAAGAAGGAGAAGAAGGCGGTCGAGGCGCTTCCTGCCGACGAACAGGCGAAGGCGAGCGAAGAGTATATCGAAAAGGCGAAGAAGAACGACCCCGTCAAACTGACCCTCAAACCCGTCGCGGACAGGCTCAACGAGCTTCTGGGCGGCAAGGTCGCGTTCGCCAAAGACGTGACCGGCCCCGACGCCGAGGCGAAAGTTTCCGCCTGCAAGGAAGGCGAATGCGTCTTGTTGGAAAACCTCCGCTTCTATGCGGGCGAAGAGGGCAAAGAGCTTGAATTTTGCAAAAAGCTCGCTTCCTACTGCGACATTTATGTGAACGACGCCTTCGGTACGGCGCACCGCTCCCACGCTTCCACGGCGGCGATCGTCGAATACGGCCTCGTCAAGACGGCGGTCTGCGGCTTTTTGATCCAGAAGGAGCTCGAAGTCATGGCGGATGCCCTCGAAAATCCCGTGCATCCCTTCGTGGCGGTGCTCGGCGGCGCCAAAGTTGCGGACAAACTCAACGTCATTTCCAATCTCTTGAATAAATGCGACACCCTCATCATCGGCGGCGGCATGGCGTATACCTTCTTGAAAGCGGAAGGGTACGAGATCGGCAAATCGCTCGTCGACGACGAGAAGCTCGGCTATTGCAAAGACATGATGCAGAAGGCGAAGGACACGGGCAAAAAACTGCTCCTGCCCGTCGACACCGTCATCGCCAAAGATTTCCCGAACCCCATTGACGCGCCCGTCGAAGTCAAGACGGTCAAGGTCAGCGAGATCCCCGCGGATATGGAAGGCCTCGACATCGGCGAGGAGACGAGGAAACTCTTTGCGGACGCCATCAAGGGCGCCAAGACGGTTATCTGGAACGGCCCGATGGGCGTGTTCGAGAACCCGACGCTCGCCAAAGGCACGATCGCGATCGCAGAGGCGATGGCGCAGGCCGAGGGCGCTACCACCATCATCGGCGGCGGCGACAGCGCGGCTGCGGTGCAGCAGCTCGGCTTTGCCGATAAAATGACCCATATCTCCACGGGCGGCGGCGCTTCTTTGGAGCTTTTTGAAGGCAAAGTGCTCCCCGGTATCGCCTGCCTCAACGATAAAGACTGACGCACGTTTGCGGCGGAAAAAAGAGAGGGCGGAAGGCTTTTCTGCTTCCGCTCTTTCTGCGCGCCGCCGCTTGATTTTTTCTGAACAAAAAAGGACTTATAAAATGAGAAGACCGATTATTGCAGGCAACTGGAAAATGAACATGACGTCCGCCGAGGGCGTTAAACTTGTCGAGGAGCTCAAACCGCTCGTCAAAGACGCAAACTGCGACGTCGCCGTCTGCGTCCCGTTTACCGATATCCCCGCCCTTTCCGCGGCGCTTAAGGGCAGCAATATCCGCCTCGGCGCGCAGAACGTGCATTTTGCGGATTGCGGCGCCTTTACGGGGGAGATCTCTCCCTCCATGCTCAAAGAGTTCGGCGTGGAATATGTCATTGTCGGGCACAGCGAGCGCCGCAGGATGTTCGACGATACAGACGAGATGGTGAACAAGCGTATGCACGCCGCGCTCAACGCGGGGCTTACGCCCATCGTCTGCCTCGGCGAGACGCTCGAACAGCGCGAAGCGGGGGAGACGGAGGGCTGCCTTTCTTACCAGGTCACGCACAGCCTGAAAGGGCTCAAAGACGTCTCCGAGATCGTCATCGCCTACGAACCCATCTGGGCGATCGGCACCGGCCGCACGGCGACCGCGCAGCAGGCGAACGACGCCATCGCCTTTATCCGCAAGATGTGCGCGGAGACCTTCTGCCCCGCGTGCGCGGCCAATGTCCGTATCCAGTACGGCGGCAGCATGAACGCCGCCAACTGCAAAGAGCTGATGGCAATGCCCGAGATCGACGGCGGGCTGATCGGCGGCGCTTCCCTGCAAGCGGCGGATTTCGCGGCGATCGTCAATTACGACAAGAATTAAATCTTCAAAGAGAAAAGGCGGCAATCTTGCCGCCTTTATCATTTGCAGCCGTCTGCGTGTACGCGCGGGCGGCTTCTTTTGTCTAAGAAAACCACTCACTGAGTGAGTGGATAAAAGGCTTAAAGCTATGGACAAAAATAAACTCCTGTAATACAATTAGAGCGACTGGCAATCGCAACAAAAGTAAAACAGGAGGTCTAATG
>CALWCR010000086.1 GCA_944376445.1 uncultured Clostridia bacterium | reverse complement strand
CCGATCTCGCGCAGGAAATCGATATAATTGAGGTTGAGGAGCCAATCGGCGTTGTTGACCATGATCGCGCCGTTCTCGCCGTCGAAACGGATGAATTTCGCCATCTGTTTACGGAAGCATTCGCAGTGATAGTCGATGGTCTCGCGCGTCATCATCTGGCGCATATCCGTCCTGCCCGAAGGGTCGCCGATCATGCCCGTGCCGCCGCCGATGAGGACGATGGGCCTGTGCCCCGCGTCCTGCATATGCTTCATCGCGATCAGCTGCATGAAGTGCCCGACGTGCAGCGAATCCGCCGTCGGGTCGAACCCGATATAAAAGGGCACGCTCTCACGTCCGAGCATTTCGTAGAGCTCGTCTTCGTAGACCGTCTGCTTGATAAATCCCCTCTCGCGGAGGGTGTCCATTACGTTTTTCGCCATAATTGCTCCTTTCTGTCTCATATATGCGTCATGCCCGAAAACTTCGGGCATGACCGTTTTTTATCGCTTTTTTGTTCCGAGTCAAGCCGTATAGTCGCAGTTGAGGTAGATCGACATACCCGTATAGCCGCCGATCGCCGTGATCGTCAGCCCGCCCTTGTTCACGCCTTCCAGCCATGCGGGCGTCACCACGCCGTAATAGTCGTCTGCGGGGCAGGTAATTTTGATAAAGTTGTCGCCGAACACCTTCCAGGTATATTCTTCGCCGCCCGCAAAGAAGGAACCGCCGTCCGTGCCGTTGAAGCTCAGCTGCACCGGCTGAGAGACCATGGCGGCAGACGTCGAATCCTGCATGGTGAGCATCTGATAATTCCCGCCCGTGATCTCGGCGACTTCTTTGGCGGTCACCGTCCTCGCACGTTCGCCCGCATAGCGGTTGGGGTTGATGACGAGCATCCCCTGCGAATTGAGATAATACTGGTTGACGAACAGCGCGAAGCTGCCGCCGAGGAGAGAATTGGGATCGTTCCCGTCGTAGCGGTTGATGCGCGTGGCGATATTGACGCCGCGCGTCGTGTACAGATCGTTATGCCCCGGCGCATACACCTTGTAGGCGACGGTGGCGTCGGTAACGTTCTGCCCCGCCGCGTCGTCATAGTAATCCGCCTTGGCGGACATCGCCGTGCCGTCCGCGTACACGAATTGGTAGGCCCCCATGAATTTATAGCCGTTGCCGCGGGTGCCGTCGGAAGAGGTGAGCATCTGCCCGCCGTCCCCCGTAGGGTCATAGCCGCAATACACGCCCGTCACGGAATCGGAAATACCGTAACGCATATTATAAGTGGCGGCCAGAGAGCCGTAAGAGCCCATCAGATAATATCTCGAAGAGAGGGTATCCGTCACATTGCCATCGTCGTCATAGATGGCGACGTTGTCGTGGCGAGCGACGACGGGCGCTTCCAGCTCGCCGCTCGCGATCTGCACGCCGCAGTATTTCGCGCCGTCAGAACCCGACTGCTCGCGCGAATTGTTGAACGCATGCACTTCGGCATCCGAATACAACCGATTCATGCCCGCCTTGCGCAGCCCCGTATCGGGATCCATTTCGATCATGAACAGCCCCGCGTGGAAGGAGCCGTATGCCATGTACATATCCCCTTCGGGCGTAAAGATGATCTGCGGGTCGATGGCGTTGATATACATTTCCGCATTGCCCGCGGGCAGGCAGGACTGGAAGATCATGCCCACATACGAATAGGAACCGGGCGAAAGGTCTTCACTGTAGCAGAGGAAAATGCACGCCCTGTCATTGCCGTCGTTCTGCCCCATATCCGCCGTATACACGGCGCAGGAATACAGCCAGAACCCCTCTTTGTTCGGGCATTTGATGATGTCGGGCGCCCAGTAATCGACGTCGGTCACGCCGGGTGCGTCGCAGGCGTTTGCGACCTCTTTCAGTTCCGCCGTCCACGCCTTGCCGGAGGGCGCTTTGCCGCTGTACGGGCGGGAATCGGCGCTGAACGTAGAGCCCAGCTTCTCCCAATGGATCATGTCCTTGGAGCGCCTGATCTGGTTGCCGCCCGTATCCCAGCCGGTCGTGAGCACATAATAATACCCGTCGTATTCGACGATGGACGGATCGTGCGAACCGTTCACCCCGTCGGAAGCCGTTTCGGACAATTTATCAAAAGACGGGTCGGAAGGATACGCGCCCTGCGAAGTGACGCTCACCCTTTCGAGCACCATTCCGTCCTCGCCGCAAAGGTCGATATTGAGGATGCCTCTGCCCGCCGCAGTGACGGTGCGCGTCTCCTCGTCAAAGACGGCGACGGAATCGGTATCCTGCACCGCATTGCCGTACAAATCGGTCGCACTGACCTGATAAGAGGCGACCTTGGCCCCCTTTTTCAGTTCGATGACCGTGCTCTTGTCCTCTTCGGCGACATAATTTTTGCCCGTGTCGTCAAAAAAGACGGCAGGATACAGCGAACTCGCGACATAGGCGCTGCCCGATTCCTTTTTCTCTTTCGCACATCCCGCAAAAGGAAGGGCGACGGTCAGCGCCATGGCGGACGCAAGCAACACACAAAGTAATTTTTTCTTCATTTTCTCTTCCCCTCAGAGAATAATATTGAAATAATTTTACCATATCGACGTCCGTTTGTAAACCTTATGCGGGAAATTTCTTTTCAAAATCGCCGCGAAAACAATTTTTTTAAACTTTTAAAGAATATTTCTTTCAAGATATTGAAAAAATTTTTCGGCTGTGGTATAATTTCTACGGTCCAACCGAAAAAATCAATACGGTCAAAATTGAATTGGAGGAAGAAAAATGCAATATTCTCGCGAAGTTGAAGAAATGATTTGCGTTGCCAAAGGGCCCAACCACGGCCCCGCCCCCATTCCCGAAGAGGGCAAATGGGTCCAGGCAAAGGAAATCAAAGACATTTCCGGCCTCACGCACGGCGTGGGTTGGTGCGCACCCCAGCAGGGCGCCTGCAAGCTGACCCTCAACATCAAACAGGGCGTCATCCAGGAAGCGCTCGTCGAGACGCTCGGCTGCTCGGGCATGACCCATTCCGCGGCGATGGCGGCGGAGATCCTGCCGAAAAAGACCATCCTCGAAGCGCTCAACACAGACCTCGTCTGCGACGCGATCAACACCGCGATGCGCGAGCTGTTCCTGCAGATCGTCTACGGGCGCAGCCAGTCGGCTTTCTCCGATGACGGCCTCGTCATCGGCGCGGGCTTGGAAGATCTCGGCAAAGGCACCCGCTCTCAGATCGGCACCATGTATTCGACAGCCGCCAAAGGGGTAAGATACCTCGAAATGACGGACGGCTATGTCCGCAGGCTGGCGCTCGACAAAAACAACGAAGTGATCGGCTATGAATTCGTCAACTTCGGCAAGATGATGGATTTTATCAAAGGCGGCATGAGCGCAGACGACGCCCTCAAAAAGGCGACGGGGCATTACGGCAGGTTTACCGAAGCCGACGGGGCGGTCAAGTACATCGACCCCCGCAAAGAGTAAGGAGGTATACGGACAATGAGCATCACCTTTGAAGGATATGAAAGGAGGATCAACCAGATCCGCCCCGTAATGGACAAGTACGGCATCAAAGATTTTGAAGATGCGAAGCGCATCTGCAACGAAAAGGGCTTCGACCCCTATGACATCGTCAAGAGCGTGCAGCCCATCGCCTTTGAAAACGCGGGCTGGGCGTATACCCTCGGCGCGGCGATCGCCGTTCAGAAAGGCTGCAAAAAGGCTGCCGACGCGGCGGAAGCCATCGGCGAAGGCTTGCAGGCGTTCTGCATCCCCGGTTCCGTCGCCGATCAGCGCAAAGTCGGGCTCGGCCACGGCAACCTCGCCGCCATGCTCCTGCGCGAAGAGACGGAGTGCTTCTGCTTCCTCGCGGGGCACGAATCTTTCGCGGCAGCGGAAGGCGCGATCGGCATCGCCAGGAACGCGAACAAGGTCCGCAAAAACCCGCTGCGCGTCATCCTCAACGGGCTCGGCAAAGATGCGGCGTACATCATCTCCCGCATCAACGGCTTTACCTATGTGCAGACCAAGTATGACTACTATACGGGCAAAGTGACCATCGTCAAAGAGACCCCCTACTCCAACGGCGAGCGCGCCAAGGTGCGCTGCTACGGCACGGACGACGTGAACGAAGGCGTCGCTATCATGATCATGGAAAAAGTCGACGTCTCCATCACGGGCAACTCGACCAACCCGACCAGGTTCCAGCACCCCGTTGCGGGCACCTATAAAAAATGGGCGGTCGAAAACGGCAAGAAATATTTCTCCGTTGCCTCGGGCGGCGGCACGGGCAGGACGCTCCACCCCGACAACATGGCGGCAGGCCCTGCCAGCTACGGCATGACGGATACGATGGGACGTATGCACTCGGATGCGCAGTTCGCAGGTTCTTCCTCCGTTCCCGCGCACGTCGAAATGATGGGCCTCATCGGCGCGGGCAACAACCCGATGGTCGGCATGACCGTCGCTTGCGCCGTCGCTGTACAGGAAGCCATGGCAAAATAAGCAAACAGGCTGCAAGCGACATGGTCTTTTTTAGACCGTCGCTTGCGCCGTCGCTGTATAAGAAGCCATGGCAAAATAATGTGATTTGGTCTTTCGGTAGCGCCGCAAGTTTTTGCGGCGCTTCTTTTTGCTCCCTAACAGGCTGCAAGCGACATGGTCTTTTTCAGACCGTCGCTTGCGCCGACGCAGTACAAGAAGCTATGGCAAAATAATTTGATTTGGTCTTTCGGTAGCGCCGCAAGTTTTTGCGGCGCTTCTTTTTGGCTCTTAAAACCCGCGGACTATCCGCGGGTTTTAAGAGCCAAAAAATCCCCCGAAAAATCGGGGGAAAATACATTTCGTTCCATATACTTCACATATTGAGGCGAAAGGCCGCCGCATACGGGGAGAAGGATTTCCTTTTTTACTCCCCTCCCGCGATCGCGTTGCCGAACATTTCGCCGAGCTTTAACATGGAAAGGGCGTCGTAATGCGCAAGATCGGGCGCGCCGACGGGCTCGGAAGAATATTCCAGCCCCGCCGCGAGGGTGTCGATCAGGCGGTAATTTTCATCTTCTGCGGCGGCAGCGCGCTTGGCGTCGTTGACGGCGGCATAACAGGGCCACAAGCTCGAATCGGAGATGAGCCCGTCGATAAAGGGGATGCCCCCTTCGGGCGACCAAAAGGAGAGAAGGGAACGGATATCTGCGATGAAATGCGCGAGCGTCTCGCCGTAGGCCGCCGCGGCGGACGCCGTGCCCGTGTCCGCTTCCCCCTGCATAAAACAAAAACCACCGATCTCAAAATCGACGCCCGCATCGACGAGATAGGAAAGCGCCGAGGAGACGTACTCCGCCATGGCGGTATAGCACTTGCCCGTCTGCCCGGAAGAGGGCGAACGCCAGTCGGCATAAAGGCTTGTGCCCCCGACCGCGTATTTGATGAGATAGTACTTCACCGAAGGCTTTTTTTCGCCGAGGACGCGGGCGATGCCGACTTCGGGACCGAAGCGGGCGCCGTCCATCCCGCCGCCGAAGGATACCCCTTTGAAGGGGTTCCCGTTCGCGGAGGGGGTATCCTTATAAAAAGCGATGCGCACATTGGGCGCGCCGCCGTCGTAGAGGGCGTATTCCTCTCCGCTCAACTTATTTTCCGCATAAGATACCAGCGACCAGCCTTCCATGTTCGACTGCCCCGCCAATATAATGACCTGCGCCTTGTTTTTCCGCACGGGCTCCTCCTTTCCTCCTTCGCCGCAGGCGGCAAAGGAAAAGAGGAACAAAACCGCCAAAAAAATGGTCAAAACTTTTTTCATATCCTTATGCCTCCGCCTTTTCATAGATCCGCACCGAACGGATGGCGATCTCCGCCCCGCCGAGCGATACGTTTTCTTCGCTGCCGAACTGCAAAAACAGCGCGTATTCCCCCGCCGAAGAAATGACGGACGTGTCGAAGGAATACTGTTTGTATTCCTGCCCGAGCGGGATATAGGCAAGGCACACCGGCGCCCACGCCCCGCCGTTGATATTGACGAACATGGCAAAAGTGAGCGGAACGGTGGACTTTGCTTCCCATGTAAAAGTATACGCCTTGCCGGGCTGCAAATTAAGCCCCGCAAAAGTCAGTTTGTTGTACCAGTCGACCGCGCCGAATTTTTCGATGGAATATATGAGCGCGCCCCCTTCAAAGCGGGCGCTGCCCGCCGCCCCCACAGCCGCATGATCATAACGATCGATGCCCGTATCCGCGGGGAAGGTCCCCGAAAAATCGTATGCCCGAAAGAGCGGGCGCGCATCGCCGTTGTCCGTGACGGTGAGAATGGTCATGGCAAAACTTTCGTTGCCGCTCTTGTCGGCGACCCTGTACAAAATGCGGTATTCGCCCGTCTTTTTCGGCGTGAATTTTCCGCCTTGTATCTGTTCGAGCGGCAGCACGGCGGCGCGCACGTCGGCGCTCAGGTCGCCGTTTCTGTCGTCCTGCGCCGTGACGCCCGCCAAAAGGTCATACGGCTCGAAAAGCTGCCCTTCCGCCCGTTCTTTGACCCCGGAAAACGCGGGCGCGCTCACGTCCGCCCCTTCCCCGCAGGCGGCAAAGAGCGAAAGCGCCGCAAAGACCGCCGCGTCGGTCAAAAACAAAAATACTTTTTTCATTCCTCCTTCCTTTCCGCCTTTTGAGGCGATCTCCCGCCAAAGGCGGGAGGCTTTTTATCGGGCTCAGCCGAGCTTTTTTATCGGGTTCAGCCGAGCTTTTTTACGGCGAGCGTTTCCCCTTCCGCCGCAAGCACTTCGGGCGGGGGCAGAGGCACGATGGCGCCGTACCCTTCCACGGTATGGCCCGCGGCGGCGTTCGCAAAGCGCGCCGCCGCGACGAGATCCGCCGCGGAAGGCGCTTTTTTATCCAGCCGCGCCAAAAACGCCGCGTAAAAGGCGTCGCCCGCGCCCGTCGTATCCACGGCCCGCGCGCTGCGCGCGGCAACGCGGAAAAGCGCTCCGTTTGCGGCGACGGCACAGCCCGCCCCGCCCAGGGTAAGGGCGACGATCTTGCCCCCTTCCCCCGCGAGGGCGCTAAGGGGGGCGATAAACCAATCGCCCGCACCCGCCTTTGTGTTCGTAAGAAAGGCGAGCTCTTCTTCGCTCACTTTGACGATGTCCGCCTCCGCGATATATGCAAGGAACATTTCCCTCGTCTTTTGGGTAAAGCCGAAGAGATCTTCGCGGAAATTGACGTCGAAACTGACCTTTTTGCCCTGCCGTTTGGCGGCGGAAAAGGCACGGGCGCACACGGCGCGCCCCTCCTCTTCGCTGAGCATGAGGGAGCCGACGTGCACGATGTCTGCCGAGGCGAAGCTCTCCGAAAAATCGTCTTCTATCCTGTAATCGGCGGCGAATTTGCGCGCAAAGCAAAAGCGCCGCTCCCCCTTTTCGTCCAGTTCGACGAAGGCGAGGGTCGTGTTATGCTCTTTGTCCTCTTCGATCTTGATCAGATCCAGCCCGCGAGAAGCGGCGAAAGAGGCAAGGAACCTGCCCGTGATGTCCGCCCCCACCCTGCCGATGAAGCCGCTCTTTCCGCCCGCCGCCTTGACGCCGCAGGCGACGTTGAAAGGCGCGCCGCCCGCATAGCGGGAAAAACGGACGGCGCCATCCCTTCCGGGCGCGCTGCCGATGAGATCGGCGAGGAGTTCGCCGACGCATACGATCATATGCCTACCTCCCTTTGCCGAAGCGCAGCGCCGTGTCGAACATGGCGAGGATGTTTTCGGGCGGCACGTTGGCAAGGATGTTGTGCACGTGCTGGAAGATAAAGCCGCTCCCTTTGGAGAGGACGCGGATATTGTGCTCGGTGTGCGCCCTGACCTCGTCGGGAGAGGCGGACATACACACGCCCGAAGCGCAGCCGCCGCCCCAGAAGGCGAGACGGTCTCCGAATTTTTCTTTCAGGTGTTCGGGCTCCATGTCTTTGCAGCTGATCTGCACGGGGTTGATACTGTCGATGCCCGCGTCGATGATGTCGCTAAGCAGCCGTTCCACGCTGCCGCAGCAATGCAGATTGGTGCGCAGCTTGGGATTATACTTTCTGACGGCGCTCCACAGCTCCTTATGGCGGGGCTGATAAAATTCGCGGTACATTTCGGGCGAAAACTGGGGCCCGTTCTGAGTGCCCATATCGTCGCCGAAACCGATCACGTCTACATAATCCCCCACCGCGTCCACGAATTTTTTCAGGTTCACGCGGTGCAATTGCATGAGTTTATCCAAAAACTTATGCACCCTGTCGGGATCGAGCGCCATTTCGCACATGATATTGTCGATGCGGAAGGCGAATTGGCTCATCTCCACGAGGTTGCCGCCGAAAATGGCGTAGATGGCTTTGTCCGTCTTGGCGCGCAGCTCCTTCGCGTCCCGCCGCATGGCGGCAAGCCCCGCCTCGTCATACCCCGCGGGCGCGGGCGGCACGCCGAGCTTCCACCACATGATCTTGTCGAGCTTGGCGAGGATGTCGTCAAATTCTCTGTCGTCCGAATCGGCGTAAGGGAAACAAGTCTGCTCGAAATACAGGCAGCCCTTCTTCTTGATACAGATGACCTCCCCGTCCTCGCCGCAGACGACGTCCCCTTCCGGCCTTCTCTCCACCTTGATATAGGCGGGGATCTTGCAGGGAGTGCCGTCTTCGAGCGTCCAATCCTGCCAGTATTCGGGCCTGTCCAGATAGATCTGCCCCAGCTGTACGACGTCCGTCGGGATGCGCTCGTACACGTCGTCTTCGATGAGCACGAGCTGCTGGATAAAATCGTAGATATAGAGCTTGGAAGGGGGCAGCCCCAACGCTTCTCTGAGTTTGATATAGCTCTGTACCGAAATGCCGCTCGAGCGGTGCCCGCCGAAATCGACGGGGATGCGCTCGGTCGGCTCATGATCGAGCGCCCGTAAAATCAATTCTCTGCCGGTCATACGTTCAACCTCCAAATTTGCCGCCCTGCGGCATTCTCGATCCCCGTCACTTTGCCCTTAAAGGTGTAACAGGTCAAAAACCAGTCGTCGAGATACGCTTCGAGAAGGGTATCCCTATACAGGATGCGCACGCGGCCTTTGCGGGCGGGGATGTCTTTTTTGACCTCCTCCGCGAGCGCGCCGCCTTCGTAAATTTTCAGCCCAGAATCGGCGGGGCTGAACACAAAGCGCACCTCTCCTGCCTCCGTTTCAAACAAAAGGGCGTTTTCTTCGGGCGTGCATTCGAGCACGAACCCCTCTTCAAAACAGAACCCTTCTTTTTCTTCGCCCTTGAGCCCTTCGTTGAGCGCCGCCCATTTGAGCCGCAGGATCCCCTCTTCGTCAAAATCGATCTCTTTGAGGGGCGCGGCGAAGGTCGTGTTCCTGCCGTACTCGTTCGCCTGCCGCAAAAGGACGTGATGATTGACGTACAGCTTGCCGTGCGCCTCGAATATGCGCATGAAATAGGCGTGCATGAAGGTGTTGTTGGAAAGAAGGGCGAAATTTTTCGCCTGCGGGCGGTATTCGCCGTTCGGGGCGTCGCTGACCATCACGCTCATGCCGTTGCGGTGGGTGTAGGTGCCCATCAGCATATAATATCTGCCCCCGTGCACGCAGACGGCGCCCGCCTCCACGCACTCGGAAATGCCCGTGCCTTCCGTGCAGAAGCGGGGCGGCTTTTTTGCCTGCCAATGCAGCCCGTCACGGCTAACGGCATAGCCGCAGCCGAGATATTCCTTGGGCGTGGCGGTGAAAAAGCCCTCGTAGCCCTCCGCCGTGCGATGCGGATAGATGCAGTCCCAGCGGCCCCCTTCTTTTTCAAAACGAAGATACTTGTCCGTATCGACGCAAAAGACGTCTTGCTCCCCCGTCTTTTGCCAGCGGATCAGATCTTTGCTCGTCGCAAAGAAGATGCTTTGATAATTTTCGCCCGTCTCTTCGTCTTTGCGCCATTCGGAATAGTTGCAGATGAACGTCTTGTCGCGGGGAAAATCCGTGCTCTGCCAGACCGCGCCCGTGCCGAGGTAGATGACCATCTTTTCGGAAGCGGTGACCGCGGTACCGAGATCTCTGTAGCGGATGCCGTCTTCACTGACGGCGACGCCGAACCCTTCCCCGCCCGAGCGGTCGGTGATCAGATAATATAAGTAGTACTTCCCGCCGTAAAAATACATCCATGTGTCCCACGTGACGTGGTCTTTACAGGAAAAGATCATACCTCTGCCCCTTGCTTGCTGCGCAAAAACTGTTTCAGCTGCGTGACTTTCAGGCCTGCGCCCTGCGAGAAGAGGGCGATCATCGTATTGTTGGTGCCGTGGGTGCGGAAAGAGAGCGCGCCGCGGGCAACGCCGTCGATATAGAGAACGCCGACGGAGCCTTCCTGGATATAGGTGAAGGAATACTCCCTGCCCGCCTGCAGATCGAGCGCCACTTCGCACTCGTTTGCCGTCCTGCCGTCGATGCGGTAGCCGAGCATCCCCGAAGAGGTGTCATAGCCCGCATAGCGGAAGGCGTCTAAATCGTTGCCGTAGCCGAGCAAAAGCCCGAAGCGGCCTTCGCCCGTAAAAGTGAACTTGCCCTGCAGCATGAAGCTCTCATAGGCATCCGCGATGCGGCGGTTGCCCGAAGAAAGCTCGATCTCGCTTCGCTCGAGCGGCTGTTCGTAGCCGAAATATTTTTCTATCCCGTCGGGATGGGTGAGGGTGATCGACCCGTCCTCGTTAAAGAGCATTTTGTGCGCGACGAGGTGCCCGCCCCAATAGAGGTCGGAAGTATCCGTAAAGCTGCGGCGGCGGTAGACCCAGCCGACGAGGAAGGTGCCCGCGTCCCCTTCGACGATCTTGGGGGCGTAAAAATGCTTGCCTTCCAGCCGCTGCGGCTCCCCGTAGCCCGAAAACTTCTCGTCGCTCGAAGTAAACCAGACGGTGTCGTTGGGCTGCGCTGAGTAAGTCAAGTAATACCGCCCGTTCTGATAGGTGATGTCGGCGCATTCGAGGTTCCAGAAGCCGTTTTTCGGATCCTCAAAGACGACGCCGTCGTGTGTGACCGTCTTCAGATCGCGCGAGACGGTGAACTTGACGATCTTGGGCACGCCGCCCGCGTTAGTCTCGACCGTGACGTCGAAGCAGTCCTTTTCTTCGTTGTAATAGGCCTGCGGGTCGCGGAAATCCACCTGAGAATACTGCGAAGGCGGGGCGATCTCGAAATCTTCCACCTTGACG
>CALWCR010000085.1 GCA_944376445.1 uncultured Clostridia bacterium | reverse complement strand
AAAAGACGCCGCCCTCCTCGCCTGGACGGTAAGAAGCGAAGAAGAGTACGCACGCCTCGCCAACATCGCGGACAACGTCATCTTTGAAAAGTTCCGCCCGCCCAAAAAACGCCCGCAAAACTGACTTTTCCTCTCCCCGTCTTTTCCCGAAAATGAGCCGCTTATGTGCCGCGCGGCGCCCGCTTTCATGCGGGCGCCGCGCCTCTTTCTTTTTTATCGGCCTTACTCTTTGCCGCGCTCAGATCTCGGCAACGCTGCCGTCGTGCGCGGCGATAAAGCCGTATTTTTCCGCCAGCGCGTCCATCCTGTCACGAAACGGCGCGCTGTTGTGCGAAAAATGTGTGACATAGTACTTCGCGGAAGGCTTCAAAAGGCGGTATTTTGCCATTTTTTCACGCGCTTCCATGTTTTGAAAGATATTCATATGCCGCTCGCCCGACGGATGTTCTTCGTCCGCAAAGGTGCAGTCGAAGCTCACCAGATCGGCACGGATCCCCTTTTCCTCCAAAAACGGAAAGATGCTCTCTTCGAGCGGACCCGAATCGTTGAGCCACAAAACGGTCTTTCCCCCCTTGCTCACGCAATACAGGAGCGCCTCTTCTTTATTGCCGTGGTGTGCGGGAAGGGAAAGGACATGATATTCCCCCGCAAAAAAATCCGCGAAAGGCGCAATGCGATGAAAGTGCAGCCCTTCCCGCACGGAAGGCCTGACTTCGCGGCGGAGCCCCTCTTCCAGCACGGACTCCACCTCCGCATTGCCGTAGATCGCGAGCGACGGGGCGCGCATCCCGTGCGCAAACTTATATCCCCTGTTCACGAGCTCCTGCGCGTAAAAGTGATCGGTATGCGAATGGGTGACAAGCAGCGCCGTCACCGCCGAAAGGTCCGCCCCGTAACGCATGGCGTGCAGATATGTTTCGGGCGGAAAGTCGATGAGAAGGTCATCGTCGATCATCGCCTGCGAACGGGTCCGCAGTTCCTTCGCAAGGCCGCCGCGCGCGCGGCGGCAGTATTCACAATTACAAAAGGCCGCAGGGAACCCCTCCGCCGCAGCCGTGCCGAAATATTGAAGTTTCATCCGATCGCCTCATTCAGCATTCGTATAAAATAGTCACGGGACCGTCGTTGTACTGTTCGATCTTCATATCCGCCCCGAATACGCCCGTTTTCACGCGCATACCGCGGCTCAAGAGCGCGCGCTCCGTCTCCCTATAGAGCGGCTCCGCAATTTCCGGCCGCGCCGCAGCGGTAAAGCTCGGGCGCTTGCCGCGGCTGCAGTCGCCGTAAAGGGTGAACTGCGAGATGAGCAGGATCTCCCCGCCGACATCGCCGACGGACAAATTCATCTTGCCCTGCCCGTCCTCGAATATGCGAAGATTGGCGATCTTTTTCGCCATGAGCGCGCATTGCTGCGCGCTGTCGCCCTCGCCTATGCCGAGATAGACCGCGAGCCCCTTTTCGATCTCGGAAATGAGCGCGCCGCCGACGCACAACCGCGTATGCCCGACCCGCTGGATGACCGCACGCATCTTTTTGTCCTCCTCTGCCGCTTTCGCTCCGAAAAAAGCCTGCCTCCGTCGGAAAGCCGCAGCAAATCGGCCGCCCCGATATTACGGAGATTTTTGCCCCGCCGCCCGAAAAAACGTTAAGCCCCGCAGCGGGCTCCGTCCGAAGCGCCGCGCGGCGGCAAAGAGCCGCATCGCTTTTGCGGCGCTGCGGCTCTTTCATGCAAAAATTATTTCACGCGCTCCATATATTCGCCGGTGCGGGTGTCGACGCGGATGATCTCCCCCTCGTTGACGAACATCGGCACCTGGATCTTGGCGCCCGTCTCGAGCGTCGCCATCTTGGTCGCGTTGGTCGCCGTGTTGCCCTTCACACCCGGCTCCGCCTCGACGATCTTGAGCTCGACGAAGTTCTCGCATTCGACCGAGAACGCCGCGCCTTTATAGAAGCGGACGGTGACGGGGTCGTTTTCTTTGATATATTTGAGGGCGTCTTCGACCTGGTCGTGATTGAGCGGCGTCAGGTTGAACTCGTCGTCCATGAACCAGTACAGTTCGCCGTCGCTGTACGAATAGGTCATCTTCTTGGTCTCAATGTGCGCGTTCTCCACCTTTTCGGAAGGGTTGAACGTCTGCTCGAGCACCGCGCCCGTGACGACGTTTTTGAGCTTCGTCCGCACAAAAGCCGCGCCCTTGCCGGGTTTCACGTGCTGGAATTCGACGACGACATACACGTTGCCGTTATATTCGATGGTCACGCCTTTCCTGAAATCTCCTGCTGAAATCATAATAGTCTCTCCTTAGATTATTTCTTATTGACCGCGGTCGCCCGCTCTTCTTTATGAAAACGGCTGAAAGCTCACAATACCGTCAACCGCTTATCCGTCTTCATCAGCGACTGCACCCTGCCGTTTTCCAGCGTCACGCTGTCCTCGATGCGGATACCGAATTTTCCTTCAAAATAGACGCCCGGCTCGATGGAAAAGACCATGCCGTCCGCGAGGATGTTTCCGCTTCGCGCCGAAAGATAGGGCGCTTCATGGATGTTCACGCCGATGCCGTGCCCCAGCGAATGGGTAAAAAACTTGTCCAGCCCGTACTTTTTGAGATGATCGCGGGCAAAGGCGTCCGCCTGTATGCCCGTCATCTGCGCGCGGATCCCTTCGGCTGCCAGCATATGTGCTTCCAGGACGCGCCCGTATACCTCTTTAAATTCCGTATCGCCGTTATCGCCGAACAGGAAGGTACGCGTGATGTCCGAACAGTACCCGCCGTACACGCAGCCGAAATCCAAAAGGACGGGCATCCCCTTGGCGAGCTTATCCCCGCACGAGGCGTGGTGCGGCACGGAGGTGTTTTTCCCGAAAGCGGCGATCGTCTCGAACGAACGGTCAAAGGCGCCGTGCTTTCTCATCAAATATTCCAAAAGCCCCGCCGTCTCGTTCTCGCTCATCCCCTCTTTGAGAAGCCCCAAAAGCTCGGTATACGCGGCCTCGGCGATCTCGCAAGCCTTGCGGATGCAGGCAAGCTCTTCTTCCGTCTTGACGCACATGGCCGCCGTCAGGGCGGGCATACTGTCGACAAGTTTGAATTTTTTCTTTTTGAAGAGCGCCGCCTGCGGGAGGGTGACCCGCTCCATGGGAACGGCAAGCGTTTTGACTTTTTTTGTCTTTATATAATCAAGAACAGATTCTTCGCTCTTTGCCACCTCAACGGCGACGAAAGAATTTTTCAAAGCGGCGCGCACCCCTTCCGCATAGCGCGGATCGGTAAAGAAGACGCTCTCCTGCGCGTCCGTATAGACAAAGCCGAAAGAACTCGCAAAACCCGTCAGGTATCTGCGAAGGTCGGGGCTCGCCGTGAGCATTGCGTCCGCCTTGATCTCGCGAAAAACTTTTTTCGTATTGTCCATGCAAATATTTTATCAAATTTTTTTACGCAAGTCAATTTTTCCCGCGCGATTTTGCATTGAATTTTGCCAAAGTTGCCCCGCCCGCGGCGGCTTCTGCCGCCGCGGGCGCGCCTTTACAGCGCGCCGTAAATACGTTTCATCTCCAAGGCGTCTTCCGCCTGCGTTCCCGCCGATTCGCAGACGATATACGGCTCCAGACCGAGCTCTTTGAGCGCCGCCGCCAGCGGGGCAAACTCGGGGCCGTATTCGCTGTCGGCAAAGGTCAAATGGCGCACTTCGCCCTTGACGGAATACTGTATCTTGGAAAAATGGACGTGAAAATGTTTGACCCTCTCGTACCCGAGCTCGGCGATCATATATTCCAGCCGCTCTTTGTAGTCGGATACCGTGCGCAGGCTCCCCTGTTCGCGCGCATTGATATGCCCGAAGTCGACGGCGGGCAGAAAGATCTCGTCGATCTTGCAAAAGCGCACGACCTCTTCGAGGGTGCCGATCTGGGCGGTCTTTCCCATCGTTTCGGGGCAGAAATACAAGTCGTTCATGCCGTTCAAGTAGATGTAATCGCGCAGGACTTTGAGCCGCTCTTCCGTCAAAGAGACCGCCTCTTCCCGCGGCATCTTCCCCTGCGCCGCAGGATGGAAGACGCAGCGCCTGCCGCCCATCGCGCGCAGCATTTTGCCGCTTTCCAGCACATAGCCGAAAGATTTCTGCGCGCTCTCGTCGGAAGGGTTGGCAAAATTGATATAATACGGCGCGTGCACGCTGATCTCCACCCCTTCCGCGCGGAAGGCGTCTCCGATGGAGACGGCTTTTGCCTCCGTCATGCGCACGCCCCGCCCGAAGGAATATTCAAAACAGTCCAGCCCCATGCCGCGCACAAATTTTGCCGCCTGCTCCGTATGGCTGTACCCTGCCGCGTAAAAACTTTCTCCGTTGCCGCTCGGCCCGAACAATGTCATCGTATCTTCTCCAAATCTTTTTCAAGCTGTGCCGTCAATTCTTCCTTGGAAGAAAACTTCATGACGCCGCGGATGCGCGCGTCAAAATATATGGTCAGTTCCTCGCCGTACAGATCGCCCGAAAAGCCGTCGATATACGTCTCGCAGACGATGCGCCCGTCACCGAACGTCGGCCTCGGCCCGTAATTGGCGATGCCGCGGTACATTTTGCCGCCGATCTCGGTGCGCACCGCGTATACCCCTTCGCGCAGCGGATATTTTTCCGCCGCGGGATGGATGTTCGCCGTGGGGAACCCGAGCGTACGGCCGATATGCCTGCCTTCGCTCTCCACCCTGCCCGTGAGAAAATACCGCTCCCCGAGCACGCCGTTGAGGCGGGCGATGTCCCCTTCGGCAAGATATTGCTTGGCGAGGGTCGCCGAGACTTTCTCCCCGCCGAAGGTGACGAGGGGCTCGATGTCTGCGGCGATCCCCTTCTCCTTACAAAAAGCGCGCAGTTCCGGCGCGGCGCAGCGCGCGCCCTGCCCGAAGCGGAAATCCTCTCCGCAAACAAAGGCGCGCACGCCGCAGTTTTCCGCGACGGCGGCGAGAAATTCCTCCCCCTGCATATTTTTGAATGGCTCGTCAAAGCGCGCCGCATACAAAAAACCGACGCCGAGAGAAGAGAGGATGCGCTCCCGTTCTTTGAGGACGTAGACCTGCGCCCCGCGCTTGCCGCCCGTAAAAGTCAGCGCGCCGACGGCAACGCCCAAGGGAGAGGCGAGCGCCTTCGCCCGCGCGATGAGCGCCCTGTGCCCGATATGCACGGCGTCGAAATAGCCGAGCAAAAAGACGCAGGGGCCGCATTTTTCACCGAAACCGATCACCCGCATATCTTTGCCTTTGCGCGGGCCCGCCCGTCCTTCGCCTCGGCGATCCCGTAAAAATCATCGTCAAAATACAGTTTATACAGCCCGTCCCGCCCCGAAAAGGGAACAGAAAGCCCGTTCTTCATCCTGATCGCGTCCTCCCCGTCGAAATCGAGGGAAGGAAGGTCGAACACCGCGTCGGGCGGGATGAGATGCGACTGCCAATCGGAAAGCCCGTCCAATCCGATGCTGTTTGCGAGGGTAAAATATCCGCTGCGCTCACGGACGAGCGAAGACATGACCGCCTGCGTGCCCAGCGCCGCCCCGAGATCGCGCGCCAGCGAACGGATGTACGTTCCGCCGCCGCAGCCGATCAGAAAGCGGAAGGTAGCTTCTCCCGTGCGCCCTTCCAGCGAAAAAGAGCGGACGCACACCGTCTTGCTTTTGAGCGCGACCTGCCGCCCTTTGCGCGCGAGCACATAGGCGCGCACGCCGCCGACGCTCTTGGCGCTGTATGCGGGCGGGATCTGCTCGATATTGCCGATAAAGGCGGGCAGCGCCGCGCGGATCTCCTCTTCGGAAGGGATCCTCCCGCCTTCGGAAAGGAGCGTACCCGTCGTATCCAGCGTGTCCGTCATGACGCCGAAACAAAACTCCGCCCTGTATACCTTTTCTTTTTCGAGAAGATAGGAAAACAGCCGCGCCGCATTGCCGAGCGCGACGGGCAGCACGCCGCTCGCCATAGGGTCGAGCGTGCCCATGTGCCCGCAGGGAACGCCGACCGCGCGCTTGACTTTGGAGACCGCCGCCGCGCTGGAAATGCCCGCAGGCTTATTGATGTTGATAAAACCGCTGATGCCGCCCATGTCGTCTCCGTCTTTTCAGTCTGCAAGGTGCTGCAAAATGGTATAGCGCAACGTATCGACCGCCTCTTCCGCCTCGCCGCCGATCATGCAGCCGCTGGCGAGCACGTGCCCGCCCCCGCCGTAGACGGAAGCGATCTCGTTGACGTTCGCCTTTCCGTTGGAGCGGAGAGAGACTTTGAAGCGGTCTTTCCCCGTCTGAAGCAGGCAGGCGGCGACCTCCACCCCCTCGACGCCGAGCGGGAAATCGATGAAGCCTTCCGTCATATCCTGCGTAGCGCCCGTGCGCGCGAGGTCCTCCGCCGTGACCATGATCATCGCGATGCGCCCGTCCGCAAAATAGCGGATCTTTGCCATCGTCTCGCCGAACAGCCTGGCGCGCGCCTTGCTCTGCAGCTTGAACATATTGTACTGGGCAAGATGCACGTCCGCGCCGCGCGCCGCAAGTTTCGCCGCCGTGAGAAAGGTCGCTTCCGTCACGTTCTGATGGGCGAAATTGCCCGTATCCGAACTCAGCCCCATCATGAGGAAATTCGCGGTCAGAGGGTCGCATTCCACCCCCAAAAGCACGTCCATCCCCGCCACGATCTGCGCCGTCGCCGCCACGTCTTCCACATAATTATAGTCGGCAAAGCGGGTATCCGAGACGTGGTGGTCGATGTTGAATTTGCGCTTTTTGGCGCTCTTGAAAAGTTCGCCGTATTTGCCCAGCCTGTTTTCGTCGCTGGAATCGACGGCGATGAACGCCTCCGCCTCCGTGTCGACGGGGCGGGAAAATTCTTCTGTGCCCGGAAGATAGGTGAATTTTTTCGGGATCGGGCTCTCGCAGGCGACGCTGCAGCGCACGCCGCACTTTTCGAGCAGGCGTTTGAGCCCCATCGCCGAACCGATCGCGTCGCCGTCGGGGCGCATATGGCAAAAGATGACCGCGCTTTTGAGCGCTTTGAGCTTTGCGGCGATCTCCTGAAGCGTCATGCCTTGCCCTCCCCTTCTTCCTTCTCTTCCAGCTCCTTGATGATGCGGTCGATCTTATCGCCGTAGGCGAGGCTCTCGTCGCGGATAAAGCGAAGCTCGGGCACCGTGCGGGAGCGCATCATATGCGCCAATTCGTGGCGGATAAAGCCCGCGTGGGCGCACAGTTCGTCAAAGGTCGCCTTCTCCTCTTCGCGGCTCTTGGCAAGGACGCTGACATATATTTTGGCGCTCTTGAGGTCGGGCGACACGTCCGCGCCCGTAACGCTCACGATCCCCTTGATGTTGGGGGTCCTGTCTTTGAGGGTGGTGGAAATGACTTCGTAAACTGCCTTCTGATATTCTGCGGAAAGGCGTTCTCCGCGCAATGATCTCATGTTCCGCTCCTTCGGGGCACCGCCCCGCCGATCGTTCTGTATGAAGAGGTCTGCCCGCCGCGGGGCGGATCATCGCAAAAGACCCGCCGCGTATAGCCCGCAGCGGATCTCCGCTTGTATCCCTGCCCCGTTATGCGGGGATCTCTTCTGTGATATAGCACTCGATGACGTCGCCGATCTTGATGCCGTCGAACCCGTCGATGCTGACGCCGCATTCAAAGCCGCCCGAGACTTCTTTCACGTCGTCTTTGAAGCGCTTGAGCTGGCGGACCGCACCTTCGACGATCATGACGTCGTCGCGGTAGATGCGCAGTTTGCCGCTCCTGACGATCTTGCCTTCCGTCACATAGCAGCCCGCGACCATGCCGACGCCCGTGATCTTGAAGGTCTGCAAGACGTCGCACTTGCCCGTCATGATCTCCCTGTATTTGGGCGCGAGCATACCCTTGAGCGCCGCCTGGATGTCGTCGAGGAGCTCATAGATGATCCTGTATGTGCGCACATCGACCCCGCTGCGCTCGGCGAGCGCCTTCGCCTTGGTGTCGGGGCGCACGTTGAAGCCGACGATGATCGCGTTGGAAGAATCGGCGAGCATGACGTCCGATTCGGTGATCGCGCCCGCACCGCTGTGCAGGATGTTGACGCGCACCTCTTCGCCCGAAAGTTTGAGAAGGGACTGTTTGACCGCCTCCGCAGAGCCCTGCACGTCGCCCTTGACGATGATGTTGAGCCCCTTGATCTTGCCTTCCGCGATCTTGCCGAACACGTCGTCCAGCGTCACGCGCGTCTGCGACTTGATGAGGGATTCGCTCTCCTTTCTCTTCCTCTCTTCCAAGACCTGCTTGAAGAGTTTATCCTGCGTGGCGGCGATGATGGGATCGCCCGCGTTGGGCACGTCTTCCAGTCCGAGGATGGATACCGCCATGGAAGGCCCCGCGGATTTTACCGTCCTGCCCTTGTCGTCGATCATGGCGCGGACGCGGCCCGTCGTCGTGCCGGAGATGATGTTGTCGCCCGTATGCAGCGTGCCGTTCTGGATGAGGACGGACGCCATCGGGCCCTTGCCCTTATCCAGTTTCGCTTCGATGATGGTGCCGCGGGCGGGCTGATCGGGATTGGCCTTGAGCTCGCGCACTTCCGCGACGAGGTTGATGGTCTCCAACAGGTTCTCGATCCCGTCGCCCGTCTTGGCGGAAACGGGGCACACGATGGTATCCCCGCCCCACTCTTCGGGCACGAGCCCGTTGTTGGTGAGCCCCTGCTTGACCCGCTCGAGGTTCGCCTCGGGTTTATCCATTTTATTGACCGCCACGATGATGGGCACCCCCGCCGCCTTGGCGTGGTTGATCGCCTCCACCGTCTGCGGCATGATGCCGTCGTCCGCCGCGACGACGAGGACGACGATGTCCGTCACCGACGCGCCGCGCGCGCGCATGGCGGTAAACGCTTCGTGCCCCGGGGTATCGAGGAAGGTGATCGTCTTGCCGTTGATGCTGACCGAATAGGCGCCGATATGCTGGGTGATGCCGCCCGCCTCGCCTTCGGTAACGTTGGTGCTGCGGATCTTGTCGAGAAGGGAAGTCTTGCCGTGGTCGACATGGCCCATGACGGTGACGACGGGAGGCCGCACGGTGCTGTTGACGTCGTCCGCCGTCTCCGCGCCGTAGAGCTCGTTGAGCGCTTCTTCCGCCGTCTTTTCGGGCTTGTATTCCAGTTCGATCCCCAGATCGGAGGCGATATATGCGGCGGTATCGTAATCGATGGAATCGTTGATCGTCTTGGCGATCCCCTCCTTGAAGAGGCGCTTGGTGATCCCCACCGCCGTGATGCCGAGCTTTTCGCTCAATACTTTCAAGGGGATATTTTCCGTGGTGACGACGGCGTGGTCGATCTTGATCGTCTGCACCGTCTGCTGTTTCTGCTTTTTGACGCGCAGCTTCCTGTATCCGCTCTTGTCTTCGTCAAAGTCGGAAACGGACACCTGCTGTTTGACGAGCGCGCGCTTGGAGACCGTCTTTTTCTGTTCGACATACGGCTTATCGTATGTCTTTTTCTTGGCGCCTTTATTGGCTGCGGGCGGCTGCGGCGCGGGCGCGGCGCCGAACCTCGGGCCGCCGAGCGCGGGCCTTGCCCCCGCGGGCCTTGCCCCGCCCATGCCGGGACGGGCGCCGTTCATCGCGGGCCTTGCGCCGTTCGCCGCGGGACGGCCGTTCATGCCTGCCCCGCCCATGCCGGGACGGGGGCCGCGCATCCCGCCGCGCTCCTGCGTACCGTTATTGAAGGTCGGGCGCTGCTGCCTGTCTCCGAAAGCGGGACGGGCGGGGCGCTCGGTATTGACGTATGTGCGCTCCTGCGCGGCGGGCTTGGGCGCTTCCGCGGCAGGCTTTGCTGCCTCTTTGCGCTCTTCTTCCGCGGCGGGCTTTTCCGCTGCGGGGGGCGCGGGCTGCGTTTCGGCGGGCGCTTTTTTCTCTTCGGCGGCGGCTTGCTGCTCTTTGACGGGCTCCGCCTTCACTTCTTCCATGGCGGGCGCTGCGGGCTGCTTCTGCCCTTCTTCGTTTTCGGGGGCGTTCTTCTCTGCCTCGGCGGCGCTTTCGGCGGCGGCACGCTCGGCTTTAGCCGCAGCTTCCGCCCTCTCCGCCTCTTCCTGCGCTCTCAGCTTCGCCGCGTTCTCAAGGTCGGAAAGTTTGCGGAGAATGTCTCCGACCTTCTTCTCCGTCCCCTGTACCTCTTTGACGAGCGCGCCGAGCCCTTCGGCTCCCAGAAGATTATTGATGCTTTCGATATTCACGTAATTCGTCTTCTTCGCCTCTGCCATTTTGTTAAACATTGCCTCCCGGATAAATTTTCAGATTTTCATCTGCCGCCGACAAAATCGCTTTTGCCAGGTTTTCATCTCTCACCGCGGCGAGCTTGCAGTTTTCCCGCCCCACTATCTCCCCGAGGGGACGCCCCGTGAGGACGGCGAGCTCACAGCCGCATTTCTTTTTCAGTTTCAGGGCGCTCTTTACGGCGTTCTCCGTCGCGCTCGCGCATAAAAGCAGCAGATAAATGCGCTTTTTTTCCGTTTCGACGGCGTTGAACCCGCAAGTCAGCCGCCCGGCTTTCATGCAAAGCCCTATATAGCGTTCCGCTTTACTTGCCGGCAAAAAACTCCTCCTCGATCCGCGCATAGACCTCTTCGGGGATCTGCATGGAAAACGTCTTGTTGAGGAGTTTCCCCTTCCTCAGTTTTTTCACGCAGGCGGGATCGTTGCAGATATATGCCCCCCTGCCCGCGGCTTTGCCCGTGAAATCGATAAAGGCGTCTCCTTCTTTGGGTTTGACGACGCGCAGCATCTCCTTTTTCGGCTTCATCCCGTGGCAGGCGATACACATCCTGAGCGGTATCTTCTTTTCTTTCAACGCCGCACCTCGGTCTTACGCTTCCTCTCCGCTTTGCGCGGGCGCGGGCTCTTCCGCTTCTTCGGCGCCGCTTTCCGCCTTCGCCGCTTCCGCCGCCAGCGCCGCTTTTGCCGCCGCGCTCTCGCTCTTCACGTCGATCTTCCAGCCCGTAAGGCGCGCCGCAAGGCGGGCGTTCTGCCCCTCTCTTCCGATCGCCAGCGAAAGTTTATCGTCGGGAACGATCGCCACCGCGGATTTTTCGTCCACCTGCGTCACCGAAATGACTTTGGCGGGCGAGAGCGCCTTGGCGATAAATTCGAGCGGGTTCTCGCTCCAGAGGATGATGTCCACCTTCTCCCCGTTCAGTTCCGCCACGACCGCGTTGACGCGCGCGCCCTTGTTGCCGACGCACGCGCCGACGGCGTCCACCTGCGGATCCTCGCTGTAGATCGCCATCTTCGTGCGCTGACCCGCCTCGCGCGTGATCGCCTTGACGATGACCGAACCCGACTTGATCTCGGGCACTTCGTTCTCAAACAGCCTCTTGACGAGGCCCGCCGCCGAACGGGAGACGAGCACCTGCGCGTTCCTGCCGTTGTTTTTGATATTTTTGACGTAGACTTTGAGCCTGTCGTTGACGTTGTATTTTTCCCCGGGCACCTGGTCCTGCGGAAGCATCACCCCTTCGACCTGCCCTTTGCCGAGCTCGACATAGACGTTCTTCGCGTCCACCTTGCGCACGACGCAGCTCATCAGCTCATCTTTTTTATCCGAATACTCGTTGAGGGTGTTGTCGCGCTCGGTCTCATGGAGCTTTTGCAGGATGACCTGCTTGGCCGTCTGGGCGGCGATCCTGCCGAAATCTTTGGGCACGAATTCCTTGCGCACCTCGTCGCCCGCCTTATAGCTCTTTTTGAGTTCGCGCGCCTCGGCGAGGGAGATCTCCTTTTCGGGATCGGTGACTTCTTCCACCGCCGTCTTGACGGTATAGAACTTGATGCTGCATTTTTCGGGATTGATCACCACGTCGACGGTGCCCGCGCCGCCGTCATACTGTTTTTTGTATGCGGACACGAGCGCCCCGCGGAGGGCGTCCAAAAAAACTTCGCTGCTGATCCCTTTTTCCGCCTCCAGATCTTCCAGGGCGAGAAAAAACTCCTTGTTAACCATTGTCGTCTCCTCGTTGTTTTTATGTTGCGTCGGCCGTCACGATTCAATCGAAATCGATAGCCTCGGATATTTTTGTGATCTGAGAGAGGTTGAGTTTCAAAGTTTCCCCCTCGCGCTCCACGGTAATGTTGCCCGCAGACGGGTCATACGCGGTAAGGACGGCGTCGAACGCCTTCTGCCCGCGGACGGGCGCATACAGCTTGATCTCCACCTTCTTGCCGATATGCCGCAAAAAGTCGCTGTCCTTTTTGAAGGGCCTGTCGATCCCCGGACTGCTCACGTTGAGGGTGTACGCCTGCCCGTAAGTAGGGTCGAGCGCGTCCAGCACGGGATCGATCGCGTTATGGAATTTTTCGCAGGTATCCAGGTCGATCCCCCCTTCCCTGTCCGTATCGATGAACACGGTGAGCGAGGGATTTTTGCCCTGTTTGAAGACGATCTCATAGATCTCCACGCCGACTTCGGCGGCGACGGGCGCAAGCGCCTCTCCGATCTCCTGCACGCTCTTTACTTTCATGTGTCTTCCCCCCCTTTTTCCGCGGCGTTCCGTTACATAAAAAGATTTGAGAGCGGTGACCCACTCTCAATCCTCATGCTGACATATTCAGTATGGCTATTATACCATACCGTCAGGCGTTTGGCAAGCATTTTTTGGCTTTAATGAGCTCAATAAATATTTTTGCCGTCGTGAGAGCGTCGTCCGCAGCCCTGTGGTGGTTGAAACGGATGCCGTAATAGTCGGCAACCGTATCGAGTTTGTAGTTTTTAAGGAACAGCATCGACTGCGCGATGGCGAGGGTATCGAACGTCTTCTGCTCGAAGAAATATTCGTCCAGCCCTCCGTAATAGCGGATAAAGCGGTGATCGAACTGCACGTTATGCCCGACGAGGAAACAGCCGTCGCAGAACTTATAAAAATCGGGAATGACCTCGCCGATCTTGGGCGCGCCTTTGAGCATCTCGTCGGTGATGCCCGTCAGCCGCACGATCTCCTCGTCCAGCTTCCTCTCGGGGTCGACGAGGGTGGAAAAGCGCTCGCGGATCTCCCCGCCGACGATCTTGACCGCGCCGATCTCGGTGATGGCGTCCATCTTGCCGCCCGTAGGGACGTTGACCAGCCCCGTCGTTTCCAGGTCGAAGACGACAAAGGTGTTTTCTTTGAGGCAATCGGGCACCGAGCTCTTGTCAAAAAAATTGATCTGGTTATAATCGGTCAGTTTTTCGGGGAAAACGGTCTTATAATGGGCGGGCACGGGCTTGGAGGGCAGCTTTTCGGGCACGAACCCCTCGGGCGGCGCGCCGCGGTTGAGATAGCGCGCCGTAAAACTGATGCGCCCGTTGAAAAGCTCGTTTTCGCCCGTGCAGACGATGTAGTCTCCCTGTTTGAGGGCGCGCACTTTTTCCTCCGTCTTTTTCTTGATGAAATAGGAAAAATTCATCCGCCCCGTCGTATCCGTCACGGTAAAGCGCAGATACGGTTTGCCCTTCTGCGAGACGCGCTCCTGTATAAATTCGATCTGCCCGCAGATCGTCAAAGAGCTCGAACGGAAGGTGCAGTCCTGTATATAGGTCGCGATCTTAGGCACGTCCGACTGGTCGATCGTCTCGAAATCGCGGATCTTGAACGTGCGGGGCGGGCGGTAATCGGCGAGCTCTTCCTCCTCTTCTTCCTCTTCTTTCTCTTCCCGCGCCTTTTCCTTCGTTTCGAGCGCGCCGCGGAAGCGGTCGCAAAAGTTCGCCTCCAGCATGGCGGCGACTCCCGTAAGGATGTCTCGCGCTTCAAAAAAGCTGCGCTCTTCCGCATCCACGCCGAAGGTAAAGAGGATACCGTCCTCTTCACGCTTTACGCAAATATCTTCCTCCTGCACGAAGGCGGCGGCAGCCCTGTGATTGCGGGCGAGATATTCGCAGATCTTCTGCCGCACGAGCTGCTCGTCCGCGACGAGCTTTTTGATCCTGACAGAGGCCTGCAAAGAAGCGGGCACCGCCTCCCGCACGGCGCTCTCGGCGAACGCTTCGTCTTCCTGCGTGTACGCCCTGTCGGTGATGAGGGTAAATTCGCACCGCCGCGCGGATCTGTCCACGACGATCTTATTGAGTACCGCGCGGGATAGGTTCTCCTTTTCCCGTACCCGCTCCAAAAATTCGTTGCGCGTCATACTTTACTTTGCCAAAAACTCCCGTACTTTCTCCAAAAATATTTCTTCCGCCTTCCCGGAAGGCACCTTCTCCGAAGGCACGCCGCCGCGGAAGATGAGGCACTCCTCCTTGCCGCCCGCAATGCCGAAATCGGCGTCCGCCGCTTCGCCCGGGCCGTTTACCACGCACCCCATGACGGCGATCTTGCAGCGCTTTTTTGCGGAAAACGCCAGCCTTTCCACCTTTTCGGCGAGCGCCATGCAGTCCCATTCGCATCTGCCGCAGGTCGGGCAGGCGACGACATCGGCAAAATCCCGCTCCAGACCCAGTGCACGCAGGATCCGCCGCCCCGCATACACTTCCTCCACGGGGTCCGCCGAAAGGGAAACGCGCAGGGTATCCCCCACGCCGTCCAGCAAAAGCGCGCCGATGCCGATGCTGCTCTTGATAACGCCGCTCTCCTTCGTACCCGCCTCCGTCACGCCGATATGCAGCGGATAGGCGCAGCGCTTTGCCAAAAGCCTGTAGGCGCGCACGGTCAGAGGAACGTCTGACGCCTTGACTGAGACGGCGATATCGGATATGCCGTGCCGCTCCAAAAGCGCGGCGTTATAGAGTGCGCTCTCCACGAGGGAAGGCTCGTTCCTGCCGTATTTTTCCAGAAAATGCTTTTCGATGCTGCCCGTGTTCGCGCCGACGCGCACGGGGATGCCGTGCGCCTTCACGCAGTCGGATACGAGGGCGATCTCCTTCTCCCCGCCGATATTGCCCGGGTTGATGCGCACTTTGTCCGCGCCGCTTTCCACCGCGAGCACCGCCAGCCGCGCGGAAAAATGTATATCCGCGACGACGGGCAGCGGCGAAGCGTCTTTGATCGCGCGGATGGCGCGGGCGTCTTCTTCCCCGCGCACCGCGACGCGCACGATGTCGCACCCCGCCGCGGCGAGGGCGTAAATCTGGGCGAGCACGGCGGGAACGTCGCAGGTCTTTGCCGTGGTCATCGACTGGACGGACACGGGCGCTCCCCCGCCGACCGCCACGCCGCCGACATGTATTTGTCTGGTCATGGACTCCTCCGAAAAGAAGAAAAAAGCCCGCTTATTCGGGCTGTTTTTCTTCGCTGCTCTTTTCCTTTGTCTGCATGAGCGCTTCCAGCTCTTTCATGAACGAAGAGATGTCCGTAAACTGCCTGTACACGGAGGCATAGCGGACATAGGCGACCTCGTCGATACCGCGGAGCCCGTCCATGACCATCTCGCCGATGCGCTTGGAAGTCACTTCCTGTTCGAGCGAATTATAGATCTGCTTCTTGATGTCCTCGACCAGCTTATCGATCTTGGACACGGAAACGGGGCGCTTTTCGCACGATTTGATGATGCCGTTTTTGATCTTGCCGGGGTCGAACGCCTGGCGGGTCCCGTCGTTTTTGACGACGAGCACGGGCGACGTCTCGATCGTTTCATAGGTCGTGAAGCGCCTGCCGCACTGCATACACTCGCGGCGGCGGCGGATGGTGCGCCCTTCATCCGCGGCACGGCTGTCTATCACTTTGCTCTCTGTGCACCCGCAATACATACATTTCATGGCTTCACCCCGAAAAACGCTACAGATTGTATAGATGAAAAAAGTATACCACAATATCGGCATTTTGTAAAGCGTTTCAAAAAATTTTACCGCCCTTTTGCCTTCGGCGAAGGCATTTTTGCGCCCGTCAGGGGTTTTTTTCGGCCCGCGCAGGCACAAAAAGCGGCAAAGCATTCAATAATCTGTCCTTCCGAGCAGATAATCCGCGCTCACGTCAAAATACTCCGCCAGTCTTACGAGCGCCGATAAGGAAGGCTCCTGCTTGTCGTTCTCCCATGCGTGCACCGCGTTGCCGCTCACGTTCATCACCGCCGCCAGCTGCTTTTGCGTGAGCCCCTTCCCTGTCCTCAATTCTTTCAAACGTTCCCCGAATAGTTTCATACTTTGGTATATACACGAAAAACGTGATTTTTACTTGACTTTCACGTTTTTCGTGATTATAATATACCATATAAAAAATCATGATAAAAAATCATGAAATTCATGATAGTCTATGGAGGAGAAAATGCAACCAAATTTTGTGGCAAAAAAGAGCATCGCAGGCGAATGCGGCGGGAAAATTTTCCTGTGCGTTTTGTTTTGCTGGCTGATCGTGCCGATCATCATCATGATCTACCTGATCGTGAAGGCGAAGAAATTCCGCCTCGAATTTTATGACACGCGCGTGATCATGCGCCGCGGCGTTTTCAATACGGAAGAGCGGCAAAGCCTTCTCACGACCATCGTCGGCGTGCGCATCAACCAGTCGCTGGGCGGAAAGATGTTCAACTACGGCGATGTCGTCGTGGATATGATCGGGCGCTGGGACGTCGACACGACGGCGATCAAAAGGCCGGACGAGCTGAAATATTATCTCGAATCGCTCATGAACAAGCAAGACCCGCGGAATTTGCAGCAGTTCGTGGCAAATTAAGCGGTTTTCGGGTAAAAGAATATGAAAAAAACCATCCTTATACTGTTGTCGGCGGCGCTTTTGCTCTGCGCCGCCCTCTTTGCGGGCTGCGAAAAAGGCGGGCCGGGCGGAACGGCGCTCGCCGATTTTACGGGCGCCGTGCTGGAAGACAAGACCTTCGTCTATGACGGAGAGGCGCACTCTTTGCAAGTTTCGGGCAGCCTCCCCTCCGGCACGGACATAACCTATGAAAACAACGGCAAGACGGACGCGGGCACCTATACGGTGAAAGCGGCGCTGTCGAAAGAAGGCTATAAGCCGCTCGAGCTGACGGCGGTCCTCACCATCGAAAAGGCGGCGTTCCCGTCGGACATCGCTCTCAAAAGCGAGCGCGTCGTCTACGACGGCAAGCCGCACTCTCTGGAGGTTTCGGGCAGCCTTCCCGCAGGCACGGACGTCGCCTATGAAAACAACGGCAAGACGGAAGCGGGCACCTATACGGTGACGGCGACCCTTTCCAATCCGAACTATATCGCGAAAACGCTGCAGGCGACGCTGGAGATCTATACGCTCTCGCAGGCGGCGGGCGAAGTGCTGGCAGACGTTCTCGACCGCCCCGACCCGTGGAACTTCCTTCCCGAAGCCATGTCTCCCGAACAAATGGCGTACCCCGCGCTGCCCGCAAATACATTTGACCGAGAGACAAACGTGAGCGGAATCGGCAAGAGAGCCGTCGGCAAGCAGCTGAACGTGCTGTATGACGGGCTCGGCAAGGCCGACGCCGCGCTGACGGCGGCAAACGCCGTATTTACGGCGGGAGAAGCGATCGCTTCGGTATACCAAAATTTTATCGACAAAAACCCCGATGACGCCGACCGGTTTACGGGCACTGCCGAAATAGGCGGCATCTCCTTCCGCCTGCGCATCACCGTAGAAGGCGAGCGCGTGACATTGCTGGCGGGCAACGGCAGTGTATCCGCAGAGCTGATCTCCGACCGTTCCGCAGCCGCCTCCTTCCGCAATGAAGGCAGGATACAACTCACGGACGGCATCGCGCTCAAATATCAGATGTCGGAAACGGCGCTCAAACTGGCGGTGCGCTTCACCGTCAACGGCATCGGCATCACGCAGCAGATCGATTTTGAGCGCAGCGGCGGCGCAATGCTCGGCAGCTTCTATGAATTTTACGGCACGGGCGGCGCGTCCGTAAAAACGTCCGCCCTCCTCTACTCGGACGAAGAGATCACTGCGGTGCTTTCCGACAAGCGCATATCCGACGATATGCCGATCGACGCTTTTGCGGAAGTTTACCGTTCAACGACGGGAGAACTGCTCGGCGGCGAAGTCACGGAAACGATCGCCACGGTAAACTATGATACCCTCTGGTTCAACCTCTACGATATTTCGGGCATCCGCAGCGTGCGCGCCGCAAAAGACACCGAGGGCGGCGGCAATACCAAAAACCCGCACATCATCTATATAAACGGAGCGGACACTCCCTTTGTAACCGAATATAACACGGTGTTCGGCGTGAAAACTTCGCGCCGTTACGACATCGAAATGCGGGAAGTATGGTACTTTGCCGCCAAAACGGAAAACGGCGAAACGGTATATGAAAAAGTGAAGACCGAGATCCCCATGCTCTTCGTTCAGCGGGAAAACGCGGACGATTTTTCGGCGGAAGTTATGAAAAACAACGAAAATCTGCAGAACGCGGCGCTCCCTTCCCCTTTGCGGGCGCTGATAACGGGCACATTCGATACATACGGCGACAGATATGCGGATCTCAAAGAAAAAGTGACCTTCGACGACGTCTTTGCGTATATCGGCGAAAACGACAGCTTTTTTGACGCGGCATAAGATCTGCGTCCGACAGAATATCTCCCGCCGCCCGTGTCGGGCGGCGGGAGATATTTTTTTGCCCGAGAAAGCCGCTCGCCGGGCGAGCGGCTTTCTCGGGCAATGACAAAACCGCAGACCGCTTATAACGCGGCCTGCGGTCGAAAAACAGGATACTAAATTATTTGAAATACTTCACGCCGCTCTCAAACAGCTTCATGTCGAAGTTGCCCGAGCAGTTCTTGTAAAGATTTTCGCCCGTGCGCTCGGTGTGGCCCATCTTGCCGTACACCCTGCCGTCGGGAGAGGTAATGCCCTCGATCGCCCACGCAGACCCGTTCGGGTTAAAGGGATAGAGCATGGAAGGTTTGCCCGCAAGGTCGCAATACTGTGTGGCGATCTGCCCGTTTTCGCGCATCCTGACAAGTTCGCTCTCGGGCGCGACGATCTTCCCTTCGCCGTGAGAGACGGGCACCGTAAACACGTCGCCCACCTTGCACGCGGAAAGCCAGGGGCTCTTGTTCGACGCCACGCGGATGTCCGCAAGCGTGGAGACGTGGCGGGAAATGTTGTTATAGGTCAGCGTCGGGCTGCCGCCCGCAAGCGGCCTGATCTCGCCGTACGGGACGAGCCCGAGCTTGATGAGCGCCTGGAAGCCGTTGCAGATACCGAGGATGAGCCCGTCGCGCTGCACAAGGAGCTTTTCGATCTCCTCGGCGATATACGGGTTGCGGAAGGTCGTGGCGATGAATTTGCCGCTGCCGTCTGGCTCGTCGCCGCCCGAAAAGCCGCCGGGGAACGCGACGATGTTCGCGCGGGAGATCGCCGCGGCAAACGCCTTGACGCTCTCTTCGATGTCCGCGGCGCTGCGGTTTTTCAGCACGACGACGTCGCACTCCGCGCCCACGAGGCGGAACTTGCGCTCGGTATCCAGCTCGCAGTTGGTGCCGGGGAATACGGGGATAAAGACGCGCGGCTTTGCCGTCTTCGTCGAAATGTTTTCGTAGCGCTTGCCCTTGCAGTCGAAGTCGCAGTCCTTCGCCTCGCCGTCTGCGGGCGCATGGTTGGAAAACACCCCTTCGAGCGCGCCCGTAAAGGCGGCTTCGGCATCTTCAAAGCGCACTTCTTCTTTGCCGAGGGTAAAGCCGCCCGCGGCGCTCTTGCCGATATAGATCTTGTCGAAAGGAAGCGCCTGTTCGTCTTCGAGCGAGACGATGAGATCGCCGTACCGCTCGGATAAAAGGGCCGACGCCTCCCCTTCAAAGGCAAATCCCAGCCCGTTGCCGAAGCAGGACTTGGCGACGGCAGCCGCCGCACCGCCGTTTTCCGCGACGGTCGCGAAGCGGATATTGCCGCTGCGGATATTCTCGTGCACGCTGCGGTAGAGCGCGGTCAGTTTGGCAAAATCGGGCACCTCGCTCCCGTCCTTGGGGACGGGCAGGATCCACAGCTTCGTCCCCTCTTTTTCGAGGACGTTGGTGATGAGTCCGCTCGCCTTGGCGGGCGCGAGCGCAAAGGAGATGAGGGTGGGCGGAACGTCGATGTGCTCGAAAGTCCCGCTCATGCTGTCCTTGCCGCCGATGGCGCCCAGCCCCATGCCGATCTGGGCATAGAGCGCGCCGAGGAGCGCGGAAAGGGGCACGCCCCAGCGTTTGGGGTCGCGGTTGAGGCGCATGAAAAATTCCTGGAAGGTAAGCCTGATCTCGTCATAATCGCAGCCCGCCGCGATGAGCTTGGCGACGGAAGCCACGACGCTGTATATGGCGCCCGTGAAGGGTGCGCCGCTCATGAGTTTTGCCGAATAACCGTATGCCGATACGGTCGCCACGTCCGTTTCGCCGCCGCAGATCTTGGCAGCCATGGCGATGGCGGGCGTGAGCTGGCGCTTGCCGCCGAACGGCATATATACGCTGCGCGCGCCGATGGTCGAGTCGAACATCTCCGAAAGGCCCTTTTTGGAGCATACGTTGAGGGAAGAAAGGGACCTTACGAGCCCTTCCGCAAAGCGCTCCGCGCGCGCCTTGAAATAGTCGGTCACCTTTTCTTCGATCTCGGCGGAGATGACCTGTTTGACGCCGTTCGTATCGAGGAAATCGCGCGAAATATCGACGATCGCGCGGCCCTTGAAGAGCATTTTCATCCTGCCCTCGTCGGTGACGACGGCGACGGGCGTCGCCGCGAGGTTCTCCTCTGCCGCGAGGCGGATAAATTCGTCCTTGTCCTTTTCGTCCACGACGACCGCCATGCGCTCCTGCGATTCGGAGATGGCGAGCTCCGTGCCCGAAAGCCCTTCGTATTTGAGGGGCACTTTATCCAAGTCGATGACGAGCCCGTCCGACAATTCGCCGATGGCGACGGATACGCCGCCCGCGCCGAAATCGTTGCATTTTTTGATGCGGCGGGTCGCCTCTTTATTCAAAAACAGGCGCTGGAGTTTGCGCTCGGTGAGCGGATTCCCCTTCTGCACTTCGGCGCCGCACGTTTCGACGGAATGGGCGTCGTGCGCTTTGGAAGAGCCCGTCGCGCCGCCGCAACCGTCGCGGCCCGTTTCGCCGCCGAGCAGGATGATGACGTCGCCCGCCTTGGGCTTTTCGCGGTAGACCATGTCACGGCGCGCGCCGCCGACGACAAAGCCCGTCTCCAGCCTCTTCGCCTTATAACCGGGGTGATACACTTCGTCGACGATGCCCGTCGCGAGCCCGATCTGGTTGCCGTAGGAAGAAAATCCCGCCGCCGCCGTCTTGGTGATGACCCGCTGAGGAAGTTTGCCGGGGAGAGTATCTTCGATCTTTTCGCGCGGGTCCGCCGAACCCGTCACGCGCATCGCCTGATAGACATAGGTGCGCCCCGAGAGCGGGTCGCGGATGGCGCCGCCGAGACAGGTCGCCGCCCCGCCGAACGGTTCGATCTCCGTCGGGTGGTTGTGCGTCTCGTTTTTGAACATGACGAGATATTTTTCCGTCTTGCCGTCGATCTCGGCGTCGATGCAGATGGAGCAGGCGTTGATCTCGTCGGAAATGTCGAGATTGTCCAGCCTCCCCTCCTTTTTCAGTTTTTTGACGGCGATGGTCGCAATATCCATGAGGCAGGGGTATTTGTCTTCCCGCTTGCCGTTGAACTCTTGGAAAAGCTCTTTATACAGCGCATACGCCTTGGCGATATGCGGGTTGTCCGAATCGATCTTGACGTCCTTGATCTCGGTGGAGAAGGTGGTGTGGCGGCAGTGGTCGGACCAATAGGTGTCGATGACCTTGACTTCCGTCTCCGTCGGGTTCCTGCCTTCCTTCTTGAAATAATCGCGCACGAAGGCGAGGTCCTCCGCGCTCATGGCAAAGCCGACCTTTTTATGATAGGCGGCGATCTCCTCGTCCGACATGGAAATGAAGCCCTTCACTTCCTGCACGTCCTGCGTGTGCATCTTCGCGCGGGCGAGGGTCGCGGGCTTTTCGAGGGAGACTTCCGCGCTCTCCACGGGGTTGATGAGGTGTTTTTTGATGCGGGAAAGCTGCTCGTCTGTCACGCCTTTGACGGCGATGACGCGCGCACACTTGATGAGCGGGCGCGCTTTGCGCGTGAGAAGCTGCACGCACTGCGCGGCGCTGTCCGCGCGCTGGTCGTACTGCCCGTCGAGGAACGCCACGGCAAAGACCTTGTAATCTCCTCCGAAAACGGCTTCCTCCCTGTAAACGTTGTCTACGGGCGGTTCGGAAAACACGTTGACGACTGCCGCCTCCAGCTCCGCTTCCGTCAGCCCCTCCACGTCGTAACGGATGAGCTCGCGCACATCCTCCGCGCGGATGGAAAGTTGAGCGGAAAGGTCCTCTTTGATCTTTTTCGCCTGCAGATTGTCCTTCTTCTCTACGAAAATCCTGTAAATCATACCGCCTTCCTCTTATTTGTTGTATTTGATGCCGATGTCCGTCCTGTAATGCATCCCGTCAAAGCGGATCTTTGCCACATTGGCATACGCCTTGGCGCGCGCCTCTTCCACCGTCCTGCCCTTGGCGCAGACGTTGAGCACCCTGCCGCCGTTGGTCTTGAGCACGCCGTTTTCCCGCTTGGTGCCCGCGTGATAGAGCATGACCCCTTCGTCGAGTTCGCCGACCGTGATCTCTTTACCCTTTTCGTAATGCAGAGGATAACCGCCGCTCGCCAGCACGACGCAGACGCAGGCGCCCTCTTCCCATTCGATCTTCACCTCTTTCAGGCGGCCGTCTGTGACCGCTTCAAAGATCTCCATGAGGTCAGTTTTGAGCATGGGCAGCACGACCTGCGTTTCGGGATCGCCGAAGCGGGAATTGTATTCCACGACCTTCATCCCCTCTTTCGTGCGCATGAGCCCGAAATAGAGCACCCCTTTGAAGGGCCGCCCCTCCGCGTTCATCGCCGCGACGGTGGGGAGCATGATCTTCTGCATCACCTCGTCCGCGGTCTCTTTATCGTAGAAGGGGCAGGGCGTGAAAGTGCCCATGCCGCCCGTATTGAGCCCCTTGTCGCCGTCGTAGGCGCGCTTATGGTCGCAGCTGGCGATCATGGGAACGATCGTCTCTCCGTCCGTAAAGGCGAGAACGGACACCTCTTCTCCCGGGGAGAACTCCTTGCCCGTCAGAAATTCTTCCACGACCACCTTGTTGCCCGCCGCGCCGAACGCCTTGTCGAGCATGATCTGTTTGAGCCCGTCTTTGGCGGCTTTTTCATCTTCGCAGATGAGCACGCCCTTGCCGAGCGCCAGCCCGTCCGCCTTCAAAACGACGGGGAAAGGCCCCTTCTCCACATACGCGAGCGCCGCTTCGTAATCGGAAAAAGTCTCATAACGCGCCGTCGGGATGTGATACTTTTTCATCAGCTCTTTGGCGAACGCCTTGCTCGCCTCGATGACGGCGGCGCGCTTGTTCGGCCCGAACACGCGGTGCCCGCGGCTTTCCAGCTCGTCGGCAAGCCCGAGCGCGAGCGGATCGTCGGGCGCGATGACGGTGTAGCGCACGTCTTTATGCGCGTCCACCCAGTCCCCGACCGCTTTGAGGTCGCAGTAGTCCACATCGACAAGCTCCGCAAGCTCGGCAATGCCCGCGTTCCCCTTCATGCAGTAAATTTTATCCACTTTCGGGCTCTTGGCAAGCGCCGCGACGATGGCGTGTTCGCGCCCGCCGTTCCCGATCACTAATACGTTCATCCCAATTTCCTTTTTGTATCTTTATTCAAACCGAACGGGCAAAATCTTCGCCCCTTTTTGCCGTACATATCCGAAAAAGCAGATCCCGCGGCGTTTTTGCAGGGCAAAGCCCGAAGCGTTTTCTCCGCCCGCGCAAGGGCGGGCGCGCCTTCTCAGTGATGGAACAGCCGCATCCCCGTGAACGCCATGACCATGCCGTACTTGTCGCACGCTTCGATGACCAGATCGTCGCGGACGGAACCGCCCGGCTGCGCCACATAGGAGACGCCGCTCTTTTTCGCGCGTTCGATGTTGTCCGAGAAGGGGAAGAAGGCGTCGCTGCCGAGGGATACGCCCGTGATCTTGGAAAGGTACGCCTTCTGCTCCTCTTTGGTGAAGGGCTCGGGGCGCTCGGCGAAATATTTCTTCCAGACGCCGTCGCCGAGGACGTCTTCGCATTCGTCGGAAAGATAGAGGTCGATGATGTTGTTTTTATCGGGACGGCCGACCCCTTCGGCGAACCTGAGCCCGAGCACCTTGTCGCTCTGGCGCAGATGCCAAAGATCCGCCTTGCTGCCCGCAAGGCGCGTGCAGTGGATGCGCGACTGCTGCCCCGCGCCCACGCCGATCGCCTGCCCGTCCGCCGCAAAGCACACGGAGTTGGACTGGGTGTATTTGAGGGTGATGAGGGAGATGATAAGATCGGTCTTGGCGTCTTCGGGCAGCGTCTTGTTCTTGGTGACGATGTTCGTGAGCAGGTTTTTATCGATCTTGAATTCGTTCCTGCCCTGCTCGAAAGTCACGCCGAAAACCTGTTTATGCTCGACGGGATCCGGCTTATAATCCCTGTCGATCTTAACGATGTTATAGCCGCCCTTGCGCTTGCCTTTGAGGATCTCCAGCGCCTTGGGCAAATAGCGGGGGGCGATGATGCCGTCCGACACTTCGCGGGCGATGATCTTGGCCGTCACTTCGTCGCATTCGTCGGAAAGGGCGATCCAGTCGCCGAAAGAGGACATCCTATCCGTTCCCCTCGCGCGCGCATAGGCGCAGGCGAGCGGAGAATCGTCCAGCCCTTCGATGTCGTCGACAAAGCAGGATTTTTTCAGCCGTTCGGAAAGTTTTTTGCCCACCGCCGCCGAAGTCGGGCTCACGTGCTTGAAGGAAGTCGCCGCCACCTGCCCGAGATTGTCCTTGATCTCTTTGACGAGCTGCCAGCTGTTGAAGGCGTCCAAAAAGTTGATATATCCCGGCTTGCCGTTGAGGATCTCGATGGGGAGTTCCTTCCCGCCGTCCATAAAGATCCTGGCAGGCTTCTGGTTGGGGTTGCAGCCGTATTTGAGTTCAAATTCTTTCATCGTTTTTCTCCCTTACTTATTTTTATTGATGAGCACTCTTTCAAACTTGCCCGTGGCAAGGTCGGTATAGCGGACGTAGAGCGAGATCTTGTTCGCCTCGTTGAGGTTGTTCCAGAGGTTTTCCGCAAAAGCGTGCATATCGTCCGGGATCCTGACCCGTTCGGGCTCCCCCGTAAAGGTGGGGATGGGGTCGCCGTCGCAGTTGTAGGTATGGATAAAGTGCCCGAGCCCCTTGCGCGGCGTATAGGCGAAGGTATAGCGGTTGCAGGCGCTGCCCGCCTCGTCCGCGCTCTTCAAAATGCTCATTTTATAGCCGAAGGAGACGTCCGCAAAGTCGAGGACGGCGCTGATGCGCGGCGTGAAGTTGGGCGCGTCCGGCTCGAAGCAGCGGGTGGCGAGCGCCTCTTCAAACGATTTGCCCTGCATGAGGAAATCGTAGACGGTATCCGTCTGGTCGCCGTTGGTGACGATGACCGAATTGCCCGCGCGGCGCACGGGCGAATAGATGATGAGGGACGGGTCCTTGACCTTGCTCGCGTCGAAAGGATAGATGGTGACCTCCTCCCCTTTCTCGGTAAAGACGCGGTTGCGGCTGTTCTCGCTCCTGCCCATGATAAAATAGGCAAAGACCGCCTTGTCTCCGCTCTCGTTCATGCCGACGACGATACCGCGGCCGACATAGCTGTTGTCCTTGATATGTTCGCCGATGTCGTACACCTGATAAATGCTGTTCATGCTCTCTCCTCCGCCTGTATTTTTTTGTCACAGGATGGTGACCTTTCTGCCTGTTTTTACGATCCTGCCCGTGGTGAGAAGTTTCACCGCTTCGGGCAGGGCTTTATGCTCTTCTTCGAGAATGCGCGCCTGCAGCGTTTCGGGCGTGTCGCCCTCCTCGACCGGGACGGCGCGCTGCAGGATGATCGCGCCCGTGTCGTAATGCTCGTCCACGAAATGCACCGTCAGGCCCGAGATCTTGACGCCGTATTCGAGGGCGGCGCGGTGGACGTTGATGCCGTAATTGCCCTTCCCGCAAAAGCTCGGGATGAGGGAAGGATGGATGTTGATGATCCTGTCCGGGAACGCGCGCACGAAATTCTCGCCCAGCATGGAGAGATAGCCCGCGAGCACGACGTAATCGACGCCGCGCTTTCTGAGCTCGGCGACGATGTCGTCGTACATTTCCTCGACGGAAGGATACTCCTTTTTATTGCGCACGATATAGTCTATACCGTGCTTTTTCGCCCGTTCGATGGCGTAGATCCCCTCTTTGGAGGCGACAAGGAGCGCGATCTCGCAAAAATGCTCCCGCTCGTTCGCGTCGATGACCGACTGGAAATCGCTGCCCGAACCGCTGGCAAATACCGCGATCTTTTTCACTTTAACGCGACCCCTTTGCCCTTGACCGTCTTGCCGATCACATACGCCTTTTCGCCCGTGGACGCGAGGACGGAGAGGGTCTTTTCCACGTCTTTCTGCTCTACGCAAAAGACCATGCCGATGCCCATGTTGAAGGTGTTGTAGAGCTGCTCGTCGCTCGCCTCGCTCTTCTCTTTCATGATCTTGAAGATCTCGGGAAGCGGATAGGAGCTCTTTTCGATCTCGCAGCCGATGCCCGCGGGGAAGATACGCGGGATGTTTTCGATGAACCCGCCCCCCGTGATGTGGGCGATGCCCTTGACTTTGACCTTGGAAATGAGGTTGAGAACGCTCTTCACATAGATCCTGGTCGGCGTCAGGAGGGCGTTGAGCACGTTGTCTTTGAGGCGGTCGTCATAACGGTCAAGATCGTGCGAATTGTCGCTGTCGCCGAACAGACGGCGCACGAGCGAATAGCCGTTGGAATGGATGCCGCTGGACGCGACGCCGATGAGGGCGTCCCCCTCCTTGATGTCCTTGCCGTTGATGACGTCTTTTTTGTCGACGATACCGACCGCAAAGCCCGCCAGGTCATATTCCCCGTCCGGATAAAAGCCGGGCATCTCCGCCGTCTCGCCGCCGATGAGCGCGCAGCCCGACTGGCGGCAGCCCTCCGCCACGCCCGACACGACGGTGGCGACCGTTTCGGGAGAGAGCTTCCCCGTCGCAAAATAATCGAGGAAGAAGAGCGGCTTCGCGCCCTGGCAGACGATGTCGTTCACGCACATGGCGACCGCATCGATGCCGATCGTGTCGTGCCTGTTGGCGAGGAACGCGTATTTGAGCTTGGTGCCGACGCCGTCCGTCCCCGCGACGAGGACGGGCTCTTGCATCTTTTCGCCCGCGATGGAATAAAATCCGCCGAACGAACCGATGTCGCCGAGGACGTTGCCGTTGAACGTGCTCTGGACGTGCTTTTTCATCAGTTCGACCGCTTTATAGCCCCTTTCGACGTCTACGCCGCTGTCTTTATACGATATTGCCATGGATGGTTCCCTTCCTTTCTGTTATTCAAATTTCAATGCGCCGCCCCGCCGTATGCGGGCGGGGCGGCCGGATATACAGCCTTATTTGTTGTGCGTAAGGCGCGCGAACACTTCTTTATAAGCGTCCTCTACGCCGCCCATATCCCTTCTGAACCTGTCTTTGTCCAGCTTCTCGCCCGTGGTCATATCCCAGAAGCGGCAGGTGTCGGGAGAGATCTCGTCCGCGAGGATGATCTGGCCCTTGAATCTGCCGAATTCGAGCTTGAAGTCGATGAGGTCGATGTTGAGCCCCTTGAAGAACTCTTTCATCACTTCGTTGACCTTGAACGCCATCTTTTTGATGGTCTCGATCTCTTCGGGGGTGGCAAGCTGCATGGCGAGCGCGTGATAGTCGTTGATGAGCGGATCGCCGAGATCGTCGTTTTTATAGCTGAATTCGAGGACGGTCACGGGGAGTTTGGTCCCTTCGGGCACGCCGTAACGCTTGGAGAAGCTGCCCGCCGCCGTGTTGCGGATGATGACCTCCAGGGGCACGATCTGCACCTTTTTCACCGCCGTCTCGCGGTCGGAAAGCTCTTCCACGAAATGGGTGGGAACGCCGTGCTGTTCCATGATACGGAACATCATGTTGCTCATCTTGTTGTTGATGACGCCCTTGCCCGCGATGGTGCCCTTTTTGAGCCCGTTGAACGCGGTCGCATCGTCCTTGTAGTCGACGATGACGATGTCGGGATCTTCCGTCTCAAAGACCTTTTTCGCCTTGCCTTCATAGAGCTGGTTGCCTTTTTTCATGATAATTTACCTCCGCAATCTATCGTAAAATTTTAAAGATTTTTCAGTTCTTCCTGCAGCGCGGCGTCGTCCGCCGCGATCTTTTCCGCCATCTGCTTTTTATGTTCTTTGAGCTTGTCCGTAATTTCGGGATGGCGCAGCGCCAGTATTTGCAGCGCGAGAAGCCCCGCGTTTTCTCCGCCGTTCACCCCTACCGTGGCGACGGGGATGCCCGAGGGCATCTGCACGATGGAAAGGAGGCTGTCCAGCCCGCCCATCATGTCCGTCTTGACGGGAAGCCCGATGACGGGAAGGGTGGTATACGCGGCGATGACCCCGCCCAGATGCGCCGCCTTGCCCGCCGCGCAGATGATGACTTCCACGCCGTTTTTCTCCGCATTTGCGGCAAACGCGTGCGCCGCGTCGGGCGTGCGGTGGGCGGAAATGACGCGCACCTCTGTCTCCGCGCCGAATTTTTTCAGGACCTCCGCCGCGGGCCTGACGACGGGAAGATCCGATTTGCTCCCCATGAGGATCGCAACTTTTGCCATAAGACAAACCTCCGTAAATAATCCTTTATCGTTCGCGCATACTCTTGTCCGAAGGAGGACGAGAAAAATGCTGCTTCTTTACATCATCGCCGCCGTCTACATCGCGGCGGTCAACCTATATGCCTTTCTGCTCGTAAAGACACAGAAGCGGCGGCGCGCCGAGCGGGGCGCGCATATCCCTTCCGACGACGGGAAACTGATCGCCGCAGCCCTTCTCGGCGGCGCGGCGGGCGTGTATGCCGCCATGTTCGCCCTGAAATTCCGCACCGACAGCCTGCTTCTGATGCTGACGGTGCCCGTCATCGCGGTCATCAATTTTTATCTCTTTTTTCTCCTCTTCCGCAGCGGGATCCCCGCCATCGCCTTCTGAAAAAAAAAGAAAAACAGGCCATAAACGGAAAGACGTTCCGGTTATAAACCTGCCGCATGAGCGGGGTGCAATATCCCCTTATCCCGATTTTCGGTGTGCGAACGCCTCCCGTTTTTTCGCGGGCGGCAAGAAGTCATGAAGCTGGCGCGATAACCGTTCATTTTGATAACCTCTCCAAACGCCGAAGACGTTGCGGCGCACACCCGCACCGCTATTACAGTATAACACAAACTTGTCTTTTCAAAAACTGTTTACGCGCCCTTTTTTGAAATTTTGTCGGGTTTTTTTCGCGGCGGCGGCGCGAGAACGCTTGACAGCAAAAGCGGGAACGGCGTCTGCCGTTCCCGCTGGCCTGTTATTCCGCCTTTTCTTCGGCTGCCCCGGCCGCGTCCTTTTTGAGCGCGGCATTCTCTTTGAGAAGGTCGCGGATCTCCGCGAGGAGCTCTTCCGTCGTCGGGCCCTGCGGCGCCGCAGGCGCTGCGGGCGCCTCTGCCGCGGGTACCTCTGCCGCAACTTCTTCCGCAGCGGCTTCCGACTCTTCCTTGGCGAGCTTGCCCTTGAGCGCTTCCGCACCCTCTTTGAGTTTCTTCTGCGCGTTGCGCACCACGCGGATGACCGTGAAGATGACGAGCGCGTCGATGAGGAAGGTCAAGATCGCCATGATGAGGTTACCGTAGTTGAGAAGGATCGCCTCACGCAACACTTCGCCCGTTTCTTGATTCACGGTCGCCTCGCGCAGTTCGATGACCAGCTCGCTGAAATCGCCGCCGACGAGCAGGGCGATGAGCGGCTTGATGATGTCGTTCACGAGGCTGTTGACGATCGCCGTGAACGCAGCGCCGACGACCACCGCAACGGCGAGGTCGACGATATTCCCGCGCGAGATGAACGCCTTGAAATCTTTCCAGAAAGTACTCTTTTTCCTTTCTTTTGCCATATAAAAAGATCTCCTTAAAGATATTTTTTCAGATTCTCTGCCAGAAATTTGACGACGGCGTCCTCTTCGCTGTACCCGATGACGCCCGTGGCGCACGCTTTGAGGCGCGCGTCCGCGTTTTGCACCGCATAACATTCGTCCGCAGCGTTGAAAAGCTCCGTGTCGTTGGTCCCGTCGCCGAAGGCGACCAGCTTTTCCGCGCCCAGGATGCGCCGCACTTCGCGCGCGGCGGCGCCTTTGGAAGTGCTGCGCGGCATGATCTCGCACCAGTAGTCGCTCTGATACGTCTCCTGCTCGTAGATGGTCTTGATGTCGAAGCTGCGCTCCACTTCCGCGTGCAGCGCGTCGAGAGACTCCTTCTTGCCGATGCAGTTGAAATAAAAGATCTCGTCGCCGAGGATGTCTTTGGGCCGCGCCACGGGATTGAGGCGGGGATCCCCCTTGCGCCTTTCCAGATAGCGCATGACGCCCGGCGTCTCCTTGCCGACCACCCACGACACCCGCTCCTTTTTCCCGCGGAAGGAATAGACGAGCGGCCAGATATCATACTTGTCGAACAGCTCTTTGAGAAAATACAGCTGACCGTCGTTGAAATGGCTGTTGCAGAGCATTTTGCCGCTCCACGGCTCCGTCACGACCGCGCCGTTGTAGAGGATGACGGGCAGCTTCTGCCGCAGCCCCCGGCACGCCTTCGCCGCCGAGTTGAGGGAACGGGCGGTCGCATAGGTGAACATGAGCCCCCCGTCGATCATCCTGTTGAGTTTTTCCAGGCTGTATTCGGAAATGCGCTCCTTCGATGTCAAAAGCGTCCCGTCCAGATCGGATATAAAAAGCGTCTTCAAATCCTATCCTCTCCCGCATATGTGAATTGAGCCTTATGAACATTCTAACACAGAACGCTTCCCTTTTCAAGACAAAAAGAGCATCCTTGCCGATTAACGCAAAAATGCTCCGAATCCACATTTTGTGCAAACCGCGGACAGCTCACGTCGCCGACATGAGGGCGGAGAGAATGGCGTCCCTGTACGGCGACGCCGCCCCGTATGCGCGCGGCACTTCCCCTCCGCAGGAAAGGTCGGCAACGATCTTCCCCTCTTTGAGCACGAGCGCGCGGTGCGAGAGCATATACGCCTCCTCCGCGTCGTGCGTGACGAAGACCGCCGTGCGCTTTTCCTCCTCCCAAAGGCGGCAAAAGACGCCGATGAGCCGTATTTTGAGGGCGGTATCGAGGGAGGCGAAGGGTTCGTCCATGAGGATGAGCCCCGAAGGATAAGCGAAGGCGCGCGCGATGGAGACGCGCTGTGCCTGCCCGCCCGAAAGCTCGGCGGGGAAAGCGTCTTCCTTGCCCGAAAGTTCGACTTTTTTAAGGATATCCGAAACGCGGCCCGCGTCCGCCCGCCTGCCCAGAACGAGCGCCACGTTCCCGCGGACGGTGAGGTTGGGAAGCAGCCGCTCTTCCTGAAAGATATACGAGACGCGCCCCGGCACGCCCGCAATGCGCCCTTGGTAGGGCAAAAGCCCCGCCAGCATATTGAGGAGGGTCGTCTTGCCGCAGCCGCTCGCGCCCAGAAGGCAGGTGATCTTGCCCTCTTCGATCGAGAGGGAAAAATCTTTATAGACGGGGCCCGAAGGGTAACTCTTGCTCACTTTGTCGAGAACGATCATGCGCGCCTCCCCTGCCCGCGGCCGAGCACCCATCTGTCCGTGATACGGCTGAGCTGCCCGAAGGCAAATTCCAAAAGCCCGCCCGCGGCGAGCATGACGATCGTGAGGGCGAACATCTGATCCATGCGCGAATACATGGAAGCGGTGTACATGAGCCCGCCGACGGAACCGAAGGTACCCGCCAGAACTTCCGCCGAGACCATGACTTTCAGGGTGAGCGAGATGTTCGCGCCCGTCTCGGCAAAGACGCCCGGCATGAGCAGCGGGATATAGATCTTTGTCAGCCTGTCCGCCCCGCCGATCTTGTAGATGCGCGCCATCTGCAAAAGTTTTTCGTCGATGGCGCAAAAAGACGCGTACAGCTGCGTATACGAGAGCGGGAAGATCATCATGAACGCGACGACGGTGGGAGCGACGCGCGGCGACGTCCAGATGAGCAGCATGAGGGTGACCGCCATCGTCGGCAGGGTGCGCAGCGCGCTGACGAGGGGCGCCAGAAAGCGGCGGAATTTTTCGCTCAGCGCGCCGAGGCACAGGGTCAAAAGAGACGCCGCGAAAGCGACCGCCCAGGAATACAGGGTGCGCAGGAGGGTCCCCCCGAACGCCGCCCAGAAGCCGCCGTCGGCGAAATTTTTGCCGATCGCGACAACCGTATCGGTGAAGGAAGGCACGATATAATCGTTGCGCACCGTATAATAGGCGATGAGCCACGCGCCCCACATGGCGACGACCGCCAGAAAAGAGAAGGCGATATTCAGTTTTTTACCGAAGAAAAACGCTTTCACTTGCCGCTCAGTCTGCCCGATAGAAGAATGCGTCCGCCGTATCGAAGGAAACGCCGTTCACCGCCGTGATCTCGGAAAGGAAACCTTTCACCCGCTCTTTGCAGGCGGAAGCCGCGTCAAAGCGCACCGCGCAGCGGCCGATGACAGTCTTGGAGAGGTTGTCCGCCGTAAAAGTGGGCGTCGCCCCGTCGGGAAGGTGGGAAGAGACGGCGTTTACGATCGTCTCCGCGGACGTGGAATCCGCTTTGAGCCAATCCGCATTCTCTTCGACCGCCTCGATGAACGCTTCGATCATCCCGCCGTTTGCCTCGATGAAATCCGTTTTGGCGACGAGCACCGCCTGCGGATAACCCTGTTCGCCGTAGAGCGCCTGCAGATCGCCCACCACTTCGAGCGTGGGGATGTTGCCCGTTTTTGTCGAGACGACGGGCTCCGCCGCCACCATATAATCATAGACAGCCGTAGCCGAGATCTGCTGGGCGGGCTGGGAAATGTTGACGAGGCTGACCCCGCTTTCCGCGGGCTTTTCGGGATCCTCGATGACGGTATAGGAGACGTCGTACTTATCCAAAACGACCTGCAGCGCGAAGCCGACAAAGTTTTCCAGCTGGATGCAGCCGACCACTTTGCCTTCGAGCCGCTCTTTGATGTTCGCCGCGGTGAGCTCTTCCTTTTCGGTATTGGAAAGAAGATAGATATTGCCGTGCGTGACCGCGCCGAGCATCTGATAGGTCTTGCCCGAGCCGAGCGCCTTGGCAGCCGCGTTGACGGGAAGCACGCACAGCTCCGCCGCAGGGTCCTGCCCCGTGACGTATGTCTGGATGGTCGTCGCGTTGACGACGTTATAATTCACTTTGCCGCCGAACTGCATATTTTCGCTCATCAATTGCGCGAGCGCCAGCGCGGGCGCGCCGTCGGGCGCGTACACGTCGGCGGTAAAGGCGGCGGCATCCCCGCCCGTTTTCTTTTTGCCGCAGGAGGAAAACGCCGCGACGGACGCGACGAGCAGGCACGCCGATAAAAGGACCGCAAAAATCTTTTTCATCTTACAAAACTCCTTGATGTACTTCTCATTTAAACTTGCGAAAGCAAAAGGACGGCTCAATATTTGGAAAACAGCGTCTTTGCGCTCACGCCGCCGAGCATACCGAGCTTGCCCGTGAGCGCGTTGACCGCCTCCTGCGGGGCGTCCATCACCACGGACAAAACGGCGATCCCCTTCGGGCGGTACGGGATCCCCATCCTGCCGATGATGTATCCGCCGAATTCGTGCAAAAGCGCGTTGAGCTGCTCCGACCGCTCTGTGTTTTCGACGATGATGCTGACGACGGCGACCCTGTTTTCCGACATAAAAAAACCTCCCTTTCGCGCCAACGCAAAAAGGAGGATACCGATCCCTGACCCGGAAGATATGCTTCTCCCCTTTGCCGTCGGGCGAACCCTTCGACTCAGGTTTAAATTCTTTTATCATTATATCCGCACGGCGCGGAAAAAGCAAGCGTTTGCGCGGGAATAAAGGCAACTTTTATGCGCATACTGCGGATATGATCAAACGTACCCTGGTACTGACGGCGGCAGCCTTCTGCCTCGCCGCCGCGGCAATGTTTTTGTATACCTTTACCTTTGCCCGACGCGCGCACCCCGCCTTCGGCGCGCCCGCGCCCGCACGCGCCGTATTCTTTGCAGCGGATACGCCCTGCGCCGAAACGGACGGAGCACAGAGCGATATTTCTTCGGAGGAAGAGCGCGGCAGCGGCATTTCTCCGAAGAGGAAACCTTCCGCCGAGGATATGCGCGGTGGCGTGCGCCTCTATGAAGAGTACCTCGCCCGCCTGCAGCAAGGAGGGCGCGAAGCGCCGCCCAAAAGACGCCCCGCACCCCGCCCGCGGGGCGGAAAGCCGCACGGCAGACATTTCCATAGGCCCGATTGCGCGCCGCATGGCAAAAAAGCGCCCTGCCCCGACTGCGCGCCGCATGGCAAAGAAACGCCCTGCCCCGACTGCGCGCCAAACGACAAAAAAATGCCTTGTCCCGAACACGGCGAAACGAAAAAAGACACAGACGGCGGAACTTTTGAAAAAGGAAGGGGCGCCCCGCATGAAAACGCGCAGACGCCCTCTCTTTAAAATATGCCGAACGGGCGGGGCATGAGCCCCGCCCGCAGACCGTCAAGCACTTTTATTCGATCTCGATCTTGTGCTCTTCTTCACGCTTCGGCGTTTCCTTGGGGATGGTGACGTTGAGCATACCGTTTTCGTACTTCGCCTTGATGTCCTCCTTGCTGATGTCGCCGACGTAATAGCTGCGCTGGCAGGAGAAGCTGCGTTCGCGGTGGATATAGTTGTGCTTTTTATCCTCCTCGCTCTGTTCGCTCTTTTTGACGGAAATGTTGAGATACCCGTCCTTCAATTCCATATGGATGTCCTTTTTATCCATGCCGGGAAGTTCCACTTCCATCACATAGGCGTTTTCCGTCTCCTTGATGTCGGTACGCATATATTTCTGATGTCCCCTGCCGTAGAAGGAAGGGAAGAAATCGTGCATCGCTTCGTCAAAGAAATCGTAATCGGGATAAAAATTGTTTCTGTTCGTGAGTTCGTTTTTCATAATGATCATCTCCTTACAAGGGATGTTAGCACTTACATTGATTAAGTGTTAGCACTCTCTTTCAAATTCTGCTAATATTATACCACTTTCATTTTGAATGTCAACGGTTTGAAGGCACTTTTTCCGAAAAAAAATAAAAAAATTTTGCCCGCAAAAAAACTTTGCGGGCATCGGCACATAAAGGCCCTATTATATAATAGTGTTTATCACTTGAGATCGAGTTTTTTAAAGCGCAGCGGCGTCAAAAGGGCCGACGCCGCCACCCATGCCAAAGAGACGGCGGTGTGCACCCAGTAATCGTCCGCCCCTGCGGCGAGCGCGGTGTTCTGACCGACGGGCGTGAGGCGGGCAAAGACATCGCAAAAGACGGTGAAGGCGCGCGAATCGACGGCGGATCCGGCGGCGGAGAGGAGGCTCAAAACGAGGGAGAGGGCGAACATCGCCACGATGCCGAAGACGAGCGCGGAAGAGAGCTTTTGCAGGATGAGCGCCAGCCCCGAAAAGACGGCGGCAAAAGCGAGCGACATCGAAAGCCCCGCGATAAAGAGGGAAACGGTATCGTATGCGGACACCCCTTCCCAACCGAAATAGATGCCGCCGAGCACAAAGACGGCCGCCTGGCCGATGAGGTACAAGACGGCAGACATCGCCGCCGAGAGGATGAGTTTGGAATAGAAGATCTCCCGCCTGCCGCAGCCGATGACGATCTTGCCGCGTATCCCGCCGCCCGCGTAATCGCCGCAGATGAATACGGCGGAAGCGATGACGGAAAAATACCCTACCGTGCCGTCAAAGGACAACCGCTGGAAAGCGGAGACGGAGAGGCCGAGCGCCTCCCCCGCCATTTCGGAGGCGAGCGTTTGGATGAGCACGAGCAGCCCGAAAGTGACAAGCGCCAGCGCGAGCGCCACCGCGGCGAGGATATAGAAAAATTTGGAATGCAGAAGGCGGTACAGATCCGCCCGAAGAAGCGCTTTCATCTTTCTTCCCCTCCGATGAGCTGCATAAAATATTTTTCAAGGTCCGCCTCGTTTTCGCTGACGCGGAAGATCTCCAGCCCGACTTCGGACAAAGCCGCGGCAAAGGCGGAGATACTGCGCTCGGCAAACACTTCCGCAGAAGTCTGCGAAAGCACCCTGTATTCGGAAACACCCAGCTTTTGCATCGCTTCGGCAAAGCGGGCGATCCCGTTCATCTGCAAAACGACGCTGCGGCGGCACTCTTTTTCCAAATCTTGAGCGGAGATCTCCTTCAAAAGTTTTCCCCGTTCGATAAAGCCGAACTTGGTCGCAAGTTTGGAAAGCTCGCCGAGGATATGGCTGGAGATGAGCACGGTGACGCCCCGCTCGCGGTTGAGGCGGAGAAGAAGCTCGCGCACCTCGACGATGCCTTCGGGGTCGAGCCCGTTGACGGGTTCGTCGAGGATGAGAAATTCGGGCTCGGTGATGAGCGCCGCGGCGATGCCGAGGCGCTGCCGCATACCAAGGGAAAAATTCTTCACCTTCATACTGCCCGTGCCCGACAGCCCAACCGCGCGCAGAACGTCCGCCACGGCAGAAAAGCCGCGCCCCGCCGTCATACACTGCATTTTCAGGTTCTGCTCGGCGGTGAAGGCGGGATAGAGGGCGGGCGTTTCGATGATCGCCCCAACCCTGCGGCGGGCAGACAAGATCGCGGCGTCCGTATCGGGGCAGCCGAAAAGCTCATACTCTCCGCCGCTTTTGGAAACGAGCCCCGTCACGATGCGCATGAGCGTCGTCTTTCCCGCGCCGTTCCTGCCCACAAAACCGTAGATGTCGCCCCGCCCGATCGTCATGGACACCCCGTCCACGGCGGCGGTGAGGCCGTAATATTTGCTCAATGCCCGCGTGCCGAGCACAACTTCCGACATAGTTTTTACCTTCCCGGATATTTTTGTATGCCGCCGTTGCGGTATGTGCAAAAGCGGATGGTATAGCCGTTGGTCTCAAGCGGCTCTCCCGCAAAAGCGCACGTCCAACCGGGGAGCGCATCGAGGTCCTCAAAAAACACCTCCGCCCCGCCGTCCGCGTCCACTTTGGTCACTTCCGCTTCCGAACAATACGGCAGCAAAGTCCTGTACAGCATCGCCCCGCCGATAACGTAGACCTCTTCTTCGGGATATTCGCCGATCTTTTCAAAGAGTTCGTCCAAAGAAGAGACGACGATGCAGTCCTCCCTCTTTTCTCCGCCCGGCCAAAGCACGATGTTCGTGCGCCCCTTGAGCGGCTTGCCGCCCGGGAAAGAGAGCAGGGTATTGCTCCCCATCACGACGGTCTTGCCCGCCGTCTTTTCGCGGAAATGCTGCATATCCGCGGGGAGGCGGAAGAGAAGGTCGTTCTTTTTTCCGATGCCCCAACGTTTGTCCACGACTACGATCGCCTTCATGTTTTACTCCTTTTTTACCCGTTTATGCGTGGCATAGTACTTCAAAAATGCCGAAAATCAGATAGCAACGGGGATTTTTTCGTTAAATTCGTTGTATTGATACCCTTCCAGGGTAAAGCTGTCTTTGGTGAAAGAATAGAAATCTTTGACGCTTTCATCCACTAAAAGGCGGGGCGCGGGGTGCGCTTTACCGCAGATAAGTTTTTCCACGATGGGAACGTGCCTGTCATAAATATGAGCGTCGGCGACGACGTGCACGAGCTCCCCCGCTTCCAGCCCCGCGGCGCGGGCGAACATCATGAGGAGGATGCTGTACTGCACGACGTTCCAATTGCTCGCCGCGAGCATATCCTGGCTGCGCTGGTTGAGGATGCCGTTGAGGGTATTGCCCGTCACGTTGAAGGTCATGGAATAGGCGCAGGGATACAGATGCATCTCTTTGAGGTCCGCCACATTGTACATATGCGCGATGATGCGGCGGCTGGCGGGATTGTTTTTCAGATCGAAAAGCACCTTATCCACCTGGTCGAACTCCCCTTCCGGGAAGGAATATTTCAGCCCCAGCTGATACCCGTAAGCCTTGCCGATGGAGCCCGTTTCATCCGCCCAGCTGTCCCAGATATGGGAAGAAAGATCATGGATATTGTTGCTCTTCTTCTGCCATATCCAGAGGATCTCGTCGATCGCGGATTTCAGATAGGTGCGCCTGAGCGTAAGGATGGGAAATTCTTCCCGCAAGTCATAGCGGGAGACCTGCCCGAATTTTTTGATGGTGTGCGCGGGCGTGCCGTCCGCCCAGCGCGGGCGCACCTCCCTGTCCGTGTCCCACGTTCCGTTTTGCAAAATATCCTTGCAATTGCGTATAAAGATCTCGTCCGCTCTGCTCATTTTTTTATCTCCCGATCCGATTTATTTGACTGAATCAGTCATCCTTTTTCAAGCCCTTATCGCCGAAGCCCACGGCTAAAAGGGTTTTAAATTTCTTCTTTGCCCGCAGCCGGTTTACCCGCCGCTTTACGCTTGGCCAACAAGCCGCTTTGCGCCCGATCTATAAGCCTCGCCCGATTTGCCCGCCGCTTTACGCTTTGGTTTACAAGCCGCTTTGCGCCCGATCTACAGGCCGCGGCCGCGGCGGAACAGCGTCCTCTCCACCGCCTCTTCCCAGGCGGATAATTTTTCGGCGCGAAATGCCG
>CALWCR010000084.1 GCA_944376445.1 uncultured Clostridia bacterium | reverse complement strand
ATTGCATAGTATAGAAAGTCAAGCGTTTTTGCGAAAATTTTTTAAATTTTATTTTTCGGGGCGGCAAGGGTGCAAGGACAAGGTGCGCGGACAAAATGAAGTGGCGGACGTTTTGCCGGCGTTTTATGTCGATAGCATTCTATTTTATAAATTACATAATACGACGGGGCCGCGGTTTTCCCTTCTGCGGCGCAAAGGGCGCGGCGTTCAACGGGGAAAAAGGGTACGGACAATCAACAGAAAAAAAAAAAGGCGCGGTGCTTTCGGCGATCCGAAGGGTGCAAAGCGGCGCATCCGGCGATCCGAAAAAAGGGGCGTTTTGCAGATCCCGAAAAAGGCGCGCAAAAGCCGCTTCGGCAACAAAAAAGGCGCGCAAAAGTCGCTTCGGCAATAAAAAAGGCGCGCAGCTTGTAAGCTGCGCGCCCGCGGTTTTTTCGGGTCAGCGGATGGAGTTGCTGTAATTGTAGATCTTTTCGAGCAGGCCTTCCGAGATGATGGTGCGATATCTGCCCATAAAGACGAAGATCTTGGCGAAAAATTCGCGGTTGTCCGCGCCGACCGTATAGACGGGCAGGCGCTTGTTGTCGCCGTAGATGCGGGAGATGAACAGCTTGTCGAATTCGTCCCGTTCGGCGGGGGTCAGACTGTTGATGAAGGCGTCGGGCAGATAGGGGATGGGCCCGCCGTAGTACCCGGGCGCGTTCTGTGCGTACTGCTGCGCGTAGCCCGCGCCGTAGCCGTAAGGCACGCCGTAGGGGGGCTGAGGCTGCTGCGGTGCGCCGTAGCCCGCTGCTGCTGCTCCCGCGTTCGCTTGATAGTCGCTGTATGTGCGGTTGAAGCGGCCGTCGTGCTGTTTTTGTTCAAAGTCGACGGGCTTTTCTTCCGCGATCTCTTCTTCCGGCTGCGCGCTTTCCTGCGCGGGTTCTTCCTTTTCTTCCTCTTTGGCGGCGTTTTCGGCTACGATCTCGTCGATGGAGATCTGCGAGGCGTCGTCAAAAGCGGCGTTGGCGCGGGCGGCGTCTGCAAACGCCGTCTCTTCCGCGGCGGGCGCGGGCTGCGCTTCGGGCGCGGGCGCCGCTGCGGGGGCCGCAGCCTGCGCGCTCTCCTGCGAAAGCCCGTTGATCGCCATCTGGCGGTCGGCATCTTCCACAAAGAGGGGCGCTTCTTCTGCCGCTTTGCGCTTGGCGGCGCAGACGGCAAAGACGATGACGGTATAGACGAATTGCACGATGGAGAGGATAAAGAATCCCGTCGTGCCGAGATAATCGAACACATTGGCGGCGCCCGCTTCGACGATGAGCAGCACAAAGCAGACGGCGGAGATCGCCAGCATGAGGATGGAGCGGACGAGGTCGGCCCCGTTCATGCGGCGGATGATGAGCGAAAGGAGAGCAAAGAGCAGATTGACTGCCGCCGCGAAGGCGAGCGCGATCAGCGCATAGGAGAAGATCTTGCCCGCAATGCCCGTGCCGTAGGAGAACTTGAAGTTGAAAAGGTCGATGAGGGTCGCTTCGCCGATGAAGGGCTTGTCATAGAAGAAGAATGCCCCGAAGGCGACGGCGATGAGGGCGGAGACGGCCTTCGCCACCCCTCTTCCTTTATAATAGGAAATGCTCAGGATAAAGAGCATGATGAGGGAGAAGGCGAGCATGAAGGTGAGCGAAGTGAGGGCGACGTGCGTCTTATCGTCGCGGAACAAAAGGTCGAGCGGGACGCCGTTTTTCACATAATAATAGGTGAAATAGACGCAGACCGCGAGCCCGAGGAGGGTCTTTACGGCGCTCAGAGCAAAAGCCGCCCTCTTTTTCACGAAGAGGGAGATCACCGTAAAGAGGAGAAGGATCGCGTAAAATCCGGTAAAGGAGAGATAGACGAGCCTGAATTGCAGGTCGTCAAGCTGTTTGAAGGATTTGAAAAAGTCGATGATGTCTTTGTACAGCCCCTGTCCGCCCGGGATAAAATCGGGAACGAAGAGAAGGACTGCAAAGCCGACGAAGACGATGAGAGAGAGGACGATCTGCGCCGCCCTGCTTTCCTTTTTCGCTTCGGGTACTGCTGTTTGATTGGTCGACATAAGTACACCCCTGTATTTTTTTATCCTTTCGGAAAAAATATGTTCCGAACGGACATTATCACATCTATAATTTTACTATATCGGGCGGAATGTGTCAAGTATAAAATGAAAGTATTGTCAACGGCATGACAATTTTTATGCAAGTTTTGCAGGTTTTGCCTTCCGCCTTCATGCCGCGCCGCGCGCCTCTCCCGCTGCGGACGGACGAATTTTGCGCATTCGGGCGCGGTTTTGAAAAAATCATTGCTATTTTCCGCAAAGTACGCTATAATAAAGGGGATTTCGGGCGTTTAAGCCCGCTTTTGAGAGGGAAAAATGTATTCTGATCTGAAAAAAAGCATACAGTCGGTCTATCAGAAGACGGGGATCGACGTATTCCTGTTTTCTCCCGAGGGGGAATTTCTCTTTTCGGCGGCGGGGGAGCGCCCCTCCTTTTCGCCGCGCGCCTTCGGCGGCGTCATGCAGGACGAGAGCGCGGGCGTTACATTTTTTAAAGTGCTCTATAAGGGGGCGGAATATGCCTGCGCGCTCAAAGGCACGGGCGAGGTGGAAAAAAATTACGCTGTCTTTTTGTCAGATGCGATCGAAAACAGGGCGGGCAAGACGCTCAATCTGCCCAGGTCGGAGTTCATCCGCCGCATCCTGCTCGGCGAATGCACGGGCGCGGACGTGCAGACGTATGCCATCAAATATTCTGTGCCCGAGCAGCCCTGTTTTGCCCTGGCGGTCTCTTCGGATACCAAGGCGAGCGAGCTGACCTCCTTCCTTTCCCAATACGCGGCGGGGGAGGCGGACACCGCCGTCGTCGTGACGGGCAAAGACTGCGCCTTCATCAAGTTCATGGGCGAAGACTCCGAATACCAGTCCTCCGCGGATTTTGCGGGCTTTCTCGCCCGTTCCCTGCTCGAAGAGGTGGGCATCAAGGTGCGCATCGGCGTGGGCGGCACGGTGCGCCATTTTGAAGAGATCGCCGCTTCCTACCGCCAGGCGAACGCGGCGCTGCGCATGAGCGGCATCTTCAACTCCAAGGGAGAGGTGCATACCTACCGCGAGTACGTCCTCGTCAAGATGCTTGAAGATCTGCCCGAAGCCAAGCTCTCCGAATACCTTTCCGTCCTTCTCGAAGGGGAGGCGAAAGAGCTTTTGAAGGACGAGGACATGGTCAACACGGCGGAAGAGTTTCTCGAAAACAACCTCAACGTGAGCGAAACGTCGCGCAACCTCTATATGCACCGCAACACCCTCATGTACCGCCTGGACAAGATCGAAAAGGTCATGGGGCTGAACCTTCGCAATTTCTCCGACGCGGTCACCTTCCGCGTCATCACCATACTCAACAAACTGCTCTGAAACGGAGGATAAAAAGATGGATATTTACGAACGTTCCCTCGCGCTGCACGAAGAGCTGGGCGGCAAGCTCGCCGTCAGGCCGCTCGTTGCGGTCAATGACAAAGAGGCGCTCTCCAAAGCGTATACCCCCGGCGTCGCCGCGCCCTGCCGCGAGATCGCCAAAGACCCCGCCGCGGCATATAAATATACCCGCAAGTGGAATACCGTCGCCGTCGTCTCCGACGGCAGCGCCGTGCTCGGGCTGGGCAACATCGGCGGGTTGGCGGGGCTGCCCGTCATGGAAGGCAAGAGCCTCCTCTTCAAGGAATTTGCGGACATCGATTCGGTGCCGATCGTCCTTTCCGGCCAGGACGAGGACGACATCGTCAGGGCGGTGGAGATGATCGCCCCGACCTTCGGCGGCATCAACCTGGAAGACATCGCGGCGCCCAAATGCTTTGCCGTAGAGAAAAAACTCAAAGAGAGGCTGGATATCCCCGTCTTTCACGACGACCAGCACGGCACGGCGATCGTCGTGACGGCGGCCCTTCTCAACGCCCTGAAAGTGTGCGGCAAGCAGCTTCCGTCGGCGCGCATCGTCATCTGCGGGGCGGGCAGCGCGGGCATCGCCATCTGCAAACTGCTCATGGAAAGCGGCGCCGAGGAGATCGTCATGGCGGACAGGCGCGGGCTTGTCGCGCAAGGGGAAGAATGGCTCACTTCCGCCCAGGCGGAGATCGCCAAGGTCACCAACCGCGGCGGCATCCGCGGGACGCTCGCGGACGGGGTGAAGGGCGCGGATGTGTTCATCGGCGTTTCCGCCCCCAAACAGCTCACCAAAGAGATGGTCGCCACGATGGCGGAAAAGCCTGTTGTCTTTGCGATGGCGAATCCCGAACCCGAGATCTATCCCGAAGAGGCGTTTGCGGGCGGGGCGTATGTCGTCGGCACGGGCAGGAGCGATTTTCCCAACCAGATCAACAACCTTTTGGCATTCCCGGGGGTCTTCCGCGGCGCGCTCGACGTGCGCGCGAAGGACATCAGCGAGGGGATGAAGGTCGCCGCCGCGCGGGCCTTGGCGGAGCTGGCGGCAAACGAGCTTTCCCGCGAGCATATCATCCCGTCTCCCTTTGACAGGCGCGTGGCGCCCGCCGTCGCCGCGGCGGTCGCGCGGCAGGCGAAAGAAGAGGGGCTCGCGCGCATATAACGCGGGAAAAGACAAAAACGCGCCTGCGGGCTTTGCCTCTTTGTCGGGCGCTGCGGAAAACTGCAAGGAGAAAGACCGGATGACTTATCGTGAAATGTATGCGCTGGCGGTGAAAAACCTCGCGCCCAGAGAACACAGCGAATTTTTTTCCAGCGGCTATGTCAGCGCCGTGCTCGAAGGAGCCAACGGCAAATATTACTGCGGACTGAACATCGACCTCGCCTGCGGGCTGGGCTTTTGCGCGGAGCGCAGCGCCGCCGCGGCGATGATCGCGGACGGGGAAACGTCGGTGCGCCGCGTCGTCTGCGTGGGGGAAAAGGGCGACCTTATGACCCCCTGCGGCAGCTGCCGCGAGTTTTTCCGCCTGCTTTCGCCCGCAAATCTGCAAACGCGCTTTCTTGTCGGGCTGGAAGGGGAAAAGACCCTCTCTTTGGCAGAACTTTTGCCTCTGCCATGGGAACGCGAGCGCGGCTGAGCGCGGAAGGCTTCGTGCGGAAGATAAAAAGCGGAAGGCTTCGGGCAGACAATAAAAAATAGAGGAACATCTATGCGGCAAGAATACCCCGCAGCGGGGAACGGCAAAAAAACAAAGATACTCAAAAAGGTCCTTTTCGGCGCCGCCTGTGCTCTCATGGCGGCGGCGATCTTTTTTGCGGGCTTTTTTACGTACAGGCTCACGTTGGATGACGGGCTTCGCTCTCTCTTGTGGTTCAAGGAACAGATACAGAGCGAATATTACGGCGATATCTCCGACGAGGCGTTCTGGGACGCCGCCATCAGCGGCGCGGAAGGGCTGCTCGACGACTATTCCCGCTATTATACGGCGGACGAATACGAGGAGATGGAAAACTCCGTCAAAGGGATCTCCGTCGGCTGCGGACTCTCTTTCTTCGCGGACACCAACAAGATTTATAAAGTGGCGCTCGGCTCTCCCGCCTTTTATGCGCGCGGCGGGCAGGGCGGCCGTGCCGAGGAGGGGATGTACCTGACGGGCGTGGGCGATGCCGAAGGGGAGATGCAGGACACTTTTACCGCCGAAACGCTTTCCAAGGCGCTCTCTGCGGTTAAAGAGGGGCAAAAGAAGCGGCTGCGCCTCTCGGCTTCCTCCGCAAACGCCGTACAAGACTGCATTTATCTCGACGTCGTATTTGAGCGCTATACGGAAAGTTACGTCCTCTATGCGACGGCGGAGGCCTCCTATGCCGCGCTCTATGAGGGCTCGCAGGGGACGTGGCAGAAGATCGGCGGCGGCATTGCCTCTCTTTCGGCAGGGCAGGCGTATATCCGCCTCGTGCAGTTTTCGGGCAATGCGGCGGCGGAATTTGCCGCGGCGGCGCGCCAATACAAGGAGGACGGCTGCACTTCCCTCCTTTTGGATCTTCGCAACAACGGCGGGGGGAGCCTGT
>CALWCR010000083.1 GCA_944376445.1 uncultured Clostridia bacterium | reverse complement strand
TTTCTCCCAACTCGTCGTTGATGGCGAGCATCTGTGCGGAAGGGTCGAACAATGCAATCACCTCTCTCCCTCAAACTCGAAGCTATTTTACAACTTTTGCGCCCGTTTTACAAGCAAATTACAGCCCCTGACGGATAAAAAATACTTATACTATCCGAAGCGCCGCCCCGCGTATTTACTCTATTATAAAATATATCCCCGCCGGCGCAAGCCGTGATATAACATTTTCCCGCCCGCTCCGGCCTTACGCGCGCCGAAAAAGCGTGTTTTTGCGCGAAGGAAAGAGCGTTATCCCTAAAAATTCACAAAAAAATTTGTATTCGGTCCTTGCATTCCGCGCGCGTTTATGCTACAATTTTATCAGCGGAGGCTTTCGATGAAGACGTATAAATTCAGATTTTCCAAACCCATCCTCATTCTCTCCATCCTCGCCATCCTCGTAGCCGCGGGCGGCGGGATCGGCTGGACGGTATACAGGATGATCCATATCGGCTTTCAGACGGTGCTGCTCGGCATCCAATACGTCGTGCTGCTGCTCGTGTCGGCGCTGGTCATCGTCATATTCGTTTCCCTTCTCATACGCTCTTTTTATACCGTCACCGACAAGGAGATCGTCCTCTGGTTCGGCATCATCAAGAGCTCCTATAAGATCGCGGACATCGAATCGGTGCACCTTTTCACCAAGACGAACAAACTCGTCATCTACTTCAAAAACGACAAATACACCGTCATCGTCGTCAAGCCCGAATGGTACAACGAATTTACCAAAGAGCTCCTTTCAAAAAACGAAAACATCCGCTACGACGTATCCACGAGCGACGGCACGGACGACACCTTATGATCTTTCCCTTCCCGCACTCTGCGGGAAGGCTTTTTTATTTTGCGTAAAAGGAAAAAAGGCATGCAAAAAAGGGCGCCGCGCGGCGCCCTTTTTTCCGTAAGCAATTCAGTTTTTGAAATACCTTTTGAGCAGGCCGTTGAAGCCGGCGCCGTGGCGCGCTTCGTCCTTTGCCATCTCGTGCACGGTGTCGTGAATGGCGTCATAGCCGAGCTCTTTGGCGCGCTTGGCGATCTCCAGCTTGCCCGCGCAGGCGCCCGTCTCCGCGGCGACGCGCATTTCCAGGTTCTTTTTGGTGGAATCGCTGATGCACTCGCCGAGCAGTTCGGCAAACTTCGCGGCGTGCTCCGCCTCTTCAAAGGCATAGCGCTTGTACGCTTCCGCAACTTCGGGATAGCCCTCGCGCTCGGCGACCCTCGCCATCGCAAGGTACATACCGACCTCGGTGCACTCCCCTTCAAAGTTCGCGCGAAGCCCCTTTACGACCTCTTCGTCCAACCCTTTCGCCACGCCCACTTCGTGTACGCAGGCGAATTTGATCTCCGCGTTCTCATCGATGGGAACGAATTTGGTAGCTTTGCAGACGGGGCAAACGGTAACGTCGTCGGCGACGATCTCGCCGCAGATTGCACATCTCTTCATTTTAAAAACCTCGTATCGTTTATTTTTTCCGCAGGGGAACTTGCCCCCGTGCTTTGATATTATTTTACCATCCGCACGGCAAAAATACTGTTGCTTTTGCAACAATTATGACGATTTTTATATACCGCGCGCGATAAAGAGGCAAAATTACGCATACTGAGCGAGGAAGCGGGCAAACGGCGGCGCGCCATGCCGCAGCTTTGCGAAAGAGCGGGCGCAAAAATAAAATTAACGGCGCATTTTGCAAAAAATTTTGAAAATCAGATTGACATACGGCGCAGTCAATGTTAAAATTAAGTGGAAGTGAATAATTCTACAAGGCGGTAATCATATGGCAAAGTACAACGATCCTTTGGTACTCGGCAGGGCCGACCCTTACGTCTACAAACACACGGACGGAACGTATTACTTTACGGCAACGTATCCCGCATACGACAGGATCTGTATCAGAAAAGCGTCGACCATCAACGGCATCACCGACGCGGAAGAAAAGGTGATCTGGCGCAAACATGAAGAAGGCATCATGGGTTCCCATATCTGGGCGCCCGAGATCCACTATATCGACGGAAAATGGTATATCTATTTTGCGGCGGGCGAAAGCAAAAAGACGTGGGAGATCAGGCCCTACGTCCTCGAATGCACGGGGCAGGACCCCATGACCGACCCCTGGATCGAGCTCGGCATGATGCAGGCGCACCGCAGCCCCACGGGCAGGCGCAAAAACGGTTACGACAGCTATTCCTTCACCGAATTTTCGCTGGACGCGACCACCTTCGAGCACCGCGGCAAGCGTTATTTCATCTGGGCGGAAAAAGTGCACAGGCGCTTCGGCATCTCCAACCTCTATATCGCGGAGATGGAATCCCCCAACAAACTCAAAACGGTGCAGGTGCTTCTGACCACCCCCGACTATGACTGGGAGAGGATCGACTTCTGGGTCTGCGAAGGCCCCGCCGTCCTCAAATACAACGGCAAGATCTTCGTCACCTATTCCGCCAGCGCGACGGGACAGATGTACTGCATGGGTATGCTCTCCGCGGACGAAGACGCGGACCTTCTCGACCCCCATGTGTGGACGAAGAAGCGCTACCCCGTCCTCAAGACCGACCCCGAAAAGAAAGTTTTCGGCCCCGGGCACAACTGCTTCACCACGGGCGACGACGGCGAAGTGCTCTGCATCCTCCACTACCGCGACTATTCGGACAAACATATCTCCGGCGATCCGCTCAACAACCCCGACCGCCACGCACACGTTCTGGAAGTACAGTTTGAAAACGGCGAACCCGTATTCAAACTCTGATCATCCCGTATCTCCCGCCCCGCACCCCGTTCGGGGCTTTTTTTTGCCTAAAAAGGCTTTTTCACCGACCGCGGCAAAAAAGCGCCCCTCCCGCCAAAAACGAAAACGCCGCCCTTTGCAAAGCGCTCCGCGCTTTTTTGCGGCAGAAAAAGGATGCGCCCGCGGCTTTTGCCGCGGGCGCGCCCGTTTTGCAGACGTTTATTTTTTCTTCATGCCGAAAATATCCGTTCCCGCGCCCGCTTTGCGGACGGCTATGTATTCGGGATCGGAGGAAAAATCTCGCTGTTTATCGTATTCGCCGCCGAGCGCCTCGATCGCGTATTTGAGCTCCTGGAAAGCGATATAGCCGATATCCTTTTCGATCTCCTCGTACAGATACGGCAGGGCGCGCCCGTCGCCGTAAGAAGCGAGGTACCCCGCATACAGCGGCACGTCCTTTTTATCCCCCTCGCGGAAGGCGCGCAGCAACTTTTCAAAGGCGCGGTCGTCTTTTTCTTTGAGTTTGGACAAGATCTCCAGGGCGTAAGGGCTGTTTTCGGTGTCTGCGAGCGGCAAGATCTCTTCCAGAACGCTGTCGGCGCACTGTTTGAGAACGTCGGCTACGGCGTCTTTGACGTGTTCGTCGTATTCTTCGGAAGCGAGCATTTCCGCGTAGCGCCTGCGCGCCGCGGGGTCGGCGCCGATCAGGTTGACGGCATAATGGACGAGCTCTTCGTCCGTTTCGTTCAGCAGGGCGACAAGTTCGGGAAATACCCCCCGCTTTTCGATCTCTTCGCACAAAAAGTCGGAGACGGGCATTTCCTGCAGGAGATATTCCTTGAGCGTCTCCACGAGCCCCGCGTCGCTCATCCCGCCGAAATATTCCCGCGGCGTCTTGCCGATCTTGCGGATGACGGTATCGCCGAATTTTTGATACTCTTTGGCGATGATGTCCTCCCACTCGTCTTCGGTGTGCTCTTCGGCGTGCTTTTCCAGCATATCCGCCATGCGCCTGTTAAAAATTTCGTCAAAGTCGATAAACTGCATTTTTTTATTCTCCCTTTCCGCCGCCGCCCTCTTCTTCGGAAGATGTTGCCGCGGCGGCCTCTTGTTCCGCAAACTTATTGAGCGCGTGTAAAATTTCCGCGACGGCGGGCGCGCTCCCGCCCATCGCCTTCAAAATTTCGGGCATCCGCTTCAGAACGTTTTTGGAAGCGACAAAACAGATGGCGCAGGCAAGGCTCGCCGCGTCGGAGGCGAGCGTGAGCTTTTCCTCCCGTTCGAGGGCGGCATAAATGCTCTCCGCGCCCTCTTTATACCGCGTGCAGTCTTCCCCGCTCAGAAAGGCGAAACGGGAAAAAGCGAGCGCATACGCCTCGATGAATTTCGCGCGCCGCGTCCTGCCCACTTCCAGCTTATAAAAGGCCGCGTTCCTGTAAATGTCGGCGATGACGACGCCCGCCTCGAAGGGCTTGTTGCGTTCGCAAAGAAGGCGCAGGCATTCCGGCTTTAAGACGTCGTTGACCGAACAGTCCAGCATGATGTCGCGCACTTTTTCGTCCATACCCGCCTTCACCGCCAGGCGGATGCCGAGGAGCATGAGCTCCGCGTCCGCGCCGTCCGCCTCGTCGAGCGACCAGTCGATGTATTCGCCGATGTCCGCTTCTTGGAGGAAGGCGCGCAGGGTCGGCTGCGGCAATTCGCACAGCGCCGCCATGAATTTGACCCGCGTCTCCCGCTCTTTTTGCGGCACGCGGTAGAAAAAACCCGTTTCGGGCGGTTCTCCCCCCTCTTCCGCAAACCGCCTGATCTCGCCGAAATAATAGCGTGCAACGGCGGCGTCGGGATAGATGTCGACGATCTTGGCAAAGCCCGCGAGGCTCTCCTTGATACGCCCGTCCTTGAACGCGGCGACCGCCTTGAAATAGAGCAGGGTCAGATCGTAGCGCACCTGTTCTTCGAGGATACAGAATTTCTCGTATGCCTCGCCGTACAGCCCGTTTTCGCAGCAGACGGTCGCGATCTTATACAGCTCGTCCGCGCTCGCGGCGGGCAGGGAAGCCAGCTTTTGCGCCGTGCGGCGGCTCTCCTCTTTGCGCCCCAGCTCCGTAAGCGCCGCGGCATAGGTCGCCAGCACGGAAACGTCTTCCCCGTCCTCGGCAAGGCGCGCGCGGCAGACGGCTTCCGCCTCCTCCGCATTGCCCTGCATGAGTTTGGAGAGGGCGTAAAAGTTGCGGGCTGCCCCGTAACAGGAAGCGCCCTGCGGCACGGCGGAAAAAATTTCGTCCGATTTTGCGAAATCGCCGCTCCTGAGCGCGGAAAGCCCCTCGTCGAGCTCCTCCGAATAGTCCGCCTCTTCGGGCGGGTAGACGATGCGGAAACGCTTTTTCGCGGGTTCGGAAAAGAGTTCGCCCATCTCGATGTTGTTCTCTGCGGAGACGTATTTGTCCTGTAGCATGAGGTTGTAATAATAGATCGCCTGCCGCTCGTTGCCCATGTTGTAAAAGCAGGCGGCGAGCCCTTCGTAACCGTCGACGACCTCGTCCTCGGCGCACACGTCGAGGAATCGGAACCAATAATTGACGGCGTTTTCAAACAGCTCCATCTCGTCGTAGATGTCTGCGAACACCGCATATTCGTCCGCCGTCGCGCCGTTTTCCTCCACGGATTTTCTGAGGATGCGCAGCGCGCCGACGTAATCTTTTTCGTCCAGTTTTTTCTCGGCAAGCCCGATGAGCGTCTCCGCGCTCAGATCGAACCGCACCACCTTTTCATCCATCCGTTCTCCTCTTTCTCACCCGCGCGAGCGCGCTATCAGCTTCTCCGCGTCTTCCCGCGAAAATTCATAGTCGGTATTGCAGTAATGGCAATGCACGCTGATCTTCCCCTGCTCTTCGATGATGGAGCGGATCTCCTTTTCCCCCATCGCGGCGAGGATCCCCTCTATATAATTTCTGCTGCAATTGCACTTATATACGGGCGTTTCGGCATAAAGATCTTCCGCGCCGAAATATTCTGCCGCGAGTTCGCCCGCGCTCATCTTTTCCAAAAGCGAGCTGACGGCGCCGAATTTGCCGATCGCCACTTCCGCTTTCAGGATATTTTCTTCGCGCGCGCCCGGCATCGGCTGCAAAAAGACGCCGCCCGCGCCGAGGCATTTGCCCTCGCGCGAGATCTTGACCCCGACGGCGATCGCCGTGGGGAGCTGTTCGCTGTAAGCAAAATAAGCGGCAAAATCCTCCCCGATCTCGCCGCTGACGAGCGGGGTCGTGCCGACGAAGGGAACGTTTTCCCCGTCGTCGCGCACCACGGTGAGGGTGCCTTCCCTGCCGACGCAGCCGCCCACGTCCAGCTTGCCGAGTTGATTGGGCGGGAGAGAGACGCGCGGCTCTTCGATATACCCGCGCATATGCAGCGCCTTGTCGCCGCTGACATAGATGCTGCCGCCCGCGCCGTTCCCCTTGACGGAGACGGAGAGGGCGCTGCCTTCGTTTTTCAAAGAAGAACACATATACGCCGCCACGGTCAAAGTGCGGCCGAGCGCCGCCGCCGCGAGGGGCGAAAGCCCGTGGATGCGGATCGCTTCGTTGACGAGCGCGGTGGTGTCCGCGACGGCGAGGGAAACTTCGCCCCCGAACACGAGTCCACGCAAAATGATGTCTTTTTTTGTCTTATCCATACGTTCACGACCTCACGGCGATAAAATTGACGCGCGTCTTGTCCTCGGCGCTGCCGAGGGCGCCTTCCGTCTTCAGACAGGAAAAACCCGCTCCGGCGAGCGCGGCACGCAGCGCCTCCTCGCCGTGGATGTACTGCACGTGATGCTCGTCGCTGCGCTCGAAGGCGCCGTCTTTGCGTTTGGCAAAGAGGGTGATATCCATCTCCACCCTGTCCGCAAAGAGGCGGTTGAACCAAAGATAGGCGACTTCTTCCCTGTCCTCGCAGAAGGTATTGTTGCCCACGATCTCGCGAAGTTTATATTCCGAAGAGACGTCGAAGAGAAAAACGCCGCCCTTTCTGAGCGCCCCCGCGACGCGGCGGAAGGCTTTGAGGATGTCTGCTGGCGGGATATAGTTGAAGCAGTCGTTGACGGCGACGGCAAAGTCCGCCCTGCCGTTGATCTTTAATCTGCGCGCGTCCGCGAGCACGTACTGCGGTCCGCCGCCGAGCATTTCCGCGCGCGAGAGCATCTCTTCGCTCACGTCAAAGCCCGTCATGTCATAGCCGAAGGCGTGCAGGCGGCGCGTGAACCCGCCGCTCCCGCAGCCGATGTCCAGCCCCCTGCCCCGCGCGATCCCCGCTTGCCGCAGCCGTTCATGCAAATACTGCGACCATTTTTCATAGTCGCAGTCTTGATTGAGATATTCAAACCATTCGGCGAGAGAGGTGTAGGCGCCGCTCATTTGCCTGCGCCCTTCTTGCCCTTTTTCTTGGCGTTTTCCTCCGCCTCTTTTGCCTTGCGCTCCTCTTCCATCTTTTCAAACTGCGCGTTGTAGGTCACGTACTTCTCGTCGTTTTTATGCTCCTCGGCATACTGCTGCGTGTCCTCGGCGATCGCATTTTTGGATTCGCGCAATTTTTTGAGGTCTTCGCGCGAGAAGGATTCGGGGAGCTCGTACACTTTGAGATCGTCCGTGATGGGCTTGATGGGGCGGGAAGCGAGATCCGAGCGCACGCTCGCCGCTTCTTCGAGGTTCTGCTGATACTGCTGCACCGCCTTGGACTGCGCGCCGCCCTTCCTGTCCGTCTTGGAATAGATGCCGCGGTTGACCTTGCCCCCTTCCCTGCGCGATTCGATGAATTTATCGAACGCCCACTGGGTATAATCCAGCCAGATGAGGAGCATGAGGGAGAGCCCGAAGAGGATCATGATGATGTAACCGATGATCTGGAAGAAGGACCCGATCAGGATGAGGATGAGCGGGATCGCCATCATGATGACGAAAAACACGTTCTGGAAGATGAGCCCGAAGGTCATCAAGAAGGCGTTTTTGATGAGCTGATAAAATTTGAGTTTATAGCTGCCGCCCATCGCCAGCATCCAAAGATACATGATGGCGACGATGACGATGACGACATAGGCGAACACTTTGGAGATGGTAAACAGGGTCGCATTGCCCGCGCCCGTGGCGATGATGAGGTTGGAATAGCCGATGGCGATGGACATGAGCCCGACGAGCACCCCGCAAAAGAGGGTGGACAGGAGCACGACGCCGACGTTGATCTTGATGCCGCGCCAGAAGTCGTTGGCGACGAAGATACCCTCCGTCCAGACCATGTTGCGGATGACGTACATACCGCCCGAAATGCCGACGCCCGCGATGAGCGCGCCCAGAAGGATGAGCGGGATGAAGACGAGGCTCACCGACAGGGAGAGCTGTTCGGACAGCCCGACGAGGGAAGGCAGCGCGGGATAGCCCGCAAACAGCCACTGCGCAAAGGGCGCCATCGCCTGCTGCGAGGACGAGTAGGCGAACAAAAACACGACGATGATGATGAGCGGGATACAGAACAGGAGCATCAGGAGGTTGACGATGACGAGTTTGGAAAACCTCCCTTTGAATATATCCCAGAACAGCCCCCAGCGATTGGTCGGGAGCGTGCTCCTTGCGTATTCTTCGTCTCGCTCCTTTCCTTCGAGCATACGGGCGATAAAGCCCTTCTTTTCACCTTGCTGTGCCATAAGACCTCCGTTGACGGGCGGGTTCGGCAATGCCTGCCGCAAAAAAACCGCCGCTTACTGTATTCTACTACAAAACGGAAATTTTTTCAATTAAATATACGAGGCTTTGAAAAAATATTCGCCTTTTCACTTACTTTTCTCATTTTCCTTTGACATTTTTGCAAGTATATGCTAAAATGTCGGTACGAATTAGAGGAGCGGGCGAGCATCAGTACCCCCTGCGAGGCGGAAACGGCATTCCGGCGGGGCGGGAAAGGGCATCCCCGCCGAAGCGCAGCCGCCCTGCCGCGGGCGCTGGCGCTGGGCGCCGGGGTCAACACCCCTGCGACTGTCACACCGAACGTGGAGCACTATTCGTCCGAAAAAACCCGCCGCGCCCTTTTTTCTGCGCAATCTGCGGGCATTTCGGCTGATCGGAGCCTGCATGGCGGTGCGGTATTCGCGCCGCTTTTTTCATATACGCAAGATGCGCGCGTCCGCCATATGGAGCGCACGCCCGCGCGGCAGGATAAAAACCCCGCGGAAAAATACCCGCAAACAGGAGAACAGTCCATGAAAGAGTACAAAGTAGCCGTCATCGGCGCGACGGGCATGGTCGGGCAGCGCTTCTGCCTCCTGCTCGAAAATCACCCCTGGTTCAAAGTAACGGCGCTCGCCGCTTCCCCCGCATCGGCGGGAAAGCGCTATGAAGACGCGGTCGCGGGGCGCTGGGCGATGCCCTCCCCCATCCCCGAAAAATTCAAGGATATGACCGTCCTGGACGCGGAAAAAGACATCGGCGCGATCGCCGGGGCGGCGGACTTCGTGTTCTGCGCCGTCAACATGAAAAAAGAAGAGATCCGCGCCCTCGAAGAAAAATACGCCAAAGCGGAGATCCCCGTGATCTCCAACAACTCCGCGCACAGGGGCACGCCCGACGTTCCCATGATCATCCCCGAGCTCAACCCCGAACACGCCGAAATCATCGCCGCGCAGAGAAAGCGCCTCGGCACCCGCCGCGGCTTTATCGCCCTCAAGAGCAACTGCTCCCTGCAAAGCTACGTCCCCGCGCTGCATCCACTGATGCGCTACGGCGTGAAATGCGCCGCCGTGTGCACCTATCAGGCGATCAGCGGCGCGGGCAAGACCTTCGACAGGATGCCCGAGATCGTCGACAACGTCATCCCCTATATCGGCGGCGAAGAGGAGAAATCCGAATGCGAACCCCTCAAGATCTGGGGGCATATCGAGGGAGACAAGATCGTGAACGCTTCCTGCCCGAAGATCACGGCGCAGTGCCTGCGCGTGCCCGTTTCGGACGGGCATACGGCGGCGGTGTTCGTCTCCTTTGAAAAGAAGCCTTCCAAAGAGGAGATCCTCGCCGCGTGGGCGGATTTTTCGGGCGAGCCGCAAAAACTCGGGCTGCCGAGCGCTCCCCGCAAGTTCCTGCATTATTTTGAAGAAAACGACCGCCCGCAGGCAAAGCTCGACCGTATGCTCGAAAACGGGATGGCGGTATCGCTGGGCAGGCTGCGCGAGGACAGCCTCTTCGATTACAAATTCGTATGCCTCTCGCACAACACTCTCCGCGGCGCCGCGGGCGGCGCGGTGCTGATGGCGGAACTTCTCGCCGCCAAGGGCTGGCTGGACTGACACCGCCGCAGGGCCTGCGGCATAAAATACAATAAACGGCGCGCCCCGCGCGCCGTATAAGGAGACGGGTCATGACCAATTTCTTCAACGGCACCGCCACGGCGATGATCACACCCTTCACCGCGCAAGGCGGCGTCCACTTTGACGCATTCGGCAAAATGATCGATTTTCAGATCGAAAACGGAACGGACGTCCTCGTGATTTTGGGCACGACGGGCGAACCCGCCACGATGACGGAAGAAGAAAAGGAAGCGGTGATGCGCTTTTCCGTGCAAAAGGCGGCAGGCCGCGCGAAGATCGTGTTCGGCAGCGGCTCCAACAGCACGGCGCACGCGGTGGAAGCGAGCAAAAAAGCGGAAGCGTTCGGCGCGGACGGGCTTCTGGTCGTCACCCCCTACTATAACAAGTGCACGCAAAACGGGCTGTACGAATATTACAAGGCGGTCGCGGAGGCGGTGCATATCCCCGTCATCTGCTACAACGTGCCGCCGCGCACGGGCGTGAACATCCTGCCCGCCACCATGGAAAAGATCGCCTCCATCGACAACATCGCGGGCGTCAAAGAGGCGTGCGGCAACATGGAGCAGATCTGCGAAACGGCGCGGCGCATACGCGGCAAATGCGACCTCTATTCGGGCGACGACAACCTCAATCTCCCCATCCTCGCCATCGGCGGGGCGGGACTCATCTCCGTCGCCTCCAACATCATCCCCAAAGAGACGAAAATGCTCTATGACTTCATGCAAAAAGGCGACCTCAAAGCCGCCAACGCGATCCAGGATAAGATGCTGCCCGTCATCGACGCCATGTTCATCGAAGTCAACCCCATCCCCGCCAAGGCGGCGGCGGATATGATCGGGCTGGAAGGCGGCATCCCCCGCCCTCCCCTCACGGAGCTGGAACCCGCGCACAAAGAAGCGGTCCGCACAGCTCTGCAAAATTTCGGGCTCAAACTCGTCAGATAAAAAATACGGCTCCCCGCGCTGCGGGGAGCTTTCGATAAAATAACGGCAAGGAGATGCGGATATGATCAAAGTTTTAGTCAGCGGCGCCCTCGGGCACATGGGCAGGATCGTCGCCGAGCTCGCCGCGGCGGACGCAGCGCTCGAGCTCATCGGCGGCGTCGATCTGAAAGAAGGCGAAGTACAGGGCGCGCCCGTGTACTCTTCCTTTGCAGACGTTTGCGAAAAAGCGGACGTGGTGATCGATTTTTCCTCCGCCGCGAACCTTACGAACGTTTTGGCGTATGCCGAAAAGACGGGCTGCGCCGTCATCCTCGCCGCCACGGGATACACGGAAGACGACCTTTCCAAGATCGCCGAAGCCGCGAAAAAGATCGCCCCATTCAAGACGGCAAACCTCTCCGTCGGCATCAATCTCCTGCAAAAACTCGTGCGCGAAGCGGCGAAATTTCTCGGCAGCGGGTTTGACGCGGAGATCGTCGAGCGGCATCACAACCTCAAAAAGGACGCCCCTTCCGGCACGGCGCTCATGCTCGCCGAAAGCGCGAAGGAAGGCTTCGGCGGGGATAAACGCTTTGTCTGCGGCAGAGAAGGCATGGTCGGCGCGCGGGACAAACGCGAGATCGGCATCCACGCCGTGCGCGGCGGGACCATCGTCGGCGAACACGAAGTCATGTTCGCGGGCGAAGACGAGATCGTGACCCTCTCCCACAGCGCAAGGAGCAAGCGCGTGTTTGCGGCGGGCGCGATCGCCGCGGCAAAATTCATCGCCGGCAAGCCCGCGGGCAAGTACGATATGCAGGACGTGATCGGATAATATCCCCGTCCCTTCAAAAAAACGCGGGGCGGCGCATCAGAGCGATCAGGGCAGGCGGTTTTTGCAAAGGCGCGCCTTTCAAAAAGAGAGCCGCGCGGCGCGAAAGACGGTGGTCCGCCTTGCAGAGTTAAAAAAATGAAAATACAATTCAGCGATAATCTGATACAACATTACTTGCAAAACGTCTATTTTATAAACGGTCACAGTTATGCGGGCAAATCCACAATGGTCAGGATGCTGGCAGAAAGATATGACATGATCCGTTGCGGCGAAAACTACCATGATGCATTTCCGCGGAATAAACTTTCCCGTTGGAAACAACCGGGGCTGTGCTATTTTGATACGATGAGCGGTTGGCAGGAATGGTTGAACATGACCCCGGAAGAACATTGGAACTGGTGTGAAAAGGTCAATGACGAATGTGCGGAGATCGAGATCTTAGAGTTGATCGGGCTGGCGGCAGGCGGAAGAAAAGTCGTCGCAGACACCAATATCCCTCCCGACATATTGCGCGCGATCTCCTCCTATCACCGCGTAGCCATCCTCCTCTGCGATCCGCCCGATATTTGCGCCAAACGGTTCTTTGACCGGGAAGACCCCGAAAAGAAATTCATGTTGGAAGAGATCGGAAAGTGTCCCAATCCTGAAGCAACTTTAAAAAACTTCAATGCATGGGCGAAGTATCATCCTCCTGCGGAGACCGACTGGGCGCATACCGGATTTTTCACCTATACCCGCACTGATTTTGATACCGACACGCGTGAGGAAATGCTGTCGGTCTTGGCAAAACACTTTGGTTTGGAAAAAGAAAAATAAAGTACGATCCGCGAAGCGCAAAATATGTACCTCGTATTCTATAACGTTTACAGAAAAATATGTCTTTAGAAGAGCATCCCCCGCAGAACAGCACTCTGCGGGGGATGCTTTACAAAGGGTTTCCTGCCAAATCCGCGCTTTTTGCTTTTTTAGTTTTCTTTATTGAAGAGCTTGAAAAATTCTTTGGTCGCGTAGGAGACGGGCTGGTTTTTGGGAAAGGCGATGCCGATGGCGCGGGCGGGCAGAGCGGGTTCCGTCTTGATCTCCAAAAGGGCGCCCTCGGCAAGTTCGGCGCGCACATACTCTTTGGGCACGCAGGCGATCCCCACCCCGTTCTTGGCGAGGTTGACCATCAGTTCCAGACTGCCGCACTCCACTTCCGGGTGCAGATGCACGCCGATGGAATGGGAAAAATTGATGATCGCCTTGCGCGTGACCGTATTCTGGTCGAGCATGAGGAGCGGATAGTCATGCATGGATTTGAGCGGCTGCACCTCTTCCGCCAGCGCCGCGAAGCTGCGGTTGGCGACGAAAATATCGTGCAGCGGCATGATGACGCCGGAAAGATTGATGTCCCTGTCGTCGACGGGCAGATTCAGAAAGGCGATATCGCACTTATTGTTTTTGAGAAGGTCCAGCGTCTCCGTCGTGATACAATTGATGAGATTGAGCTTGACGGCGGGATATTTTTCGTGATATTCGGCGATCTTGTCGAGCACGACGTAAGAAAAGATGGTGTCCGAAGCGCTGACGCGGATGGTCCCCGTCGCCGTGGAGTTGATCTCTTTGAGCTTGTTTTCCGCCTCGTCCAGCTCCGCGAGGGCGCGCGCGACGATGTCGAATATCTGTTTGCCGCCCTGTTCGGAAAGTTCCATCCCCCTGTGCGTGCGGTTGAAGAGGGTGGTCCCGAGCTGCCCTTCGAGCTGCTTGATCGCCTGTGAGACCGCAGGCTGGCTGATGAACAGCTCGTCCGCCGCCCGCGTGAGGCTGCCGCATTTCGCGACCGTATAAAAGACCCTGTACAATTCCAAGTTTACCATTTTTCTATTCTCCCGCAGTAAAGCGCCGTCATTTGCCGACGCAGAATTTGGAAAAGATCTCGTTGATGATCTCCTCCGTCGCCGTCTTGCCGCTGATCTCGCCCAACTTGTCCCACGCGGCTTTCAAATGCACGCCCAAAAGGTCGAGCGGCGCTTTGCCGCAGAGGCCGCGCGCTTCATTAAGTTCAAAAAGGGCGCCCGAAAGCGCGTCGTAATGCCTCTTTTCGATGAGGAACGCCGCGTCCGTATCGTAGCCCGCCATGCTCTTTTCCAGCATCATCTCTTTGAGCGCGCGGATGTTCTCGCCCGTCTTGGCGGAGACGCGGATGTCGCAGCTTTCCCCTTCCGCCGCCGAAAGATCGGTCTTGTTGGCGACGACGATCTTCGCTCTGTCTTTGAGGGAAGCGTAGATCTCCCTGTCTTCGGGGCGCATTTTTTCCGACCCGTCGAGCACGAAAAGGACCAGGTCCGCCCCTTCGATCAGCGAACGGGCACGGGCGATGCCGATGTTTTCGATCTCCCCGCCCCCCTCGCGGATTCCCGCCGTGTCATAGAGATTGAAGCGCACGCCGCCGATCTCGAGAGAGCCTTCCACCGCGTCGCGCGTGGTGCCGGGCAGAGCGGAGACGATCGCCTTTTCGGTATTTAAGAGGGCGTTGAGAAGGGAGCTCTTGCCCGTGTTCGGGCGGCCCGCCAAAACGACGTTGACCCCCTGTTTGACCTTGCTGCCCGTGCCGTAAGAGGAAAGCAGGGCGGAGATGGTCTCCGCGATCCTGCCGATGCGCTCGCCGATGTCGGCAAGGTCGGTGCGCTCTATGTCCTCTTCTGGAAAATCCATATCCGCGTCGATGCCCGCCAGAAGTTCGGTGATCTTCGCCTGCAGCCGATCCGCCTCTTTACTGAGTTTTTCTCCGTACAGAAGATAGCCCGCGCGCACTTCTGCCTCGCTCTCGCCGTTGATCATGTCGATGAGCCCCTCCGCCGAAGAGAGGGTGAGTTTGCCGTTCAAAAAGGCGCGCTTGGTAAATTCGCCCCGCTGCGCTCCCCTGCATCCGAGCGCAAGGGCGCGGGAAAGGACGCCGCGGGCAATGCTCGTGCCGCCGTGGCAGTGAAATTCGACCACGTCTTCCCCCGTAAAGCTGTGTGGGGCGCAAAAATAGACGCATAGCCCGTAGTCTTTGAACCCTTCCGCGACGATCTCGCCCGGGTACATACGGTAGGGAACAAAGTCCTTCACCTTCGTTTTGCCGCCGGGAACAAACATTTTTTCCGCGATCTCCAGCGGAGAATCGCCGCTTATGCGGATGACGGCGACCCCGCCCCTGCCCGCGGGCGTAGAGATTGCGGCAATATTTTCGCTCTTCATAAAATCTCCTCAGTTTCTGCCATTATAACACAGCGCGCCGCAAAAGTCAACTTTACGGAAAAAAGCGCCCCCGCATTGCGCGCGGAGGCGGAAAAAAAGCGCCGCTTTTTACAGCGGTAAAGGCAGCGCCGCGGCGGCATACTGCCCGACGACGTCCGGCAATACGATGACCGCGACGGTGCCGAGGACCACGCCGAGGAAAAACCAGACGATCACGCCGATGAGGGCGCCGATGCCCGCTTTTTTGGAACAGCGCGGCTTTTCGTCATGCCAGACGAGAAAGAGGATCAACCCCACGAGCGGAACGAAAAAGCCGAGCACGCCCCAGCCGGCGCTGCCGCTGTCCGAAACGGGCGGATAAGGATACCCGCCATAACCGCTGCCGTTTTGCCCGCCGCCCTGCAAAGGGGGCACTTCCTGCCCGCCTGCGCCGCCGAAAGGAGCGGATGCTCCCTGCGCGCCGCCCGCGGAAAACTCCTGCGCGCCGCCGCAATACGGGCAGAATTTGTCTTCATCCCCGATCTGTTTGCCGCACAATCGGCAATACATTTTCTTTTCTCCTTATTAGTTTACACAATATACGGAAACGGTCTCCACCGTCTCCTTGATCGTATCGAAGAAACCGCCGAAGGCAACAATGCCGATGATGAGCCCGCCGATCAGGCACAAGACGGCGATCCCCGCCGCGACGATCACGCAAATGAGCGCGCCCTTGCCGCACAGCGCCGCGCGCTTGGGGTATTCGTCATGCCAGACGAGAAATAAGATGAGCCCGACGACGGGAAGAAAAAACCCGAGGACCGCCCACCACGGGCTCGGCGGCGTCACCTCTTTCGGCCCGTAAGGATAGGGCGGCATGCCGTTATAAGGCGGCACGTTCTGCCTGCCTGCGTTCATATCCGGCGGCAGGTTCTGTCCGCCCGCGGCGGAGGCGTTCGCCTGCTCCTTGCCGCAATGCGGGCAAAAGCGGGCGTCATCCCCGATCTGTTTACCGCAAAATCTGCAATACATATCCTCTCCTTTGCCGCCAAAGCGGCCTTTGCGCTCTTCAAGCGCCTTTATTCTTCCTCTTCCAGCTGTTTTCTGTCTATCTTGCCGATCAGATTGACGGGAAGCCGCCTGCGCAGGACGATCTTTTTGGGAACGGCATAGGCGATGAGTTTTTCCCTGCACACCGCTTGGATGCGCGCGAGCGTCTCCTCTTCGTTTGCGCCTTCCTTCAATTCCGCAAACAGCTTTACCGACTGTCCGCGCACCGCGTCTTTCATGCCGACGGCGCACGCCTTTTTCACCCCCTCCGCCGAAAGGGCGGCGGCCTCGATCTCGGAAGGATACACGGGCACCCCGCTTACCTTGATCATGTTTTTGATGCGCTGTTTGAAAAAGAGGAACCCGTCTTCATCCAGCCAGCCGTAATCGCCCGTTTTGAGCCATTTCTTTCCGTCCGCTTCGGCGAAAGGCGCGTGATCTTCGCCGAGATAGCCGAGCATGAACTGGTCGCTGTCCAGCCAGATCTCCCCCACTTCTCCCGCAGGGAGCACCTTGCCGCCTTGCACGATGCGCACGGACGTGCCCGAGAGCGGATAGCCGATGGAAGAGGCGCGGTGATGGCGGGCGGTGTTGACGAGGCAGACGGTGACCGTCTCCGTAAGCCCGTAGCCGATATACATTTTCGCCCTGCTGCCCCCTTTGGCGAGCGCCGCGTCAAACTCTTCCACGAGGCTGTCGGGAACGCTGTCGCCGCCGACAAAGACGTCTTTGAGGCAGGAAAGATCCCCTTCGGTGAACGTCTTTTCGCCGAGCAGCTTCAAAAACATGGTAGGAACGCCCGTAAGGATATTCGCCTTTTCGCGGATGATCTGGCGGGCGCTGCGCTTCGCGTCGAATTTGATGCACATGATGTTGGTCGCGCGCATCATCATACACATATGCATATTGATACAGAGACCGAACCCGTGAAAGATGGGCAGAACGTTGTACAGCGCCGTATAATTTGCGATGGGTTCGCAGAGAAACTCCTCCGCCTTGGCGCAGAGGTTGTTGAAAACGAAGTTGTTGTGCGCGATGATCTTGGGCTCCCCCGTCGTGCCGCCGCTCGCAAGATAGACGGCGGGCTCGTCTTCGGCAAAAGAAGCCGCCTCCAGGTGCGGCGCGCCCCTGTCTTTTAAGTATTTTTCAAAGGGAATGCCGCCGCGCATCGTCCGCTTGTTGGTCGCGCGGTAATAAATTTTCGCGAACGCGCCCATAAAACAGCCGCAGCCGCTCACGAGCACGGGCACGGAAAACGCGGAAGCGTCCCCCTTATACAGATCGTAGACGACGATGAGTTTGCTCGCCGTCTTTTCCGCGCTCTCGGCAAGTTTTTCGGGCGGGATATAGGGATGGACGAGATTGACGACGGCGCCGAGTTTATTGGCGGCGTAAAAGGCGATGAGCGCCTGCGGGGAATTGGGCGCGCACAGCGTGACGGTATCCCCTTTGCCGATATGAAACGCAGCCGCCAGATTGTCCGCCAGACGATCGATCAGGCGGAATATCTGTTCAAAGGTGTATTTTTTGCCGTAATAGGAAACAGCGACGCGCACCTGCCGGTCGGCAACATTAGCGCGCGCGGCTTCATACATGGAATAAGCGGGCAACAATTTTTCGTATTTCATGCGTTGAAAACTCCGTCAGAATAATGATGTGATGAACGCAAACAGCGCCATGATAGCGGGAATGACGATCATGTGCGCCACAAAGATGACGGCGGAATGGCGGCCGAGAAGGCAAAAACCCTTGTTCCATGCGCCGTCGAGCGGCATGAAGGTATACTTCGCCGCCGAATGATAGAAGGCACGCCCGATGATCCCGCCCGTAAGGATGGCGGCCGCATACGGCAAAAGCGGGAAATAATCGGCGGATATGCTCTCGTAATTATACCCCTTCAGATAGACGAACACCGCGCGGAAGCGGTTGAGCGCCATATCGGAAGAGCTCTCCACCGTGGAGACGAAATGCGCGCCGCCGTCAAATTCGAGATCGGCGCAGCGGGCAAAGAAAAAGACGAGAAAGGCTACTCCCGTCAGCCCCGGCAGATAGCGGAGAACAGTTTCCGCGCGCGGCCTCGCCTTTTCCCCGAAAAAGGGCAAAACGGCGGAGACGGCGTTGTCGAGGAGGGCATAGGCAAAGACCCCGCAGGCGATCATATGGATGACGCCGAAGAGGATGCGGGTGCCTTCGATAAAATTTTCGTCGATGACGCCCGTAACTTCTGTGATCCCCCAGGCGACAAGGGCGAGCGGGATGCTGCGGCGGAAGTTGTCGCGCGTTAAAGTACAGCTGATACCCGAGAGGAAAAAAAAGGTGAAGATGACCGCCATACGGACGCTCACGCGCACCTCCCAGTTCCAATAGAGCATGGCCGCCTTGCGCCACCCTGAAAAGAGGGAGGTCCCCAGCGCCTCGTTGACGGAAGGCATCACGTCCCACAGACAGTACATGAAGTGATCGAACACCATGAGCAGGACGCATAGCCCCCTCAGAAAGTCGATCTCCCAGAATCTGTCCCTTTTGCGGCGGGAAAAGCGCCCCACCATTGTACGAAAGCCCGCGGCGCCCGCGTTCTTTGCATCGATACCGTTGATATACATTACAATCAGTTTATCATTTTTTCTTTCGGTTTGTCAATAGAAGGAGGCGTTTTGCCCCGCGCCTCAGGCAAAAATCTCCCGCACGAGCGCATACAGCCCGTCTATGGAAGCGAGCGCGAACAGCCGCTTCCTGTATTCGGCGCTGCCGCGCATCCCCTTACAATAAAACGCCGCCATCTTGCGCATCTGCACGAGAGTGAATTTTTCCCCGTAAAAGGAAAGCATATCGCCGATCTGCCCTTCGATGTCCGCGCGCAGGCTTTCGGGCGGGCGAAGCCCCGTGACGGAAGCGAACACCCACGGCCCGTACAGCGCCGCCCGCGCGAGCATCACCCCGTCCGCGCCCGTCTCGGCGACCATCTTTTCCGCGTCCGCCCGCGTGAAGATGCCGCCGTTGGCGATGACGGGGATATGTACCGCCGCCTTTGCCGCGGCGATCTCGCCGTAATCGGGTTCACCCGCATAATAGCGTTCGCGCGTCCTGCCGTGCACGGTGATCAGGTCCGCGCCCGCGTCCTCGCACATTTTTGCGATCTTTGCCGCCTTCTTGTCCTCTTCCGAAATGCCGATACGGAATTTGACGGTGACCGCCTTGCCGCTCTTTTTGCAGGCGGATATGATCGCAGCCGCCCGCGGCAGATCGTTTAAAAGGGCGCTCCCCTCGCCGTTTTTGAAAACTTTCGGCACGGGGCAGCCCATGTTGATGTCTATGACGGGAAAATCCCGCAGATATTCGCTCTCAGCGGCGGCGCGCATGATCTCAGGGTCGCTGCCGAACAGCTGTACCGCCGTCTGCGGTTCGCAAGGGTCTTTATAGAGAAGGGCGCGCGTCGCCTCGCTGTTGTATTTGAGCCCTTTGGCGCTGACCATCTCCGTAAAGCACAGCCCCGCGCCGTATTTATAGCAGAGTTTGCGGAAGGCGAAATCGGTATATCCCGCGAGCGGCGCGCAAAAGACGTTGTTCGCCGCCTCAAAATCACCGATCGCGATCTTTTGTATCTTCATCTGCTTTTGCCTGCCCGTAATATGCCCAAAGCTCTTCGGCGGAAAGCTCTTCCATCTTCCTGCCGTCGGCGAGGATGCGCTTTTCCGTGGCGAGAAAGCGGCGGATAAATTTGTCCGTGCTCTCTTTGAGCGCCGTCTCGCAGTCCGCGCCCGCCAGCCGTCCCACGTTGACGGCGGCAAACAGCAAATCGCCCGCCTCTTCAGAGATATGCGCCCGTTCCCCTTCGGCAAGGGCGGACAAGAGCTCGCCCAGCTCCTCTTTTACCTTTTCCGCCGCTTCTTCCGCCGAAGAAAAGTCATATCCGTATTTGGCGGCGCGCTTGCCTGCTTTTTGCGCGCGCATGGCGGCGGGGAAAGCCCGCGGCACGTCACGCACGGAATCTCCCGCCGTCTTTTGCCCCTTTTCTTCTTTTTTGTTCTTTTCCCAGACGGAGAGGGCGCCCGACTCGTCCGCCGCCTTGTCCTGTCCGAAAATGTGCGAATGGCGGAAAATGAGCTTGGAACAGACCCCGCTCAAGACGTCGCCCGCGCCGAAAGCGCCCCGCTCCTCGCCGAGCAGCGAATGAAAGGCGCCCTGCATGAGCACGTCGCCCGCCTCCTCGCAGATCTTGCCGTCGTCTTTGAGATCGATCGCATCTACCAGCTCATACGCCTCCTCGATCATATTGGAGCGGATGCTCTCGTGCGTCTGCGCCCTGTCCCACGGGCAGCCGTCCGGCGCGCGCAGAAGGCGCATGATCGCAAGAAGGTCGGTATAATCGAAGCGCGTCTTTTTCAAAAGGGGTATCTCGTCGATGACAAGCGCCGAAAAAGGTCCGTACTTTCTCTGTCTGTCCGCTTCGAACAGGCGGATGGGATGCGACGTGCCCTCTTCGTCCACAAAAAACGCCGCCGCCTCGTCGCCGAACAGTTCGCAAAGTTTGAGTTTCACATCCCCTGCGACGAGGTCGCAGTCCATGTCGTATACGGCGAGCGGGAGCACGGGGCGGTCGAATTTTTCTATATCGTATGCGGAAACGGCGGTCCCGCACCCGACTTTCGCCGCGGCGAACGCGCGGGAAGATTTGGAGACGCCGCACACGGTGCGCGCCTTTTTTATCTTATGCGCAAGGATACGGGCGGATACGTCTTCTTCGGCGCTGCCGTCCACGCAATATGCGACGCTGCCTTCTTTCGCCGCCGCCGCGACCTCGGCGGCGAGATTTTTGTTGAGGGTATCGAAGTTGCGGCTCTTCGCGTAGACATGATCGAGCGTGACAAAGGGCACGCCCAGCTCCTTTACCCCCTCCGCGGGCGGCGTTTCGCCCGTGCGCAATATGACTTTATCTGCCGACAGGATCGCTTCCTTTGCGCCCTCGGTGAGATCTTGCCTGCAACAGCCCAGCCCGACGATGGTGATCATTCTTTTTTATCCTCCGGATCAGTCCCAGCTCCTCTTTGGTAAAGCAGCGCCCCGCGATGACCAAAAGGAGATAGAGCGCCGCCATGACCGCAAAGGGCGGCAGCGCCCCCGCCGTGCGCAGAGGGTACGCGGCAGCCGCCGCTGCGGATGCCGCCGCCAGAAAGCGGACGAAATCGAACGCCGTGCGCGCAAGGACTTTTTTATCCCTTATACTATATAACAAATCGCCGAGTAAAGCAACAAAATAACAGGCGATGGCGGCGATCGCCGCGCCCGAGAGAGAAATTTTCTCGTTTTTGACGAGCAGCGCCTCCAGGATCAGTTTGACCGCCGCCCCCGCCGCCATGAAAACGGCCGCCGTTTTCGCCTTTCCCCTGCCCGTAAGGCAGGCGGAGAGGGTCTGCACGCAGGACAAAAAGACGGCGCCTGCGGAGAGGATGCGCACGAGGCGTACCAGCCACGCCCGTTCCGCCTGCGTCATTCCCCCGAACAGGAGCGCGGCGAGCTCTTTCGGGAAAGCGAAGAGGAAGAGCGCGGCGGGCAGGGAGAGAAAGAGGGTGCATTTGAGGGCGAAAGCGGTCTTTTGCTCCGCTTCGCGGTACTTTTTTTGGGCATAGAGGGAAGCGGAGAGGGGCACGAGCGCGGCGGCGAGCCCGTAACAGACGGACACGGGCAGGCTGACGAGCGCGTTCGCCCCGCCAGAAAAAACGCCGTACAGCGCCGTCACGTCGGGAAGGTACCTGCCCGCGAGGCGGACGATGACGATGCTGTCGGCGATGTTGGAAAGGGGCAGGATGCAGGAAGAGACCGCCACGGGCAAAATGCGGCGGAATACCGAACGCGCCTCTTCCCCTTCCGCGCGCTCTATATACAGCGGAGACCTTCGGGAACGCGCGAAAAAGAAGGCGCACGCCGCCATAAAAGCCGCCGCCGCAAATTCGCTCACGGTGACGGCAAACAGGGCATACGCCACCGCCCGCGGCGCGTCTTCGCGGAAACGGCAGGCAAAATAGAGGCCGAGCGCGATCTTGACCGCCTGTTCCACGAGCTCCGAAAGCGCCGTGGGGCAAAAATTTCCCTTGCCCTGAAAATAGCCGCGGAAACAGGAAAGGACGGCGACGGCTGCGATGCCGGGCGCGAGCATCCTGTACGCGGGCGCGGCGGCGGGTTCCTTCTGCAAAAAACTCATGAAGGGCGCGGCGGCAAACATGAAGACGGACGCGGCGGCGCCGATCGCGGAAAAGACAAAAAGGGCGCGCCGGAGAGAGGCGCGCGAAGCGGCGGCATTCCCCTTTGCTTCCGACTGCGCGACGATGCTCGCAAGCCCCGCGGGGATCCCCGTCGCCGAGAGGGTCAATAAAAGGCAGTAGAGCGGATAGACCATCTGATAGATGCCCATCCCCTCGCCGCCGAGGATGTTGGCAAGCGGAATGCGGTAAAAGGCGCCCATGAGCTTGGCGGCGATGCCGCCGAGCGAGAGGATGAGCGCGCCCGCGATAAAATTCTGACCTTTCATATGTACAAGCGGCGCGCGCCCGCGGCGGTTTTTGATATTTTGCAGGCAAAGCGCCGCCTGCGGCTTGCAAACGGCGCGGGTATTTGCTATAATTTTGCCATACTTAAATGTAAAACCGAAAGGAGTAAAAGATGGCAGAACGCTTTGCCCGCGCATTGAAAACGGTCATCACCCCGCCGAAACCGTGGGGCGCTTTTCACGCCTCTTTTTTCGCCGCCATGCTCCTTCTCGCCGCGCTCCTGTTCTTCTTTTCGGCAAAACTGAAAAAGCGGCCCCGCCTCGTCTACGGGCTGACCATCGGTATGGGCGCCTTTCTCCTTTTTATCGAAGCCTTCAAACAGTTTTACTATGCGGTGCAGATCGGCGAGGACGGGCTGTATTGGGGAGAATACCAATGGCACGCCTTCCCCTTTCAGTTCTGCTCCACCCCGCTCTATGCTTGTATCGCCCTCTGCTTTTTCAAAAAAGGCGCTATCCATGACGGTTTATGCTGCTTTTTAGCGACTTTCGGCGCTTTTGCGGGCGCGGGCGTGATGACGACCCCGGGCGCCGTGCTCATCGACAGCCTGTTTATCGACCTGCATACCATGTTCTGGCATACCGCCGTCTTCCTCCTCGGCGTCCTGCAATGGGCGGGCGGCGCTTTTGAACGCGGCGTGCGCTCCTATCTTGCCGCCTGCGCTTTCTTCGTCCTGCTCGTCGCCGTCGCGCTCATCCTCGACTTTTCCCTGCCGCAGCTTGCCGAGGAGAATTTCAACCTCTTCTATATCGGCCCCTATCTGCCCTGCACCATCAACGTGCTCGACAAAGTCTGGGCGGCAGTCCCTTATCCCGTCTTCCTCCTGATCTATATCTTCGGATTCATGGGCATCGCCGCCGCCATTTTCTTTGCCGTCGGCGCCGTCCTGTCCCTGAGCGGCCGCGCGGCAAAAAAAGCGCGCGGCGATAAACGGCTCAGTCAAACTGATTCGCCAGGATGTCCGCCGTCAGACGGCAGAGATTGACCGCGCCCCGCTCCATCTTCGCGCCCTCTTCCGTACTCAAAAGGGAGACCGCGCCGAGGCAATCCCCGCCCGAGACGATGGGTACGATGATCTGCGCCGTCGCGCGCAGTTCGGAATTTTCCGCCAGCGGGACGATGTCTCCCCCTTCGGAAAGATTGGCGATATAGCTGCGCCTCCCCTGCATGATCTTCTCGAGCTGGGAAGATATATGTTTTTTGCTCAATTCCCTGCGCCCTTCGCCCGACGCATAGAGGATCTCGTCCGTATCCGCGATCACGGCAAGGCAGCCGCTCAAATCGCTCAAAGAGCGCGTCGTGCCTTCGGAAAACCTCTCCAGCGTGGCGATGGGCGAATATTTTTTGAGCATCAGTTCGTCCCTGTCGGTGAATATCTCCAACGGGTCGCCGTCTTTGATGCGCAACGTGCGGCGTATCTCTTTGGGGATCACCACCCTCCCGAGCTCATCGATCCGCCTTACGATTCCCGTAGCTTTCATACTTTCCTCCCCACGGCCGCCCGCCTGAAATTGAGCGGGCAGATACCGTAACAAAAGTATGCGTCACATCCTCCGCGTTTATCCGCACCCCGCAAAATCTTCCGCTTTTTCCGAACCGCCGCAGCTTTTTACAGTCTTCGGCAGAAAATGAGGCAGCCGCTCGACTTGCGGCTGCCTCGCTTTTTATCCTGCGTTTATTTACCTTCAAACGCGGCGAGGTCATATTTATCGTTTCAATAAATATCTTCGGTTACGGTTCGCGCCCTCCGCCACGAGGATATCCTCGGCGGCAAGCTCCTTCAGATAATCACGCGTCCTCGACTCCTTCAACCCGATCGCCGACGATATTTCCGCACAGGAAGCCGACGCGCGGTCGGTCAGGTATTCTATGATCGAACGCTTTGCGTTTGCGCTTATCGCCGATTTTTTATCGCCGATTTTTATCGCCGATTTTTTATCGCCGATTTTCTTCTCCTTTGCGGACGCCGAAAGGATCAGCGTCGTTCTCTCCGGCTCGAACGTCTCTTGGATGACCGGCTCTGCCCAGCCCTGCTTTGACCAGACCGACAATATGTTCGGTATCCCGCTGCCCGCCCTTTCCCCGATGTTGATCAGGTTGAACATCTTCAACAGCGCGCTGTTGCGCGGGTCGGATATGCCCCCGCTCTTTGCCGCGTCGACCTCGATCCGAAAGCCGCCCGGGTTGGAAAAGGTGATCTGCCCTTTCCGCTTGATGATAACGACGCCCTGCCGCCCGTAATAGTCGGCATTCACAAGGCAGTTTGCGAGGGCCTCCCGCAGCGCCTGATGAACGGGCGTATCGTCCACCCGCACTCCCCCTTCCATCGCAAACGGAA
>CALWCR010000082.1 GCA_944376445.1 uncultured Clostridia bacterium | reverse complement strand
GCTCTCCTCTTCGAGCACTTCACAGATACGTTCGGCGGAGGGCTTTGCGATCGCCATGAAATTCAGCACCATGGCAAAGAGCATGACACCCGTTAAGATCTGCGTGGCATAGGTGAGCAGCGCGGTGAGGTCAGTAATCGCCAGCCGATCGGAGAAAAACTGATTGCCGCCCACCAGGAACAGAAGAAACATGGTAATGTAGATGATCGTCTGCACGGCGGGCATGAGGGTAACCAGCCATTTCTGCGCCCTGACGGAAAAATCGTAAGCCGCCTTGGTGGCTTTCCGATACTTCTCGATCTCGTGGTCTTCGCGCACATAGGACTTGACGACGCGGACGGCGGTCAGGTTTTCCTGCGCCACGGCGTTCATGTCGTCGTATTTGACCAGCATTTTCTGGAAACTCGGAATGGCGCGGCTCATGATGAACACCACGGCGAGCGCCATGACGACCGCCGCACAGACGAAGATCCAGGCGATCTGCGCGTTGACGACGAAGGACATGATGACGGCGAACACGAACATGACGGGCGCGCGCACCAGCATGCGCGTCATCATCTGGTATGCCATCTGCACATTGGTGATGTCCGTCGTCAGACGGGTGATCAGCGAGGACGTGGAAAAGCGGTCGATGTTGGAGAAGGAATAGGTCTGTATCTTCTCGTACATATCCTGCCGCAGGTTGGCGGCATAGCCCGCGCTTGCCTGCGAGGCGAGCGCACCGCCGATGACGCCCGCGGCAAGGGAGAGCAGCGCCATCGCCGCCATGATGCCGCCGTACAACAATACGGCACCGAGATCGACTGCTCTGCCCGCGTCCTGCGCGTCCTGCAATACGCCCAAAAGCAAGGTCATGACGTAGGGAATGAGGATCGCCATCGCCGCCTCGACGACCATGACGCACGGCGTGGCGATCGTCTTTGCCTTGTATTGCCGCACGCTCTTTGCTAAGGTCTTTAACATATTGCCTCCTTTCAAAAATATAAAGACGGCGTTTCCGCCGCGTTCCTTCCGCGCCGCCCGTCCGAAAAAGGAAGCGGGGCGCACGCGGAAAAGCATAGAATAACATACGATATATAAACGGAATTTCGGACATCTAAATCACTTTTTCCGTTTTTCACTTTTTTTTCACTTTGAATTTTTCCGCGCCCGCCGCGGGAAAAAATGAAAAAAGTATTGAAAAAAGCAAAGATCCGTTGTATAATATAGACATAGAAGCAGACGATCTTTCTGCGCAGCCGAAAGAGAGCAAAGGAGACAACTGATGTATTGTGAAAACTGCGGAAGGAAACTGACGGGACGGGAGACCCGCTGCCCCGGCTGCGGCGCTTTGATCCCGTCAACGATGTCCCTCGATCCCCGCATGACCGAACAAAACGGCGAGCCCATGCCCGAAAACAAAGAAAAAACCAATCCCCTGTCCGGCGGTGCGCCGGTGCCGCGCTTTGACGAGCAGACGGGACGCCCGCTCGCTCCCGAAAACGGACAAGAATTTCACCCGCAGACGGGATTCTGCGCGCGCTGCGGACAGCGGCTTGCGCCCGGGCAGACGGCTTGTTCCTTCTGCGGTCAACCCGTCGCCCCCGCGGAGAGAGCGCCTTATCCGCCGCCCTACGGGTATAACCGACCGTATACATACGACCCCGGGCGCCCCGCGCCGCCCGTTCCCGTATCGCCCGCTCCGGACAAGAAAAAAGGACTTCCCGAAGGCATCGTCGCCCTGGGGCTCCTTTTCATCGCCTTCTCTCTCCTGGACGTTTTTCCGCTGAGCATCTTCCTGCCCTTTGTGTCCCTCGTGCTCGGCATCGTCGCCACGGTGCGGGGCGCAAAGAGCAAAAACACCGCCGCCGTCATTGTCGGCGTGATCGCCGTCATCATTGCGGGAATATATTCCCTGATCTTCATCGTCGTGCTCGTTTCCATGCTCTCGGGCACTTACGATGACTATCAATACGAAACGTATTCTTATGTTCTGTCGCAACTTGCAGCGCTCCCCTTGCTACGTCCCTGAGAAAAACGCAAACCGAAAAAGTACGCCGCCCGCACAAAAACGTGCAGGCGGCGTTCCCTTTCAAAAAAATCGTTTTACCGTGCAGACGCAGGCATGCCCCGTCTGTTTTTTACTTCTTTTTCATGCCCTCGAAACAATTGTTGACGGCGCTGACCAGCGCGCGGATGGACGACGTGATGATGTCGTCATGCACGCCCGCCCCCCAATAGACCTTGCCGTCCTTTTCCACGCCGACATAGGAGATCGCCTGCGAAGTCGAGCCGCCGGTGAGCGCGTGCTGTTCATAGCCGGAGAGGACGTAGTTCACGCCGAAATATTTTTTGACGGCGTTGGATACGGCGTCCAGACGGCCGTTGCCGTGCGCTTCGACATCGGCTTTTTTACCGTCCACCGAAAGCGTTACAACCGCTTCGATGCCGTTCACCTGCCTGTAATGCGCTTCCGCAATGTCAAACACGCGGCGGTTGTCGAGGAATTTATCCTTGAACACTTCGTAAATTTCGGGAGCTTTGAGTTCCTTGTGCAGTTTGTCGGAAACGTCCTTGGTCGCATACCCCATCGCTTCCTTCATTTTGGCGGGCATCTTGATGCCGAAACTCTGCTCCATGACATAGCCCACCCCGCCCTTGCCGGACTGGGAATTGATGCGGATGACGT
>CALWCR010000081.1 GCA_944376445.1 uncultured Clostridia bacterium | reverse complement strand
CGGTCAAGGGCATCTCCTTCCGCGTGGAGCGGGGGAGCCTCTTCTCCTTCCTCGGCGTCAACGGCGCGGGCAAGAGCACGACCATCAACATCCTCTGTTCCATCCTGCAAAAAGACGGCGGCAGCGTGCGCATTGCGGGCATGGATCTCGAGCGGGAGGGGGACAAGATCAAGCCCCTGCTCGGCATCGTCTTTCAGGGCAGCGTATTGGACGATCTTCTTTCCGTGCGCGACAATCTTGCCGTCCGCGCGAGCTTTTACGGGCTGAAGGGGAGCGCCTTTTCCCGCCGTCTGGCGGAGCTTTCCCGCCTGTTGGAGCTGAAGGACATCTTATCCCGCCCGTTCGGCAAACTTTCGGGCGGGCAGCGCCGCCGCGCGGACATCGCCCGCGCCCTCATCGGCAGCCCGCGTATCCTCGTGCTCGACGAGCCGACGACCGGGTTGGACCCCAAAACGCGGCAGACGGTGTGGGAGATCGTGCACGCGCTCAGGCAGAGGGAGGGGATGACCGTCTTTCTCACCACCCATTATATGGAAGAGGCGGATGCGTCCGAACACATCGTCATCATCGACGGCGGCAAGATCGCCGCCGAGGGCGCGCCCGTACAGCTCAAAAACAAATATTCCCGCAACTATCTGCGCCTGTACGGAGACGCCGCCGCGCTCGCGGAGCGGATGCGCGCCTTCGGCAAAGACGCCCGCGCGGAAAGCGGCGCCTGCGTGGTGACGGTGAAAGACGCCGCCGAGGCGCGCGCTCTCTTGGCGGAGCACCCCGAATGCTGCGCCGATTTTGAATTTGTCAAGGGGAAGATGGACGACGTGTTCCTCTCCGTCACGGGCAAAACGCTTACGGGAGGGAACGGCTGATGTATATGCTCCTTTCAATGGCTTCCCGCAACTTAAAAATTTTTCTGAAAGACAAGGCGAATATCTTTTTCGCCCTTCTCTGCCCCCTCATCGTGCTGGCGCTGTATATCCTCTTTCTCGGAAAGTTACAGGCGGACGGATTGCTGGAAGCGCTCGCCGCGCAGGACGTTTTCGGCGCGGATGACGCCGTGCAGGCGTTTTGTGACAGCTGGATGCTCGCGGGCGCCCTTTCGAGCGCCTGTATCACGGTGCCCCTTTGCGCCTGCGGGGTGATGGTGCAGGACAGGCGGCGGGGCATTGCGGACGATCTGAAAGCCTCGCCCGCTCCCGCATGGCTGGCGCCCGCCTCCTACTTTCTCTCCGTGGCGGCGGCGGGGCTGGTGCTTTGCACGGCGGTGTTCGCCCTTTCCCTGATATGGCTCGCCCTTTCGGGGAGCTGGTGCCTGACTGTTGCAGACGTTTTCTCCCTCTTCGGGGTCATGCTCCTTTCCGTGATCGCGTCCGACGCCCTCCTCGTCTTTGTCGTCGGCTTTATCCGTTCGGAAGGCGCGTTTACGGGGCTCAACGTCATCCTCGGCACCGTGGTCGGCTTCCTCATCGGCGCTTATATGCCCCTCTCCGTGTTCCCCGTGGGCGTGCAGTATTTCACCGCCCTGATCCCGGGGAGCCATTCGGCGGGGCTGTTCCGCAATTTTTTCATGAACGGCGCGCTCGAAGAACTCGCCTCCCTCTCTTCCCCGCAGTTTGCCGAGGCGCTCGCGAAAGAATTTTCTCTCCGGCTCAACTTTTTCGGGACTGCGGTCCCGCCCGCGGCGATGGCGGCCGTCGTGGCGGGTTCGGCGCTCCTGTTTGCGGGGCTTGCCGTCCTCGCCCGCGTCCTTTCCTTCCGCAGGAGGCAAAATACGACCAAAAATAAAGAAGGTGATCGGGCATGATTTATCAAAACATCGGCGAACTGATCGGCAAAACCCCTCTTTTGGAGCTTTGCGGTTATGAAAAAAAGCACGCCCTCGCGGGCAGGCTTTTGGCAAAACTGGAATATTTCAACCCCACGGGCAGCGTCAAAGACCGCGCCGCCCTCGCCATCGTCGAGGCGGCGGAAAGGTCGGGCGCGCTGCGCCGCGGCACGATCGTCATCGAGCCGACCAGCGGCAATACGGGCATCGGCCTGGCGGCAGTCTGCGCCGTCCGCGGCTATACCCTCATTCTGACCATGCCCGAAACGATGAGCGCCGAGCGCAGGAAGCAGCTGTCCGCCTTCGGCGCCAAGATCGTCCTCACCGACGGCAAAAAGGGGATGGCGGGCGCCATCGAAGAGGCGGAGGCGCTGCATAAAAAATATGCGGACAGCATCATTGCGGGGCAGTTCGTCAATCCCGCCAACCCCGCGGCGCATTACGCGACGACCGGCCCCGAGATCTGGTCGGATACGGAAGGGAAGGCGGATATCCTCGTGGCGGGCGTCGGCACGGGCGGCACCCTCTGCGGCACGGCAAAGTTTTTAAAGGAAAAGAATCCCGTCCTGCGCGCGGTGGCCGTCGAGCCTGCGGGCTCCGCCGTCCTTTCGGGCGGCAAGGCGGGCCCGCACGGGCTGCAGGGGATCGGCGCGGGCTTTATCCCCGAGATCGTCGATCTTGCCCTCATCGACGAGGTGCTCCCCGTCGGCGACGAAGACGCCTTCGCCGCCGCGCGCGAGATCGCTTTGACGGACGGCGTGTTCGCGGGCATCACCGCGGGCGCGGCGGTGTACGCGGCGAAACAGCTCGCTTCCCGCCCCGAAAACGCGGGCAAAAACATCGTCGTCATCCTCCCCGATACGGGGATGCGCTATCTCTCCACCTCCCTGTTCGGGGAAAACTGAGGGCGGCATGAAGCGGGGTAAAGGGGCGCGCGCCGCCGCGCGCGCCGAAAAAGAAAGCGCCCGCCTGCGGGCATTCGGGGCGCAGTGCGCCGCCCTGGAGGGGGCGGGGTATGCCGTCCGCGACAAGACGCTCTCCGTCGGGCGCGCGGGCGTTCTCGGTTTTTTGGCGTCGCTGCCCTTTGCGGCGGCGGCCGTCGCCGTTTTCTTTTTGCGGGAGCACCGCTTTCTGCTGATCGGCGTTTTTTGGGCGGACGGGCTCCTGTTTTCGGCGGCGCTCTTTCTTTCCGTCCCCCTGCACGAAGGGCTGCACGCCCTTGTCTGGGCGGCGGTGAAGGGCTCCTTTTGCGGGCTTTCCTTCGGCGTGGCGGGCGGCTGCCCGTACTGCGCCTGCGGCGTGCCTTTGCGCAGGGGAAAATACCTCGCGGGCGTTTTGGCGCCCTTTGTGCTGCTCGGCGCCGCGCTTTGCGCGTGGGGGCTCATTGCGGGCGTCTTTATCCCGCTCGCGCTCGGCGCTTTCAATATCGTATGCGCGGGCGGAGACATCCTCATCGCCGCAAAGGCGGTTTTCTGCCGCGCAAAGCTCCTCCTCGACCATCCCTCGCGCTGCGGCTTTTTCGCCTTCTATCCCCCTAAAAACGCCGCTTAAGGCTTTATTTTTGCGGGGAAGCGCGCGGCTTTCATGCGCCCGCTTTTTTTGCGGCAGAGGGAAAGAGTGCGCGCCTGCAAGGGCAAAAGATAAAATCGTCCGCAAAAACAAAAATGAAGACGCCGCCGGCAAGGCGCAGAAACAGAAAAGGTCTTTTAATACAAAGACCGCCGCGGATAAACCCAAAAAGCGCCCCGCGAAAAACAAAATTGTTTTTCGCGGGGCGCGTCGGGTGCGTGGATCAAAAAATGAAGATCAGATGACGACGATGTTTTTCGCCTCGAATTTTTCCTTCACGCTGAGGGGGAAATTATCGTCCGTGATGAGCACGTCGATATCTTCGGGCGCGGCGAAGGTATAGGGCATGATCTTGCCGATCTTGGAAGTGTCGAGCATCATATAGACCATCTTCGCCCTGCCGAGAATAAATTTCAAAAGGTCTGATTCCACCTGCGATATGCAGGAAAAGCCCTGCTCGAAGGAGAACGCCGAAGCGGAGATGATGGCGAGTTCAAAGTTGGTGTTTTCGAGGAATACTTTTGTGTAGGGGGAAGCGGTGGAGAGGTTCTCCTTGATGAGGGTACCGCCGACGAGCACCACTTCGGGCTGTTTTTTATGCGCCAGCTCTTCCGCCACGGCGATGCCGTTGGTGAAGATATGGCAGGGCTGGTCGGGGATCTCCTTGGCAAGGTACAGCGCGGTCGTGCCGCCGTCTAGAAACAGGCTCGCCCCCTCGTCGATGAGGGAGACCGCCTTTTTGGCGATCACCTTCTTCGCGTCGGTATTGATGGTGGATTTCTGCGCATACGCCTCGCCCGAGCGCTTTTGTACTTCGAGCACGGACATCGCGCCGCCGCGCACGCGGATGACCTTGTTTTGCTGTTCCAGCTCCATAAGGTCCCGCCTGAGGGTCATGTCGGATACGTCGGGGAATTGTTCGGCAAGTTCTTCCAGCGTCATTTTGCCGTTCTTTTCGATCATCAGCGCGATCTCTTCGATCCTGGTGCGTTTCATCGTCGTCGCTCGCCTCCCTTTTCTTTTTGCCGTTCAATTATAACATATTTTTTGTTACAATGCAACAAAATCGGCGAATATTGTGAAAAGTTTTCAAAACTTTAAAAATTTTATTGCCGACGCGCGGCGGAAAACTTTGCGAAACGGCAAAAAAGTAGTATAATGATTAAAAAAAAGGAGGAGCACGCCATGGCGGACGAACACAATGAAAACGGCGGCTTCATAAAAGACCTGGATGCGTATTTTGCCAAAAAGTACGCCGATTTCGATTTTATAAGCGCGCTGCCTTCTTACGAATCGGTCACCGTATCGATGATCTTGAAGAACAGGAACCGCATCGAGGAGGGGGAATACGCCGCCAACGAGATGCGCAAGATCGCCTACCAGCCGCACCCCGAAAAAGTGCTTGCCGAGTTCAAGGAAAAGTATGTGGACAACAACTTCGCCTTTTCCTTCTGCGCGGCGCCGTTCAAAGTGCGCTTTGCGGCGGTATTCGGCAAAAAGAGCGACGCGGCCAAAGAGATCGTCCGCATTGCCGCCGCCTACGGCGAAGACGCGGAGGCGCTCGGAGAAAAGCTCGGCGTCGCCAAAAATATCTGGAAGGCGCTCCTTCGCGGCTTCTTTTTGCCCGAACGTCCCCTCGTTTTCAAACTCACCCTGCTTTTGGGGCTTTCGCGGGATGACCATTTCAGCCTCATGCGCGCCGCGGGCCTTGCCTATGATTTTTCCGACGCGCGCGACGTGGTCATGCGCTATCTCGTCGACTACCGCATCTACAACCGCGACATGATCGGGCTCGCCTTTGACGAGTATCGTCTTCGCAGGCTGCTGTGACCCTTTTTGCGGGCGCGGCATAGGATATAGGAACGGAAGAACAAAAAGCCCGCCCGCGGCGCGCCGCGGGCGGACGGAGGAGAATATGTTTAAGAGGCTACGCGCGGATATCGAAGCGGCAAAGCGCAACGACCCTGCCGCGCGCAACAAATTCGAGATATGGCTCACTTATTCGGGCGTGCACGCGCTCTCCTGGCACCGCTTTGCGAACAGGCTGTATAAGATGCACCTCAAACTTTTGGCGCGCATGGTCTCGCAGTTCGCGAAATTTCTGACCGGCATCGAGATCCACCCCGCCGCCAAGATCGCCCCGGGCGTGTTCATCGATCACGGCACGGGCGTCGTCATCGGCGAGACCGCCGAAGTCGAGGAGGGCGTCGTCATCTACCAGGGCGTGACGCTGGGCGGCACGGGCAAGCAGACGGGCAAGCGTCACCCGACGGTCAAAAGAAACGCCACCATCTCCAGCGGCGCCAAGGTGTTGGGCGGCTTTACGGTGGGCGAGGGTGCGCGCATCGGCGCGGGCGCGGTCGTTCTGAAAGAGGTCCCGCCCTATGCCACCGTCGTGGGCGTGCCCGGTCGCGTCGTGCGCATCAACGGCGAAAAGACGCAGGATCTCATCCCCGAAAAGGACGACCCCGTCCTGCGCGAGATCTGCGCGCTGCGTGAGCGCATCTTTGAGCTGGAGGAGCGGCTGGACGCTGCGATCCGCTACG
>CALWCR010000080.1 GCA_944376445.1 uncultured Clostridia bacterium | reverse complement strand
GATCGGTGCCGAAGGTGATTTCGTATGACTGTACGGCGTCGTAAGACGCTTCCTTTGCCGCGGCGATCTCGGCGGGTGCGGGCATCCAGCCCATGCCGCTTTCCGCATGGAGCATCTCGGGCGCGTCGGACACTTCCGCCGTCACGGTGACGTCTTCTGCGGGCATGACGAAGGTATACGTCCCCGCTTCGCCCCCCGCCTTACATTCCGTATCGCCAGCGAGCACTTTGTCGATCTGTAAAAAAGGCTCCGCGTCGACGCTGACCGTGACCGTCTCGCCCGCGGGCGCGATGGAGTGGTCTGCGGAAATATCGTACCATTTCCCGTCGGCGCAGGCGATGGAGTGGCTTTCGCCCTTGCCGCCGTCTTTACCGCCGCCCGTTTCCGCGCACGCCGCGAACGCAAAGGCGAGCGCCGCGCACAAGAGGAACGCAAGTAAACTTTTCCGTACATTTTTCATGGATATCCCTCCTTGTCCCGTATCGTTTGCCCCTTTATTATAGCACACTATCCGCAACAGTCAACCCCTCAAAATATTTACCATACGAAAAAAAGGCGGGAGATCAGCTCTCCCGCCCCGCGTTTTCTTCGCAAACGGCGCTGTCCGCACCGCAAAAGATCTCTTTTACCGTCTGATAGGCAAGTTTAGGCCTGCGGTATTCGTCCACGATCCCTTTATTGTTCATCGTGCGCGGCCGCGTGCCCCACCACTCTTCGCTGATGCGGATGTCGCAAAACTGCCAGATATACACGCCCGCGCAGCCGGGAAAGGAGAGCACGACGCGCAGCTGCTCGCCGAGCGTCTTCGCCTGATATTCCTCGCTCCACTTGGTCGCATACGGGCTGCGGTACCCGTACAATCCGCCCGCGCCGATCTCGGTGATAAGGAAGGGCTTGCCCGCCCCTTCCGTCTCCCTTTGCACCCAGCCGTAAAGGTCGGCAAGGTACTCTGCCGCGGGCGTATCGTGATACCATTTCGGGTAGATATTATAGGAAACGACATCGGGCAGCCCGAAGGAGATGTCCGTCTTAAATTTGCAGCTGGCAAAAGAGCAGGGGCGGCTCTTATCCAGCGAGCGGATGAGGGCGAACTGCTTTTCATAGCACTCTTTGCCGAAGGCGGTGTCGCTCGCGCATTCGTTGAGGATGCCCCAGATATAGACGGACGGATGGTTATAATGCTGCACGACCATCTCGCGCGTGACTTCTTCCGCCTGCCGCTCGAAATTCGGGTTTTGCATCTGCTCCAAACTCAGCCCGCGCGCGTGGTTTTCCTCCCACACGAGGATGCCGAGCTCGTCGCAAAGGTCCAAAAACACCTCGTCGTTCGGATAGTGAGAAGTGCGCACCGAATTTGCGCCGAGATCGCGGATGAGCGCCAGATCGTGCGCCATGGCGGCATAGGGCAGGGCGCAGCCGTAGTGCGGATGGTCTTCGTGACGGCACACCCCCTTGATCTTCAGCGGCGTACCGTTCAGAAGGATACGGTTGCCTTCCGTCCTGACCTCGCGGAACCCGAAACGGTCGATAAGATCGTCAAAGGGCACGCCGCCACGCTCGAGCACCGCCGTCACCGTATAGAGTGCGGGATCGGCGGGCGACCAGGGGCGCACGCCGTCAAATTCCAGCTCCCCTTCGGCAAGGCATTCCCCTGTCCCCGCGACAGGAAGGCTGAGCTCTTTCCCCGCGATAAGGATGCGAAGCACCGCCTCCGCTCCGTCCGCGCCCTCGATCAGGGCGCGCAAGCGCACCCGCCATTTGTCCCCCTCCCGCCGCGGCTCCGCGTGGATATAGGAGATGAAGCGGTCTGTTATCCGTTCTAAAAGGACGGGGCGGGAAATGCCGCCGTAAGACATATAATCGTTGGGCACGTGCAGCGCGCTCGCGGGAGAAAAGCGGTTGTCCGCCACGATCTCCAGCCTGTGCTCGCCCGCCGCAAGCCCGTACACGGCGGCGGAAAAGGCGGTATAAGCGTTGTAATGGGAAGCGATCTTTTTCCCGTCCACATAGACTGCCGCGGTATGGCTCACCCCCTTGCATTCGATGCGGAAATTCCCTTCCCCGCAAAAGGAGGTCGCATAACGGCCTTCGCCGCGGTAGAGCCCGAAGCCGGGGTAACTTTCCCAACAGCTCGGGGTGTGGACGGCGAACGTTTCGCCCGCCCGCTCCCCGCCAAGCGGGGTAAATTCCCAGAGTCTGCCCGTCAGTTCTTCCTGTCTGCGGACGGCGTGCGTCTGAAATGTCCTGATCATATCGTACCTCTGTTCCAATATATAAGTACCGTCATGGCGACGACGGCGGCAAGCGTGACGATGCTGCCGATGCACTTGACTTTGCCGAGCTTCTCCCGCTTTATCAGGGCGGCGATAAAGAGCACGGCGAGCTGCATGGGCTGCACGAGGGAATACACTAAAAGGTTTTGCTGCGCGGCGATCGCCTCCGTCCAAAGCCCCGCCGCGTTGGGGATGCGGGTGAGCGCCCCGAGTGCCAGCCCCTTTTTTCGGAAAAAGGATGTGAAACGCACGAACGGGAGCTGCAAAAGGGCGACGGCGAGCATGACCAAAAGCAGCGCAGAAACGGGCGAGGCGCTGCCCGCCAGCACGTTCATCTGCAAGCCGTAACAGAATTTGGAGGCGATATAGAGAAGGCTCAAAAGCACATAGCGCAGGATGTTGCCTCTGCTGCCGCCGAACGCGACCATGGCGATGCCGCCCGCAAGCAAGATGGCGGCCGGCACGAAGGCGACAAAAAATTTCTCGCTGCCGCGGGCAAGGTCGACGAGGAAGGAAAAAGCGATGTTCAGGCTGAGCCACGCTTTGAGTTCATAGGCGGAAGCCGTCTTCAAAAGCGCCGCGCTCGTGTAGAACTCGGCGATCTTGCAGGCGACAAGCACGGCAAGCGCCGCCCCGCCCGCAAGGGTGAAGGAAAAACTCCAGCCGACAAAGGGCAGGATGAGCGCCAGGAAAAAGGCGGTCGAAAGGGAAACAAGGAAGGAAAACTCCTTTGCGTTGCAGCCGAGCCTCGACGCTATGAATTTGTCGCCCAGTGAAGACGCCGAATAAAATGCGACCGTCAGTAACGAAAACAGCAAGCCTTTTCCCCTTTGCGCCCTTTGCGCCTTCGGAAATCACTTTTACAGTATAGCGCATTGACAAAGCGGGCGCAAGGGAGTATAATGATAAAAAATTGATTTATTCTCAGAAATGGTGGCGGCAATGGAAATTTTACGCATGGGCGAAGCCGTGCACGGGCAGGACTTTCGCGTCCTTCGGGAAAACGGCTATCCGCATTATCTTTTGCTCCTTACAAAGACGCCCGCCCTCTTTGAATGGGGCGGAAAATGGGTGAACGTGCAGGCGGGCACCGCCTTTTTGTTCCGCCCCGGGCAGCGCCACAGCTACCGCGCCGCGGGCGAAAGCTATGCGGACTGCTGGATGCACGCCGCCGCCCAAACGCCCCTTTTGTTTGAAGAATTTCCCTTTGCAAAGCCCGTTCCCCTGCACTCGGCGGAGCGCTTTTTTGCCCTCTTCCGCATCATCGAGGACGAATTTTTTGCCGAACGGCGCACGCGGGAGAGCGTCGTCCGTTCCCTCACGTCGGCGCTTTTGGAGATGCTCGCCTCCGAGATCGAAGTGCGCGGGCCGCTGTTTTACCCCTTCCTCTCCTTCAGGGAAGCGCTGTTTAGCGCCCCCGCGCGGGCGTGGCGGGCGGAAGATGCGGCAAAAGAGCTCGGCGTGAGCTGTGGATATTTCCACGCGCTCTATAAAAAATTTTTCCGCACCACATTTATCGCCGATCTCGTCGCGGCGCGCATCCAGGCGGCGGAAGAGCTGCTCCTTTCCACGCCCGAGAGCATCGAGCGCGTAGCCGAGCGCTGCGGCTACATGAATACCGAGCATTTCATCCGCCAATTCAAACAGGCGACGGGCGTATCCCCCCTCCGTTACAGAAAAGGACAAAATTAAAGCGCCTCTTGCCTTTCTTTGCGGCAGAGGTGCAAACGACTAAGGAGAAAACAGCCATGATCCTCAATACGGGCGCACGCACGGACACGGTGCAATACTTCACTCCCTGGCTCTTAAACCGCTTTCGGGAGGGCTATGTCTACACACGCAATCCACTCTTTCCGCATAAAGTGACCCGCTACGAACTTTCCCCGGATAAGATCGACGCGGTACTCTTTTGCTCCAAAAATTATGCCCCCATTCTCCCGCGGCTGCGCGAAATTTCAGACAAATACCACACCTATTTCCACTACACGATCACAGCTTACGGCAAAGACGTGGAACCGGGCGTCCCGCCGATCCGCGAGAGCATCTCCACCCTCAAAATGCTGGAAAAGATCGTCGGCAGAGAAAAGATCGCCTGGCGGTACGACCCCGTACTTCTGACAAAAGAATATACCGTGGAACGGCACCTCGGCACTTTTGCCGAAATGGCAGAACGATTGGCGCCGCATATCGACAGATGTATTTTCTCCTTTGTGGAAATGTACAAAAAACTGCAATACAATATGCCCGACTTGATACCCATGACCGCCGAGGATATCGGGCGGCTTGCCGAAGGGATGGGAAAAATTGCCGCAAAATACGGCATTTATCTGCAAACGTGCGGCACCAACGCCGATTTTTCCCGTTACGGCATCCACTCCTCCGGCTGCGCGACGCTCGCCATTCTCGGAAAAGCAAACGGCTGTGAATTCAAAAACGTCAGACACAGAGGGATGCGCGAAGGCTGCCGCTGCATCGAGAGCCGCGACATCGGCGCATACGACACCTGTCTGAACGGCTGCAAATACTGCTACGCCAACCAAAGCCCGGAAGCGGCGAGGAAAAATCATCGCCTGCACGATCCCGACTCTCCGCTCCTTTTAGGGCACCTCGAAAAAGAAGACGTATTGACGGAAGGCGTACAAAAGAGTTTTTTGCTCTCCGAAGGGAAACAGTGCTCTCTGTTTGACGAAAACGGAAAAGGAGATAAACGGCAATGCCCGAACTTCCCGAAGTCGAAACGGTGCGGCGGGTGCTTTTGCCCCGCCTGCAAGGCAAGACGATCCGCCGCGTGCGGATATGGAACGAACAAGTGCTCGGCAGCCCGCCCGAAACGTTTGCCGCCCGCCTTACGGGGCAGACGGTCGCAGATTTTTTAAGACGAGGCAAATTTTTGCGGCTCGCCTTTGCGGGCGGAGACGCGCTCACGCTGCACCTTCGCATGACGGGTTGTCTCCTCCTTGAAGAAGAAAGTTCGCCCCCTTCCAAACATACACACCTCGGCTTTTTGCTGAGCGACGGAAAGGAACTGCGCTATGAAGACGTCCGCCGTTTCGGAAAATTCTGGTTTCTTCCCGAGGGCGAAAAAGATCCGAGCGGCATGGAGCGGCTCGGCATAGAGCCCTTTGACCCCGCCCTGACCGCCGCCTTCCTCGCACAAAAGACGGCAAAGAGCAAAAAGCCCGTCAAAGAAGCGCTCCTCGACCAGCGCCTCGTTGCGGGCATCGGCAATATCTATTCGGACGAAATTTTATTTGCGGCGGGCATCCGCCCCGACAAAGCGTGCAACCTGCTCGGCGAAGAAGAATTTTCCCGCCTTGCCGCCGCCATTCCCGAACGGCTGGCGTATTTTACCGAAAAAAACGCCCTCACCTTTGAAGAATACGCAAAGAGCGGGGGCAAAGAGTACCGCAACACCCCTTATTTACAAGTCTACGGCAAGAGCGGCGCGCCCTGCCCGCGCTGCGGCGGAACGCTTGCGCATATGCGCATTGCTGGCAGAAGCGCCGTCTTTTGCCCGCACTGCCAGCACTGATCTTATCCTTCCTCATATTCTGATAGCAACTCTTTTACGAAGGCGGCCGCCGCGGCGGACGCCTTTTTGCAATTTTTCTCAAAACTCTCCCTGCCGCCGCCGTCGGCGAGGTCGGTCACCGTCCGCACCGCCAAAAAAGGCACGCCGTTGGCGCGGCAGACGAGGGCGGCGGCAGCCGTCTCCATGTCTGCACAAAGGGGTGCAAACTCTTTGATGAGCCTCTGCTTCTCCTCTTCCCCGATGAATTTATCCCCCGTCACCGTGCGCCCGAACAGGACGGGCGAAGCAAAGCGTGAGGCGACGCGCTCTGCCGCGGCGACAAGCGATTTATCCGACGGCATCCATACGGACGGGAGCCACGGATGAAAATCGGTCAGAATATCCGCGTCCATGTCGTGGAAGGCGCATTCGGTGCAGACGACGGTATCGAAGGGACGGGCAGAAAGCCCGCCCGCCGTGCCCGCGTTGATGAGCGCCCCGCAGCCGAACGATTCGATGAGAAGTTCGGCGGCGAGGGCGGCGTTGACCTTCCCCGCGCCCGAATAGAGGGTGACGACGTCTTTGCCCGCGAGCTTCCCGCAATAAAAGGTGAGCATCGCCTTTTGCTTTTTTTCGTAAATTTCTGAGAGCGCGGCAAGGGGCGCAAGTTCGTCGTCCCCCGCGCAAAGAAGCCCGTAGATCATACCTTCTCCTTTTCCGAAAAATATTTATTCAAACTGCGCTTCGTAGATCTGCGCATAAAAGCCGCCCTTTTCCAGGAGCTCTTCGTGTTTTCCCCGCTCGACGATATCTCCGTCTTTGACGACGAGGATGAGGTCTGCATTTCTGATAGTCGTGAGCCTGTGGGCGATGACAAAGCTCGTGCGCCCGCGCATGAGCCGCGCCATCGCGTCGCGGATAAGAAGTTCGGTGCGGGTATCGACGTTGCTGGTCGCCTCGTCGAGGATAAGGAATTTTGCGGGCGAGAGCATGGCGCGCGCGATGGTCATGAGCTGCTTCTGCCCCTTGGAAAGGGCGCCGCCGTCGGTCAGGAAGGTGTCGTATTTTTGGGGCAGACCCTCGATAAAACCGTCGATATGCGCCTCTTTGGCGGCATGGCGCACCTCTTCTTTTGTCGCGCCTTCCTTGCCGTAGGCGATGTTGTCGAACACGGTGCCCTCAAAAAGCCAGGTATCCTGCAGGACCATGGTAAAGGCGGCGCACAGGCTTTTCCTCGTATACGAACGGATGTCCTCGCCGTCGATCAAAACGGCGCCCCCGCGCGGGTCGTAAAAGCGCATCATGAGGTTGACGAGGGTCGTCTTCCCCGCGCCCGTGGGGCCGACGATGGCGACCGTTTCGCCCGCGTTTGCCTTGAAAGAGAGGTCGTGTATGACGTCTTCCCCCTCCTCATAGCCGAAGCGCACATGAGAAAACTCCACCTCGCCGCGCACGGCGCCGAGCTCTTTCGCGTCCGCCGCATCCGCCGCCTCGGACGGGCGGTCGAGAAGGCGGAACACACGCTCTGCCGCCGCCAACGCCGACTGGATCTCGCCGATGATGTTGGCAAATTCGTTGACGGGGCCCGAAAAGCGGCGCGCATACAGCAAAAAGGTATTGATACTGCCGATGGAGATCATGCCGTACAGATAAAAGAAGGCGCCCGCCGCGCTGATGAGCACGGTGCCGAAGTTGTTTACGAAGTTGATGGACGGGCCGATGAGGCTGGCAATGTAATCCGCCCTGTAATAGGCGTCGGCGGATTCGGTGTTCTTCTCGCAGAATTTGCGGGTGATCTCCCCTTCCCTGCCGTAGGCGCGGATGGTGCTCATGCCCGAGAGCATCTCTTCGGAAAACCCGTTGAGTTCGGCAAGTTTTGCCGAGCGCTTGCGGAAGAGCGGGCGCATGGACTTGCCGCGAAGGACGGTGATGAGCACGGATACGGGGATGGTGACGGAAAAGACGCCGAGCAGCGCGGGCGAGACCGCCACCATGCCGATAAAGGCGCCCGCCGCCGTGATGACGCCCGTCGCCGCCTGCAACACGTCGTTGGAAAGGGAGGCGTTGACGGTGGAAATGTCGTAAGAGATGCGGTTGATGAGATCGCCCGCCGTGATGCGGTCGATATCCCCGACGGGCAGGGAAAGGATCTTATCGAATACGTCCTGCCGCATCCTGCGCACGATCTTCTGGCTCAGGCGGATCATGAGCACGGACAAAAGGTAGGAAAACGCCGCCGAAAGCACATAAAACGCCGCCATCAGCAGGCAATAGAAGCCGACCGCGGCAAAATCCACGCCCCCTTCGCGGGCGATCGCGTCGATCGCCTCGCCCGAAAGCCAGGGGCCGATGAGACCGAAGAGGTTGCTCGCCAGCATGAGCACGAACGCCGCCGCCACCCGCCATTTATAGAGCATATAATAGCGCACGAGGCGCGCGGCGACCGCGCGGCGGTTCTTTTTGGGAATGGGATCGGCCGACATATAATCATGCTTGGACATCTTCTTCCCCTCCTTCCCCGTGCTGGGAGCGGTAAATGCGGCGGTATTCGGCGCAGTTTTGCATGAGTTCTTCGTCCGTGCCGAAGCCCGCCATCCTGCCCCCTTCGAGCACGAGGATATGATCGGCGAAGCGGACGGAGCTTATGCGCTGGGCGACGAGGATGACGGTCGTATCGGGAAGATTTTCAAAGAGGGTCTTGCGAAGCTCGGCGTCCGTCTTATAGTCGAGCGCGCTGGACGAATCGTCCAAAATGAGGATCTCGGGCGACGCGGCGAGGGCGCGCGCGATGAGGAGGCGCTGTTTCTGCCCGCCGCTGAAATTGGAGCCGCGGGCGGTGAGCCTTCCTTCCATCCCGTCGTGGGCGGCGATGAATTTTTCCGCGCGCGCATAGCGCGCCGCGTCTTTGAGCCGATCGTCGGAAAGACCGCGTTCAAAGTCGATGTTCTCCCTTACGCTCGCCGCCATGAGAAAATCGTTCTGGAACACGACCCCGAACTTTTTGCTCAGCTCCTCTTTATCGTAGCTGCGCACGTCCTTCCCGCCGATATAGACGGCGCCCGCGTCGGGGTCGTAAAAGCGCAGAAGGAGGGAAACGAGCGTGCTCTTACCGCTGCCCGTGCCGCCGATGATGCCGAGCGATTCCCCTTTTTTGACGGAAAAGCCGATATTTTCGAGGGCGGGCGCGCCGCCGTAGGAAAAAGTCACGTCGCGAAAGCGGATAAAAGCGCCGCTTTCGTCTTCGGGGCACGCCTCGGGCAGCATTTCGCGGGGAAGCGCGAGCACCGCCGCGATCCGCCGCGCGGAGGCGCTGCCGCGGGAAAACTCCACAAAGATACGCCCCACGGCGATGACCGCGTTGAGCATGACGGTGAAAAAGGAAGTGAAGGCGAGGATCTGCCCGGGCTTGACGCTGCCCGCACAGACGCGGTAAGCGCCGATGAAGATGACCGCCGCCATGCCGACGTTGAGCACCGCCGTCATGACGGGGTTGGTGATCCCCGTGATGACGCCCGCGCGGGTCTCGTCCTGCACGATTCGCTCGTTGACGGCGCGGAAGGAACGGCTTTCGTATTCCGTCTTGGAAAGCGCCTTGATGACGCGCATCCCCGTATGATCGTCGCGCACCTTGCGCACCATCGCGTCCATCGATTCCTGCAAACGGGTGTATAAAACGATGCCCCGCCGCGCCACAACCGCCGAAATGAGGGCGAGAAAAGGCACCGTCACGAGCATGACGAGGGCGAGCACGGGATCGACGGTGAAGGTCAAGGCGACGCCGCCGACGAGCAGGATGGGCGCGCGCACGCCGATGCGCTGCATCATGCCCAGCATATTGTGCACGTTATAGGTATCCGTCGAAAGGCGGGAGACGAGGGAAGGAAGCGTCGCTTCGTCCGTCTGCCGCGCGGAGAGAGATAACGTTTTGGAAAAAAGGTCCGCCCGCAGCCGTTCGGTGGTATCCCGCGCGACTTTGGAAGCGAAGCGGTTGGCGACGACGTTGCCCGCCCAGGCGACAAGCGCCACGGCGAGCATGCCCGCGCTCCAGAGGGAGAGCGCCAAAACGCTCTGCGTCGGCACGACCTCGTCGATCATGTGCGCCATGATGAGGGGCAGAAAAAGCTCCGCCACCGTGCCGATCACTTTGAGCGCGAACCCCGCCCCCATGCGCAGGCGGAAGGCGGCAAGATAGGAGAATACCGTCCTCATTCCCCTCTCCTCCCGACGATGGACTTGGCGTTTTCGGCGAGCCGCTGCAAGAGGGCGGCGGCCTCCGCCCGCTCCCCTTCATCCAGCCCGCTAAGGAGCAGTTCCAGCCATTCGGCGTGCGCCTTTTTTACCTTTTCGAGGGCGGCATACGCCTTCTTTGTCGGATACACGCGCAGGCTGCGCCTGTCGGCAGGGTCCGCCCGCCGCTCGATAAACCCCTTTTCTTCCAAAGAACCCATCTGCCGCGCCACGTTGCTCTTATGCACATACATGATGCGCGAGAGCTGTTCCTGCGTGGCGCCCGGATTTGCGCAGACGTCCGCGATATACGAATCCTGATAGCTGCCGATGCCCAGCCCCTCGTATTCTTCCGTGCGGAAGAGATTGGCGCACCGCCAGATCTCCCCGATGTTGCGCATGAGTGTTGCCATCTTTTTTCCTCCGAAAAACCGTTGCGCCCGCAATTGTTGCGACCGCAACTATATGATAAAACAAAAAATGCCGCCTGTCAAGAAAAACGGGGGCATTTTTGACAAAAAGGAAAAACGGAGAGATCTTTACCGCGCGGCTGCAAAACGGGGCGGATAGTGCAACGGGCTAAACGAAAGGCGGCTGGCAATGCGGCGGACACTGCGACGGGCTCAACGAAACGCGGCGGATAGTGCAACGGGTTAAACGAAACGCGGCGGATAGCGCAGCGGGCTCAACGAAACGCGGCGGATAGTGCGGCGGGCTCAACGAAACGCGGCAGATAATGCAAAATTTTAAGTTGTCGGCAAAGCGGAGAATACCGCAGGATCTTAAGTTATCGGCAAAGCGGCAAAAGAGCGCGCGGCTATTTTCCCGTTTCGCTGCGCCAGAGGGCGACGAGCCCGCGCGCGGTCATGCCGTAACTCGCCGTTCCGCCCTGCACGCCGTTCGCTTTGAGAAAAATGTCGTTGAAAAAGGAAGAAATTTTATCGACCGCCCCTTCATAACGGGCGTAATGGGCGCTCACGCTGCGGTATTCCTGCGCGACGCAGGGATCGAGCGCGGCATATAAAGTATCGAACCGCTCTTCGGAAAGGGCGTTCAAAAGGGAAGACACGGCGCGCATGAGCCCGCTGTAACGGATGTACGCGTCATCCGAGCGGATACAGAGGACATACGCCGTGACGTTCGCCCCCGTCTCGTGCGCGACCCCTTTGGCGTGCGCCGTTTCGTGGGCGAGTGTCACGGGCAGTTCGCAGGCGGGGATATTGACATTGACGTTCGCTTCCGCATAAAAAGGGAAATAGATGCCCGTGATGCCGAGATAGCTCATGGGCACGGAGAGGGCGACTTCTTTGGGGCGCACCGAAAAGCGCGCATAATATCCCGCGGGCAGCGCATCGAAGGCGGCGTTGACCTTATCCGCGAGCGTATCGAAGGAATAGGGCTGCAGCGCATTCCCCTCCCCGTCACGCTCCACGAGCGCGGCGGTATCGTTGAGAGTGGCGAGAAAATATTCCGCGGCGGCGTACACTTCCTCTTCCGTCACGGAAGCGTCCCGAAGGCCGAGCGCCGAAAAGCAGGACGCCCTGCCGTAGAGGGGCGCATACAGCACGCCGAAAGCGAGCAGCACCGACAAAGCGGCGGCGGCAATGCGGCGGGCGAGAAGCCCTGCCGCGGCGAACCGTTTTTTGCAAAGCAGCGCGACGAGCGCGGCGGCGAGCGCGGGCACGCCCAAAAGAAGAAGCACCGCCGTGCATTCGTACAGCGAGACGGAGAGGGCGCCCGAAAGCGCGCCGAGCACGCCGCTCAAAAAGCGGGTGACGCCGCGCGCGAAGAGATATTCGCAGAGAAAAGGCAGCTGCGCGAGGGAAAAGACGAGCGCGGTAAAGAGGGCGAGCGCGATGAGCGCCTTGCCGCGCGGGCCGCGCGCGCGCCGTACAAACAGGGCTTTCATGTCTTCATTATAACACAAAAAATTGAATATTTCCCGCCTTTTTCGGTGAAATGTGCCCGCATTTTGCGCGCCGCTCACCGAAAAAGCGTTTTTGGCCTCAAAAAGCGGAAACGTCCTAAAAAACGGCGCCGCGGAAGGCGGAAAGATCCGCCCTGTCCCTTCTTCCGCAAAAGAAAAAGCCGCGCGGAGAGCGCGGCGGAAGCGTATCAGAAATTGATGCGCTTTTCCTCGATGACGAGCGGCCTCGCCGTCACCTTCTTTTTGATCGTGATGAGGTATTCTCCGAGCATACCGATGAAAAACAGCACCGCCGCCGCGCAGATAAAGAGGGCGCAGATGACGGCGACAAAGGTAAACTCTTTCAGAACGTCCCACCAAAGCGCGGCGCAGACGGCATAGGCGATGCCGCCCACAAGCCCTAAAAGGAAAAAGACGAAGGCGGCGACGACGGAAAGGCGCACGGGGAGCTTGGAATAGCTGCTGATGCTGAGCATCGCCGCGTCGTAGAGGGTGGAAAAATTGTTGCTCGACTTGCCCGCGCGGCGCTTTTGCTGGGTGTACGGCACTTCGACGATCTTATACCCGAGCTCGGCGACGATGCCGCGCATGAAGGGGGCGGGGTCGTCGAGCGTGCGCAGAACTTCGATAAACGATCTGTCGTACAACCCCGTACCCGTGAAATGCTCGATCATTTCGATGTCTGAATAGCGGTGCATGAGCTTATAATAGACGCTCCTGCCGAGGCGGGCGAGCCTGTTTTCCTTGCTCTTGCTCTTGACGGCGCAGACGATCTTGTTTCCCTTTTCCCATTCCGCGACGAGGCGGGGTATCATTTCGGGCGGGTCCTGGAAATCGGCGCACATACTGATCGTGCAGTCGCCCGAAGTCTGCATGAGCCCGTAAAAGGGGGAATTGAACTGCCCGAAATTGCGCGCGTTGAAGATCGCCTTGATCTTCTTATTGCCCGCGCACATCTCTTCGAGGATGGGGCGGGTCTTGTCTTTGCTGTCGTTGTCGATGAATACGATCTCATAATCGTATTTGCCGAGTTTTTCCACTTCGGCGATGATCGCCTCGCTCAGAGGCAGCACGTTTTCCTCTTCGTTATAGGTGGGGATGAGAAAGCTGATCTTCATACCGTTTTTCTCCCGACGATCTCCTCTATGCCCTCTTCAAATGTGTGTTTCGGTTCCCAGCCCGTATCCTCTTTCAGCTGCGAAATATCCGCCGCCAAAAACATGGGCTGGTACGGATAATAGGGTCTGGCGCCGAAGTGCACGGGCACGGACTTATCGATCTTATCGCGCAGGGCAAGCACATATTCTTTGAGCGGGCGGGGCGAGCCCGAACCGAGCGGGTACGCCTTGCCGTCTTTTCCCCTCTCGGCGGCGGCGATGAGCGCGTCCGCCGCGTCGGAAAAGGACAGATAATCCCAGATCTGCCCGCAGGGCGTGAGCTGCGGCGCCTGCCCCGCGGCGATGGCGCCGATCAGATAGGAAATGAGGGTATTTTCCCCGTCGCGCGGGCCGAAGGTGCTGAGGATGCGCATCCAGACATGGCGGATGCCCGAACGGGCGCAGAGGTTGCGCGTCATCCTTCCCGCCGCAAATTTGGCGATGCCGTAGCCCGAGAGGGGCTCGGCGGGGGTATCCGGGGTGAGCGGCGCGCTCTGTATGCCGTATTCCGCCTGCGAACCCGCGCCCACGAACACGCGGCAGCCGCACGCCCCGGCGAGGCGCACCGCTCCGAGGGCATGGCGGACGTTGTCGAGCTGGCATTCGAGATCGTCCCTGCCCGCGCCCGCCGTCTTTTCCCATGCGAGATGAAAGAACGCGTCCGCACGCATCTCCGCCCCCGCGAGGCTGTCATAGGCGGAGGCGTCGCATTCGACGACGTGCACGCGCGCGTCTTCGGCGATGTTTTTACGGCGGGAAGAGCGGGGGCGGACGAGCGCCCAAACGGTGACGCCCCGCTGCGCGAGCGCAGAGACGAGCGCCGAACCGATGCCGCCCGTACAGCCCGTGACGACGGCGGAAGAAATGGTCTCCTGCATAAACGTCACTCCCCTTTCATGTCCTCGGCGAGCTCTTCGGGCGGGAGGAAGGGATACATATCTTCCAGCGGCGGCGAAACGATCGTCCCGTCGGGATAGGTCTTGGAAGAAAGTTTGGGCGCGAAGAACTGCCGCTTGTCCAAAACGGCTTCGCAGATGACGGGCCCGCGCGCCGCCAGCACCTCTTTCAAAACGAAAGGAAGCGCTTTGGCGCTGTCCGCGCGGAAATACGGGATACCGTAGGCGGCGGCGATCTTCTCCGCGGAAGGGAAACTGATGCCGCACCCTTCGTCTATGCCGCAGAAATTGCCGTGGAAGATGTTCGTCTGCGTCTGGCGGATGGAGTGGTAGCCGTCGTTGTTTAGCCAGAAGATCTTCAGATCGAGTTTATTGTGCACCGCCGTCTGCAGTTCCTGCAGATTCATCTGGATGGAGCCGTCCCCTTCCAGACAGACGGTGGAACGGTTGCCCCCCGCAATGCAGGCGCCGATCGCCGCGGGCAGGCCGTAGCCCATGGGCGCCGCGCCCGAATTGGTGAACAGCCGCTGCCCTTTTTTGATGACCATCGCCTGGAAAGAGCAGACGCACGCCGTGCCGTTGCTCGAGACGGTGAGCTGCCCTTCGGGCAAGAGAAGGCTGAGCTCCTTCATGAACACATACGGGTTGACGGGCGAATCCGTCTCATAATAAGAAGGAAGGACGACGGGATATTTGGCGTGCACCGCCCGCGCGTGTTCCAGCCATTTGCGGTGCTGACCGTGCCCGTCATACGCCATGCCGTCCAGCTTTGCGAGCGCATCGCGAATGTCGGCGTGGATCTTGATGTCCGCGTGCAGCGTGGGCTTATCCAGCTCCGCACGGTCGATGTCGATATAGGCAAGGACGGCGTTTTTGGCGAAATTTTCGTAATTATAGCTGATCTGCCGCAGATTCATCCTGCAGCCGAGGCTGACGACGAGATCGCTGCTCTGCACGACGATGTTGCCGCCGCGGTCTCCCTGCGTGCCCGGCCTGCCGCAATACAGCGGATCGCCGTCCTCGATGAGATCGTGCGCGTTCCACGCGCTGACGACGGGGATCTGCAATTTTTTTGCGAGCCGCTCAAACAGCTCTTTTGCGCCCGCGATACGGATCGCCTCGCCCGCGAGGAGCACGGGCCGCTTTGCCGCGGCGATGCGCCCGAGCAGTTCTTTGAGCTGCCCCTCGTCCGCGGGCGGGGGCAAAATGTGCGCATCCTCGGAAGGGTCGTAGCCGCGCAGGGTCTCGGGGTCGATCTTCGCCGCCTGAAAATTGACGGGAACGTCGATCCAGACGGGCCCCGGCCTTCCGTGCGTGGCGAGATAGAGCGCCCTTTCCAGATGATAGCGGATGGTTTCGGGATCGGAGATCATCACCGCGTACTTGGTCATGCAGCGGACGCAGTCGACGATATTGAATTCCTGGTCGCCGATCTGACGGACGGGCACGCCGCAGGCGGCGATGGTGCAGGAATACTTGACCTGCCCGCTGACGATAAACATGGGCAGCGAATCCAGCCAGCTGCACATGACGCCCGTCACCGCGTTGGTGCCGCCGGGGCCCGTCGTCACGCAGACGGCGGGGAGCTTGCCGTAGGCGCGCACATACCCTTCCGCGGCATAAGCGCAGGCCTGTTCGTGATGGTTATAGACGACGGTGAGCCCCTCTTTGTGCCCGAAGGCGTCGTTGAGGTGCATCGCGCCGCCGCCCGTGACGCTGAAAAGATAGGTGATGCCGTTCTTTACCAAAAAATCCGCAATGTAATCTGCCAAGCGTATCTGCATAGCCTATACCTCATATCTTGTGGGTGTGATGAACTCGATATCGAGCAGCTTACGGCTCTCGGCGATGAAGCGGCTGCCGTAAGCGTTGAGATAATCCGCCTTTTCCTTGACGAAGGCGTATTCTTTTTTGACGTCGAAATAATTGACCTCGTCGGGCGTATACCCGTCGAACCCCGCGAGATACACCTTGGCGGGGCGGAGTTTTTCCATCAGCTTCAAAAGCATGCGCAGGGAATTGTCGGGCATATCCTTTTCCCCGCCGTCGATGAGGGAACTGTAATCGATCTTGTAGTCGAACTCCCCTTTTGCCGAGGCGACGTTGGAGGTCGCCACCGTCGTCACCCCTTCCTCTTTGGCGCAAAGCTGCGAACAAAGCTGCACGTACCGCTGCGAATTGGTCAGAAAGAGGGTGACGGGCCTTGCGGGATAGAGATAATTGAGGGAGACGAGCTCGGGTTTTTCCCGCCCGATGAACGCCTCGATCTTTTCCTTGTGATCCCGCATGGAAGTGCCAGGGCCGACGGCGAGCACCGTCTTGCCGCCAAAGCGCGCCGCCAGCGCCTCTATCGCGCGCGCGTCGTTGCATTCCCGCTTCTGAAAGCGGAGATACAGCTTTTCGATATAGTCCTTGTCGTAAAGGAGCTTTTTTTCCTCCTCGATCCCCTGCAGTATCTCGTTGATCCCCGTGACGGAGAGGGTACGCTTGTTCATGAGATAGGAGACGTAATTGGGGTGCACCTTGTTGGAAGCCGCCACATAATAAAAGAGGTTGTACCCCCACGGCTTTTTATTGTAGATGTCGGCGACGCTCGTCTGGATCGCTTCGAGCAGGCGACTCACGTCGTAATGCTTGCCGAAACAGTGGTTCATATGCATGGATAAAAGCTCGACGGGCGTGTTGCCCGCGCTCTTGCCCATGCCGTACAGCGTCGCGTCGGCGATATACAGCCGCTTTTTTCCGCTGCCGAGGAAGGCGATGGAATTGGCGTACCCCATCTGAAAATTGTTGTGCCCGTGATAGCCGAGCCCCACTTCGGGGCGCAGCTTTTCGTCCATCGTGCGCACCATGCGCAGCAGATCGGACTGGTGCAAAAGCCCGTAGGTATCGACGAGGGAGACGGCATACGGGCAGACGGCATTGGCAAGGCCGATAAATTCGCCGAGCTCGCGCTCGTCATAGCTGGTAATGGAGACCGCCTGCGCGAAGACCTTGTAGCCGAGCGCTTTGAGCTGCGCGCAGAAGGCGAACGCCTCTTCCTTGATGTGTTTTTTGAAGATGACGCGGATGCCGTCGATCCAGCTTTCGGAGGCGGGGCGGATGTTTTGCAGGGAGCAGGTGCCGTAATCGATCATGGCGACCGCCATGCTCTCCCCTTTGTCCAGCTTGCCGTAGATCTTTGCGATCGAATCGGTATCGGGGAAAATGCTCCTGTCAAAGTCGTAAGGCCGCCGCTCGTCGAGAAAGCCGACCTCGATGATGTCCACGCCCGCGCCGGCGAGCCTTTCAAAAATATTGACGATCGCGTCGTGCCCGAACAGCCAGTCGTTGACGTAGCCGCCGTCGCGCAGGGTGCAATCGAGCAGTTTGACTTGTTTTTCCATGATGTTCTTCCTATCTTTCGTTCAAAGCGCCGCGCTTTTGCCGCCTTTTTCCGCGGAAGGCGCCGACAGTGCGCACAAACCCCGCGGCACCGTAGCAGACGGCATAGACGCACAGCGCGAGCATGGCGAGCGACTGCAAAAACACGGACCAAGTGACGCAGTAGCGGTATTCAAAGCCCGCCGAGACGATGTAGCCGAAATAGAGGGGCTGCACGATGAGCGCGAACGGGACCGCCGCCGACGCGCCGCAGCGCCCCTTGTCCGCTTCCGCCAGATAAAAAAGGAGCGGGATATACAGCATGACGCCGATATACATATAGGCGGGCATGGTGATATAGACGGTAAACAGCGCCGCCGCCAGCGTCTGCTGCCAGCGCTTTTCCGCGGCGAACGCGCTCGCCACGCAGAGGACGCAGACGGCATAGGAGACCGCCTTGCCCGCGCGGACCGCGCTTGCCGTCATTTCGTAATGCCCGAAGAGGTTGCGAAGCGAAAACCAGACCTGATAGGGCGCGTAGTTGTTGTAGGGCGTGTCGTATGCGGCAAAGGAGCGGAGGTTTTCCCAGAAGGCGGCAAGGTTCGCCATTTTCCCGTCAAAAAAGAGGAAAGGCACAAAAAACATCGCCGCGCAATACAGGGCGAGGCGCATGAGCGCAAAATAGCGCTTGTCCTTGAAGATGACTATGCCGAACGCCACGGGATAGAGCTTGATTCCGAACGCCGCCGCCAGCGCGAGATAGCCGATCTCCCGCCAAAAAGCGCGCCTGCTGCCGTAGAGGGCGAAAAACAGGAGCACGAAGGCGAAAGCAAAGACGAGGTAATTCGCCCGTTCCAGCACGAAAAGGACGGGCGCGGAGAGCAGGAACACCGCCGAGAGCAGCGCCGTCGCCCCGCCGCCGAAGCCGAGCCTTCGGCAAAGCACATAGAAAGAGACCCCGCCTAAGAGAAGAAAGAGCTCCAAAAAGAGGAGAAGGGATAAAAACCCGCCCATGCTCTCGCGCGCGATAACGGAGCCGATGCCGTAATCGGCAAAGCGCGCAAAAAAGCGCGCGATGAGGAGGGCGAGCGGCGGATAGCTCGACACGCTCGCGGGGTCGGTATACGGGTTCCTCCCGCCCGCGACAAAGTAGTTGACATTGAAAAAGTCCATGAAGGCGTCCAGCCTGTCCTGGTGGAACAGGGGCAGGGCGAACAGATATTTTTCCCGCACCGCCCATACCGCCCATTGGACGAGAAATACCGCCGCCGCCAGGGCAAGGACGCCCGTGAATATCCAAAATACGATCTTTTTCACGCGGGCGCCGCCTGCCCGCCCCGTTCTTTTCGACACGGAGAGCCCCTCAGCGCAGGATCTTATGCAGCGCAGAGACCATGTATCCGAGCATATCCTCCGTCATGCCGGGATATACGCCGATCCAGAAGCCGCGTTCCATGACCGCGTCCGTGTTTTTGAGGTCTCCCACGACGCGGTAGCCTTCGCCGCTTTTGCGCATTTCGTCGAAACAGGGATGCTTGACGAGGTTGCCCGCGAACAGCCTGCGCGTCTGAACGCCCATCTCTTCGAGCTTTCCGACTGTTTCGGCGGCGTCCGTGCCCTCTTTGCACAGGAGCATGAAACCGAAGGGGCTGGGGTCGGAACAAGGGCACGTTTCGGGCAGGACGAGCCTGTCCTGCAGATCTTTGAGCCCTTCGTACAAAAATTTGAAATTGGCGCGGCGTTTGGCGGCAAAACCGTCGATCCGCTTGAGCTGCGCGCAGCCGATGGCTGCCTGCATATCCGTCGCCTTCAAATTATAGCCGAAGTGGGAATAGACATACTTGTGGTCATAACCCAAGGGGAGCTCCCCGTACTGTCTGTCAAAGCGGTGCCCGCAGAAATTGTCCACCCCCGAAGGGCAGACGCAATCCCTGCCCCAGTCGCGGAAGGAGCGCACGAGCCGCCCCAAAAGCGCGTCATTCGTATAGACGGCGCCGCCCTCCCCCATCGTGATGTGATGGGGCGGATAAAAGCTGGAAGTGCCGATGTCGCCCACCGTGCCCGTATATTTCTCCTCGCCGCCGATGGTGTACTTGCTGCCGAGCGCGTCGCAGTTGTCCTCGACGAGCCAAAGGGAATGCTTGTCGCAGAACGCCTTGACTTTGGCAAGGTCGAAGGGGTTGCCGAGGGTATGCGCGATCATGACCGCCTTGGTCCTTTCCGAAAGGGCGGCTTCCAGCATATCCGCGTCGATATTGTACTGCGGGATGGTAATGTCGACAAAGACAGGCACCGCGCCGTACTGGATGACGGGCGCGACGGTGGTCGGAAATCCCGCTGCCACCGTGATGACTTCGTCGCCGCGGCAGATCGCCCGCTCTTTGAGGCGGGGCGAGGTGAGCGCCATGAAGGCGGCGAGGTTGGCGGACGAACCGCTGTTGACGAGCGCGACGTTCTTCACGCCGAGAAATCGGCCGAATTCCCGCTCGAAGCGCTCGGTATATTTGCCCGAAGTGAGCCAGAAATCCAGGGCGCTGTCGACGAGGTTTTCCATCTCCTCTTCGCCGAACACTCTGCCCGCATAGTGGATCCTGTCCCCTTCCCGATACGCCTTCGGCGCGTGATACTTGCGGCAATACTCCGCCGCCAGCGCGAGGATGCGCTGCTTGTCCTGTTCCTGACGGGTCATTTCATTCTCCTTTGTCATCTTCTTTTCCCTCCTGCTCCGTATTTTCTTCATCCTCCGCCGCGGGCGGGGCGGGCGCTTTCTTTTTCCTAAAACTGAAAAAATTGTGCCCGAGATAACTTAAGACCGTACAGACGAATGTGGTGACGACGGTAACGAGCGCGGGGATGGCGATGAGCTTGTTCAACAGGGCGGTAATGCCGAGATTGAGCGCGTACTGCACCGCATACACGAGCACGAAACGCAAAAACTCCGTCCCCGAGCGTTCTTTGCTGCGGAAGGTGAAATATTTGTTCCAGAAATAGCTGTGCACCGTGCCGACGATCTGCCCCGCAAGGGTGCCCGTGAGATAGACGTACCAGACGAGCTCTTCCTTTTCAAAAATGGAGACGCCGAAACACACATACACCAGCCAGGTGACGCCGACGCCGACGAGGGTATTGAGCCCGCCGACGAAGAGAAAGCGCACCCGCTTGTCGTAATAGAGCGTCTTGATCAGTTTTTTGAATTTTTCCCACATAGCCTGTCCGCAAAAAACGCCTCGATCTGCCCCTCCGTCACGCGGCGCATATCCTCTTTCGCATAATACGCCTTGCTCCACTCCACCGTCTTTTTGACCGCCTCGGCAATGCCCCACACGGGAGAAATGCCGAAGGTCTCTTTCACTTTGGCGTTGTCGAGCATCAGAAGCCCCGCTTCGTGCGGGGCGCCGCTCTCGCTGTGCACGGTATAGCGGGCGCCTTCTTTCCAGGCGCCGCAAAACAGAGAGACGAGTTTTTCGGTATACACGCAGTCATCGCGGTCGGGCCCGATATTGTAGCTGCCCGCAAGCGCGCCGTCGCCGTATTGCGCCGCGGCGATGGTCAGATACGCCGCGAGCGGCTCGAGGACATGCTGATACGGGCGCACGGAACGGGGATTGCGGATGACGACCGCCTCCCCCTTCGCCGCCGCCTTCACGCAGTCGGGTATGATCCTGTTGTCGGAAAAATCTCCGCCGCCGATGACGTTGCCCGCCCGCGCCGTGGAAACGGCGACGCCCGCCGCCTGCAGATAGGAACGCGTATAGCTGTACGTCACCAGTTCCGAACAGGATTTGCTGTTGGAATAGGGGTCATAGCCGCAGAGGACGTCCTCCTCGCGGTAGCCCTCCTGCCGTTCGGTGTTTTTATATACCTTATCCGTCGTCACGTTGACGACGCTTTTGACGCTCTTTGTGCGGCGCACGCATTCGAGCATATGCACGCTGCCCATCACGTTGGTCTCAAAGGTGTATACGGGGCGCGCATAGCCCGCGAGCACGAGGGGCTGCGCCGCGAGATGAAAGACGATCTCGGGGCGAAAGCCGTCAAAGACGCGCTGCATGGCGGCAAGGTCGCGAACGTCGGCAACGTGCCCTTCGCAGAGGCCGTCTCCGCCTAAAATGTCGTATAATGCGGGCTTCGTTTCGGGTGCGAGCGCATAGCCGCACACTTTCGCGCCCATCTTTGCGAGGAGAAAAACCAGCCAGCTCCCCTTGAAGCCCGTGTGTCCCGTGACGAGCACGCGCCTGCCTTTCTAAAAGGAAAAAAGATCTGTCATTGCCACTTTTTCCAGGGCGGCTTGCCCGTTTCCCAAAGCCCTTCCAAAACTTCCCGCTCGCGGCGGGTGTCCATTCACTGCCAATATCCTTCGTGATGGTAATTCATGAGTTCGCCCATCTCGACGAGCTTTTCCATCGGCCCGCGCTCCCAGACGGTGTCGTCCCCTTCGATGAGGTCGAATACGCCCGGTTCGAGGATCATGTAACCGCCGTTGATGACGAGCATATCCTTGTCCGACTTTTCGCGGAAAGAGGTCACGCGGCCGCCCCTTGCCGAAGAGATGACGCCGAACTGCTGGTGCACGCTGACCGAAGCGACCGTGGCGAGTTTGCCGTGCTTTTTATGAAATTCCAGCTCCTTTTTCAGGTCGATATCCGAAACGCCGTCCCCGTAGGTGAGCATGAAGGTATCGTTTTCCACATAATCGCGGATACGCTTGATCCTGCCGCCCGTCATGGTGTTGAGCCCCGTATCGACGACGGTCACCTTCCACGGTTCGATGGAGATATGTTCGTAGCGGATCTTGTTCCCGCCGTCCGAAAAATCGAAGGTGACGTCCGAATTGTAGAGATAATAGTTGTTGAAGTATTCCTTGATGATCTGCTGCTTGTACCCGGCGCAGATCACGAATTCGTTGAACCCGTAATGGGAATACTCCTTCATGATATGCCAGAGGATGGGCTTTCCGCCGACTTCGATCATGGGCTTCGGCCTGAACGCGCTCTCTTCGGATATGCGCGTCCCGAAGCCGCCGGCGAGGATCACGACCTTCATAAGTTTCTCCTTCCTTTCTCTATAGTTTTTATGTTTTTAGCTGTTAATATGTATTTTTTCGGTTTGGCAACCGAAAAAAACAGGGGCCCCTGTTTGCGATATGCCGCGGCAAAGCTACTCTTCCGCGTTTTCTTTTTCCGAGCGTATGTTCTTCAGAACGGCTCTGACCATGAGCACGGAGGAATAGGCGAACAGCGCCGCCACCGCGACGAACTGCGCCACCGAGAACTTGATCAGATACAGCGCGGGCACAAAGACGATAAACAGTGCCGCAAGGAAAAATATCTTCTCCGCCGACGAAAATTCCGCCCGCCCGTCATATAAATAAACGGCGGCGATGACGAAGATGAGCAGATTATATGCATAGGAAATGCGCGTAAAGTAGATATACACGCAGCAGACGAACAGCGCAAAGGGCGCGTCCGCCTTGTTTTTGCCCGCAAAGAGGCTCACCCCGCCCGCAAACGCCAAAAGCAGGATATGGAACACCGTGCTGACGGCGTTCATCGCCCCGCGGATATCCGCCCCGAAGAGCGCCTCCGCGCCTTCGGCAACGGCGGCAAACAGGAAATCGACGGAGACGTTCGTCTTATGGAAATATCTGTCCTCCAAGGCGTTGAAGCCGAATATGCGGGTGAGAAAGAGGCGGAAATTTTCAAAAAACCCGCCGTCGAAGAAAAACAGGGGCGCCGCGACGAAGACGACGGAATACGCCGCCGCTTTGACGAGGTCGAGCCAGCGCCTGTCCTTCACGAAAAAGAGGGCAAAGAGCGCGGGATACAGTTTGATGCCCACCGCGAGCGCCAAAAACAAGTTGGCAAGTTCGCGCAAGGCGCGCGAGCCGCTGCGGAAAAAGGCGAAAAACAGGAGGGAAAAAGTGACTGCGGGCAGGAGGATGTTTCCCCTGCCGAAGCAATACAGCATCGGCCCGCAGAGCGCGGCGGCTGCCGTGCAGCCGAGTCGGAAGCGGACGCCGTATCCCTTGGGAACGAGCTTATACGCCGCAAAGCAAAAGAGCGCCAGCGACAGGGCGTGGTAGACAAAATAAGCGGCGAGAAAATCGGGATAGCGGTAGAGATACCCGCTCGTAAAGCTGATCTTCCCGTCCAGATACAGCCCGATCGTGTCTTTCGCCATCCATGTGAAGGGCAAAAGCATAAGGATGGACAGAGGCGGATAGTTGGTGCGCACCGCGCTCTCTTCCGCATACGGATTGCCGACCGAGGCATAGGCGAGCGTTTCCAGAAAATCGGAAAAGGCGTCCGCACCCAAAAAAGTCCGCACGGGCACCCGCGCCGCCAAAAAGGCGACCGCCACGGCGAGGCAGACGAGGTCGAACGCCGCAAACACGGCGGCGGCAAACAGCGATCTATTCTCCTTGACCCATTGTATGAACCGCATCTTCATCCGCTCCGCCCGTATTTCGTTTCCCAGTATAGCACTTCGCTCCGCCGCTGTCAAGAAATAGCGCCGCCGCGCCCGCAAAGGCGAAAAAAAGAGGGGCGCCGTTTGCCGTGCAGACCGCAGGCAGCCGCGCCTTCTCCCCTCTCGACGACGGCCGTTCATAACGATTTTTATTTATTTTAACGATATTACGCCCGTTTGTCAAGCATAGGCGCGCATAAACGCGAAAACACATTGCGGGCGTTCTCCCCTTTTCCCGCCACAAAAAAGGGAGAGCGCCCCGCGCCGAGCGGCGCGGGGCTTGCCCGTCATTTGTCCCAACGCGCCTTATCGGTCACGAAAATTTCGGGACGTTCATACTTTTCCAGTTCAAAGACGACGATCTCGTTCTCCTCTTTGACGAGGGGGCCGGGCACATACAGCGTCTTTTGCGGGCCGACGTTCCAATATCTGCCGAGGTTGAAGCCGTTGACGAAGATACAGCCCTTCGTAAAGCCTTCAAAATCCACAAAGCAGTCGACGCCCGCCTTTGCCTTGAAGGTTCCGCGCAAAAACGCGGGGCAGGGCTGCGGCTCGCTCTTGAATTGCAGCTTATCGAGGTTATCCAGCGGCAAAAGATACACTTCGTACCCCATTTGCATCTGCCAGTCCAAACAGACGCCCGAGATCCCTTTCAGATCGGGCATCTTTTGGCCGTAATTGACCCTTCCGAGCCCTTCCACGAGCACGTCGATCTGCTTTTCCCCTTCAAAGGCGGCAAAAGGCAGCGGCTCCTTGTCGAAGCGTTCGGCAAAAGCGCCCCAAGACATACGGCCGAACGTGCCCGCCCGCTTGCCGTCGACAAACACATAGGCGACGTCGTGCACATCCTTTACAGAGAGGCGGGTATCGCCGTATTTGCCGCGCGCGTGCGTGCGGTAGAGGATGTATCCCCCCGTCTGCCCGTATTGTTCCATGCTTTTTGCGGCGGGCGAGGTGTGTTTTTCCCCGATCGCGCCGAGATTTTCAAACAATGCGGCGTACTGCGTCAGCTGTACGCGCCCCGCTGCCTGCGCGGCGGGCGCGGGCGGGAGGGGCAGAGGCTCGATCCCCCGTTTGGCGTGCAGCAGCTCGCGCAGCATAAAGTAGGCGGGCGTATAATCGCCGTTTTCGCTCAGCGGAGCGCAGTAGTCGTAGCTCGTGATCGTCGGCGTATATTCGCCGCCGTCGTTGGCGCCCGAAGTAAAGCCGAAATTCGTGCCGCCGCAGAACATATAGACGTTGAAGCCCGCGCCTTCCTCAAAGAGCGCCTCGATCTCCTCGCGGACGCTTTCGGCGCTGCGCGTATGGTGCGCCTCGCCCCACCAATCGAACCAGCCGCACCAAAATTCCGCGCAGAATTTGGGCCGATCTTTCTGGAAATGCTGTAAAATGCCGAACGCGCCGTGGGTACGCGAACCGAAATTGACCGTCTTCCAGATCTCGGGCAGCGTGCCGCCCGACATCATCATGTCCAAATCGCCGTCCGAGGTGAACCACAGGCAGTCCATGCCGGCTTCTTCGTACAAACCTTTCAGAAAGCGCAGATATTCCTTGTCGTTGCCGTAGCTGCCGTATTCGTTTTCGATCTGCATGGCGATCACGTTGCCGCCGCGCGTATATAAATGCTTGCCGATCTTGGGAAGGAGCACGCTGAAATAATCGCGCACATGGGCAAGGTAAACGGGGTCCGAGCAGCGCAGCGCGCAGCCCTCCGCCAGCAGCCAGGCGGGCAGGCCGCCCGCGTCCCATTCCGCGCAGATATACGGCCCCGGCCGCACGATGGCGTACAACCCGAGCTCTTCCGCTATGCGCAAAAACCGTTCAAAGTCGTACATCCCCGAAAAATCGAATTGCCCCTTTTTCGGCTCGTGCACGTTCCAGGCGATATAAGTCTCCACGGTATTGAATCCGCACGACTTCAGTTTTTCCAGCCTGTCACGCCACTGGTCGGGATGGATGCGGAAATAATGGATGGCGCCGCTGTAGATCTCGGTCTGCTTTCCGCCGATGATGATTTTTCCGTCTTCGATCTTGATCATAAACACCTTTACGGCGGCCATGCCGCCCCGTATTTTTTTATAAAGAAAGGCGGAAGCCCGCTTTTTTTGGCGCCGCCGCCCTTTCTTTTTATATTGTCGGACTTAAGTCTAACACATTTTTTTTGCCCTGTCAATCGAGCTCGTTGATCTTTCGTATCTCTTCTAAGGGCACTTTGGGGGTGCGGTCCTCTTTTAATAGGCCGTTGACTTCCTGCTGCACGTCGGTCAGCTGCGTATAGCAATACCCGACCAGCGGCATCTTTTTTGCCGCCGCAAACAAACCGCGAAGGCGCGCAAGGTACTCCTCTTTGTCCTTCACCGCCGAACCGTAGCCCCACGCTCCCCCTTCCGCGTTTTTAACGGAGATCTCCCCGTCCTTTACCCGCACTTCGGCGCCGCCCGCAAAGACGATGTATCTGCCTTCGCTGCTCAAAAATACGCCGTTGAACTGATTGGCGGTCGGGTTGACGCGCGCGTCGATGTAATAGTCGGAATCCGCGCTCAAAGGCATCTTGGAACCGTGCTCGACCGCACCGACCGCCAGTATTCGTTTTGCATGATCTTCAGTTTTAAGTCCATCTTCGGCTCCTTTCGCGATTTTTAATGTTTGCCATTATAACAAAAAGTTTGCGGCTTGTAAAGCCAAAATCAAAAAAAGATCGGCAAGCGGTCCCTTCTTTTCCCCGAAAGAAGAGAGAAGAATTTATGATTTATGCGCAAGAAACGGTTGTCAAAAAACAAAATATCGTATATAATATTGGCGCTTAATGAAAATGCGGGGCAAAAAGTGAGAGACCATGCGTTGTCTGTTTTTGTACAATCCCGTCAGCGGGAAAGGTAAGATCGCCAAAAAAGCAGAATATATCGTCCGCCGTCTGCAGGAAAAATACGATACGGTCGACGTTTATGTGACCAAAGGTCCGGGGGATATGGAACGCGCCGCGCGCGACGCAGCGAACAAATACGACGCGCTCGTCTTTTCGGGCGGCGACGGTTCGTTCAACGAGATCGTGCAAGGGATCGCGGAAGCGGAATGCCCGCCCGAGCTCGGCTATATCCCGAGCGGCACGGTCAACGACATCGCCCGCTCCCTCGGGATCCCGAAGAGCATCCGCCGCGCCGTCAAGGTGATCTTGACGGGCGACAACGCCCTTTTAGACTGTATGCAGATCAACGGGCGCTACGCGATGTATGTCGTGGCGGCGGGCGCCTTCACGAGCACGCCCTACACCACCCCGCAATCGCAGAAAAATAAGATCGGCAAGTTCGCTTACGGCATCGAAGGCCTCAAAAAGAGCCTGCGTTTCGACGTTTTCGACATCACGGTCAATAACGGCGAAAACAGCGTGACGATGCCGTGCATCTTCGTCGCCGCCATGAACGGGCGCAGCGTCGCGGGCCTCAAACTCAATAAACGCGGCAGCATGGCGGACGGAAAGATCGAATTTGCCGCCGTCCGTCAGAAAGAAAATCCCAACGTTTTCAAAAGGGTACGCTCCTTTTTTGCCTTGGCACACCTCTTCTTGCGCGGATACAGGGTCAAGGATAAAATGATCACCCGCTTTGAAGGTTCGCAATTTGAAGTCGTCGCGGGCGATGACATCGTCTGGACGTTCGACGGCGAAAAAGGCGCCTGCGGCACGGTCAAGATCTCCGTTTTGCCGAAAAAAATCGATATGATTGTGCCGAAAGGCAGTAAAAACATTTGATTTTTTTGAAAATTGTGCTATAATATATGAGCTGTTCCGCAAAAATGCGGCCGCGCTTTTATTGCCGCCGCCCCGTTTTCGGAACGTATGCGGAAAGCGGACGCTGCCTGTACGGCAAAAGCCGTTGCCGAGGCTCAGCCGCTCCGGCCGATCCGTCGCGAGAAATGAGCCCGCACACAATATAGATACAGTCGCTATAGATACAGTCGCTACTGTGGCTCAGTCGCTCCAGCTGATTCGTTGCGAGAAATGAGACTGTCAATAAAATGATTCAAAATGCTACTGTGGCTCAGTCGGTAGAGCAGCTGATTCGTAATCAGCAGGTCGCCGGTTCAAGTCCGGCCAGTAGCTCCATGCAAGCCCCCGAATTTTTATTCGGGGGCGTTTGCTTGGCTACTGCCCGCCCCGCCGAAATAACGTGACGCGATTGCGCCTTACGGCGAACAATCGCTGTTCCGTCGCTGCGCTCCTTACAAGTCCGGCCGGTAGCTCCAAAAAGAAAACACCCCTCACGGGTGTTTTTCTTTTTGCCTTCGGCGCGGCAAAAGGGCGCCTCTTTCGTTCGCGGAGGGAAATTTTTAAAAACGCTTTCATTTTCAGCCGATATGCGTTATAATGAGAAAAAACCGCGCAAGCGCGGAGAAAGGCGGACAAAGATGAATTATCATATCGGCAATATGCTCATCTACCAGGAATTCAACGGCGCAAGCGAATGCCCCCTCTGCAAGATCCGCAACATCCTCGAAAAGCGGCTCGTCGACCAATATCTGAACGAATCGGTGATGGAAGACTCGCAGCGGCGGATGGTGAACGAACTCGGCTTCTGCCCCCATCACACGCAGATGCTGCAGGCGCGCCCCAACAAACTTTCCCTCGCCCTCCAGCACATCACCCGCATCACCACCCTGAAAAGCAAGATAGAGGTGACCGC
>CALWCR010000079.1 GCA_944376445.1 uncultured Clostridia bacterium | reverse complement strand
ACGAACAAACAAATCCCATAAGTCACCGCACCCACCGGCCCACAGGGACCTACGGCGGAAACGCAGGCTTTGACGGCATATTCGACGCCCACGGCGCCCGTGACGAGCGGAAGCGCGCTCATATTTGACCGCACGGCGACGCAGGCGGGCACGGCGATCGCGCATACGGACAACACGGCGGATTTTACCGTCTCGCAGCCGGGCACCTATATCGCCGTATACAGCGGCACGGCGGCGCCGCAGACAGACGCGACGTTTCCCGAAACCAACCTTCTGACCTTTACGCTCAACGGCACGACTTTGGACGGCGCGGCGGTGCAGCATCTGTTCACGGCTCAAAACGAGACCTCCGCGCAGTCGATGACGCAGGCCTTTACGGTGACGGACGTACCCGCGACGCTGCAAGTCGTATCGGGCGGCGGTGATTTCTACTATTCCAACACGGCGCTCAACATTTTCAAAATTTAAACACACGGGGCGGATCTATCCGCCCCGTTTATTTATGCCGCGCGGCGTACATGCCATTACTTGACAAGCACAAAAAAATGTTTTATGATGAAGAAAAGGAGAAACGCCATGATACGCTCTGACCTTCATACGCATACCCTCTTTTCTCCCGACGGGCGGGAGGATATGCGGGATATGCTCGAACAGGCGAAAGCGCTCGATCTTACATACTTCGGCACGAGCGAACATTTCGACTACGACTATGCCGCCAAAAACGTGACGATTGGCGGAAAGGCGCCCCGCCTCATCGACGCGCCCGCCTATTTTGAACGCGCCCGACGGCTTCAGGCAGAATATAAAGACAGCCTGCATTTTCTCGTCGGGTGTGAATTCGGCTACGACGACAGTGCCGCCGCCCAAGACCGTTATCTGCAGATACAAGCGCGGTATGCGCCCGATTTTGTCATCAACAGCGTGCATACCTGCCTCGGCAAAGACTGTTATTTTACCGATTTTTTTGCGGGAAAAAGCAAAGAATACGCCTATAACGCCTACTTGTACCGCGTATTGGAAAGCCTGAAAGCCCCCTACCCTTACGACATCGTCGCGCATATCGGCTACTGCGCGCGCAACGCGCCCTACCCCGACCCCAAACTTCGCTACGAGGAATTTTCCGACGTTTTGGACATGATCTTAAAAGAGATCGTCCGCCAAGATAAGATCTTAGAAGTGAACACCTCCGCCAAAACGGCGGGCTCGCCCTTTATCCCCGATACCGATATTTTGGCGCGCTATTATTCTCTCGGCGGGCGCAAGGTGCTCTTTGCCTCGGACGCGCACGACAAAACGCGCATCGGCGACAAACGGGAAGCCGTGTCCTCCGCCCTCAAAAAAATCGGCTTTGACCGCCTGACCCTGCCCGTCGGCGGCAAAACAATCTTTGAAATGCTGTGACGTTATCAAAAACCTCGCGCCCGCAACGCAAACGCACATCTAACGCGCGCCCGCAACGCAAACGCACGCATATTTATTTTACGGATACGAACCTCGCGCCCGTGCAAATACTTGCACGGGCGCGAGGCTTTCTTGTTGGATACTATTTATAATAAAACTTCGCAATGCAGAAATTGCGGTATAAAAAACCTATCAAAAGGATCTATTGCCGTCTCCTGCCCCCAAACATTCTCACCGTATTTAAGTTTTATTCCCGTTTATAAGAACTTCCGTGATCCTCTCCCAATTAAATTTATATCCCTCTCCGGGGAAAAAATAAGATGTGTTATTATAAGGATATAAAAAGCCGAGTTTATTCCACAATTTCATTTCATCTCTCATGTAACTGAATTTTGCCCCTGTTTTTACCGCCGTGGGTTTTCTTTTCCCGATACATCCGTTGTCCGAGAGAAAGGCATCCAATTCTATTACAAAATCTTTGCTTGAGCGTGCCGCTTCCTTCGATTTTTGAAATTTATCAACTAAATTGATCAAATCGAGATGTTTGCCGTTGACCAAAATGAGATATGCCAAAAAATCGAAAAATTTCTTGCTATCGGGGCCGTATTTTTTCCCGATCTCAAGCAAAGTAAAGCCTAAATCGGTCAATCTTCCTTCGCTCCTGCTCCATAGTTCCAATTGCACGAGCGGGATCTTGTAGTTTTGTTTTTCCGCCTTCATGGAAGCCGTCGAAACCGTTTTCGACCGAGGCGTTCCATCCCATTGACGAGTTTTTTGATCAACCATCATTTTATAAAAAGACGGATATATATGAGCGGTATAAATATCCCCCGGTTCATCGGAGAAAATAAAGCTTAAGTTTAGAAGATCATAAAGTTCATAATGACTTATGTCACGCCACCAACACCAAAAAGTCTTGACTTCGTCCGCCTTCTTTTTAGCTGAGATAAACGTTCTCAGTTTGCTTATCGGCCGCAAAATATCAATGCATTGATTATCATAGTCATAAGCAAATACCGATATTGCAACATTTGCAAATTCAGGAGCACGTAATGTATCGGCAATAAATTTAGCTATCGGGAATCCGTCATCTGCCAAATACGGTAAGATCAAGCCCGCATATGTATGCTTTTGAAGATAGGACATAGATTGCCCCAGTCCCGTTAAATATTCCCTCTTTGATTGAAACGGAGGCTTAAATTCCAAAGCATATGTAGCGTCCAACTCCTCGTCAAAACATACATAGTCCGGCCTCGGCCAGTCCCAATCTCCGGTTCTGATCAAAGAAGTTGAAAAAATTTGCCGAAATGCGTTATCGGCAGCTCTGATTTTAGCGAGTATCAAATCTCCGTACAATGTCGCCGACGCATCATGAAGTACACCCATCGTTATCCCTCCTCCAATGTTTTTTTGATTTGTTTTGCCAATTGTTCGGCGAGAAGGACCGGGACCGCATTTCCGACTTGAATACACTGATTTTGCCGTGTCCCGCAAAAAATCACATCATCGGGGAAAGTTTGTATGCGCGCAGCTTCCCTTACCGTCAGGCTGCGGTTTTCAGTCGGATGCAGCGGAAATGCATTATGCCCGGGGACCATAGTCGTTGCAGGACGGTACCTACTCAATCTTTTATACACATGGCTGAAGTTTTTTATTATATTATCTTTATAATCGCTTCTTGAACCGAGCGATACATCCTTCGGCAATCCTTCCTTTGGGATCCCCTCGCCTTCCTTGATATAGCTTATACGCGCTTCGACCGTGGGATTATGATGCATGGGGACATGATTCGGAACTGAATTTTCTTTCCCGACCAAATCATTGATCGCGTCTCCGACCGTCGCATAATTGCCCTTCTTGCATGTAGCGGCAGGAAATGACGGCGCAACGGCAAGATCGTTTCTTGTGCCTATAAAAAATACACGATTGCGTATTTGCGGGACCCCGTAATCGGCGGCGCATAAGGTGTCGGATATCACCGTATATCCTATTTTTTTAAATTCATCTTCGATCGCCCGTTTTGTGTTACCTCCATCCGAAGAAAGCAATCCGCGCACATTTTCCATTAAAAACATTCTTGGTCTAATCACGTCCACAAAACGTATAAACTCAAAAACAAGTTCATTCCGCGGATCCTTTACAAGCCGTTTTCCGATAGTTGAAAATCCTTGGCACGGAGGTCCCCCGATAATTACATCGACCTTACCTTTATATGGTTCAAGCCTGCAATCGTCGATCGCTTTGATATCTTCCTTCCAAACAGGGATCTGCGGATAATTCAATTTATGCGTCGCAACCGCAGGCTCCCACATTTCCACAGAAAAAAGAGGGCGAAATCCCGCATTTATAAATCCGCGCATTAAACCGCCCGCGCCGCTAAATAAATCGATAAAAGTATAAGAATGCATGCTATTCATAATACTTATCCAGTTCTGTTCTGATTTTCATAGCCCAATTATATGCCATCATAACAGGAACGGCATTCCCGACCTGCATACATTGCTTATCTCTTGGGCCGACAAAAATATAATCATCGGGAAATGTTTGTATCCTTGCCGCCTCTCTTACAGTCAAACTCCTATCAAGCCATGGATGAATAGGAAAGGCATTGTGCCCGGGAACCATCGTAAGAGACGGTTTGTCTCTATGAAGCCGCTTAAAGGTGTTACCAAAATTTTTTCTGTATAAATCGGAAGGCAGATCCGTTTCCGGTAACCTACCGCCTTCGGGAATAAGTTTATATCTTCGGATATTTGTTTCTCTATGTTTAAGCGCAACATGGTTGATAGCCTTGTTATCGGGCATAGCCGCGAGATCCCCTATCGCATCCCCGACGGTCCGCCAACGGGGCGTACCGTTTTCAAAATGCGTTTCCACGGGGGGCTGCATCTTTATGCCCACGCGATTGCCATAGAAAAAAATCCGATTGCGGATTTGAGGGACACCGAAGTCTGCCGCGTTCAAGACAACATAATTAAATTCATAGTCGGTTTCTGAAAAAGTCCGTTTGATCTCTTCAAAAATAGTGCCGTGATCTCTCGTCTTAAGCCCTTCGACATTTTCCATTAAAAAAAACTTGGGCCTGATATTTTTCAGAATACGAATATACTCTCTGAACAAGGTATTTCTCGGATCAAACTGAACGCGTTTTTCAGGATCGGAAGAAATACGTTTCCCTATCGTGGAAAAGCCTTGACAAGGCGGTCCGCCGATCAATACATCTACCGGCTTTGAAACATATTTATTGATCGTTTCTTCATCAAGTTCGTGTATATCAATTTTCAAAAAAGGAATTTCCGGACGATTCAACAGATGCACTTTTTCGCAATAATCATCAAAATCTGTTGAAAAAATAATATCGAATCCTGCCTTTTCAAAGCCAAGCTCCAATCCGCCTGCGCCCGAAAACAAATCTACCGCGGTATATCTTCTACTGCTCATTATTCTTCCTCCGACTCATGCCTGACATCAAATTTTATACCGCTTTTTTTGCAAAAGTCATCAATCAGCCGCATCGTTCTATACGTCGGCTTTGTTTTGCCCGATTCCCACCGATTGACGGTGGCAAAAGAAACGCCCAATTCCTTAGCAAACGTTTCTTGTGAAAGAAAACATTTTTTGCGGATCGCTTTTATATCGTTACGAAAGCTCATAGAACTATCACCCACTTGCAAAATTATAACATGATTATAGCATAATACGGCTTAAAAATCAATTGCTTTCCGATAATGCGGAGAAAATCATTTTATCTGTCACAACATGAGCTTGCGATCTTTTACCCGCCTTGCGCCGCCTCTGCGCATCCTCTGAAAACTTAGAGAACAAAAAACTTCCGCTACGTTTGAACGCGACTGCTCCCATTTAAAAAGTGTGATAAAACCATATTGCTTTGCTATATTTTATGGTGCGTCTATTTACTCTTAAATTGTGAAAATGCTTCAAACAATTCATTTGTTTTTTGAATAGCTTCTTGCAAAGATGTAACGGCAAATTCCAAAAGTTCGCCCTTCCATTCCGGTGTAAAGATTCGTTTATCCGAATGAAATTGCTTCTGATAAAACACCCTGAACGCTCCGTCCCTCGGCGGAAACGGTCCTGAGTCCGCTTCGCTCAAAAATTTTGTAACGATACTGTTTTTGGCGTTCTTGCCGTATCTTTTAACAGTTCCCTGAACATATATCAAATTGGGATCTGCGTCCTTATATAATAGTTCTGCATAAAAATAAAATTTGTTCTCGGCCGCTTTATCGCCTTCATACCACTCTTTATTATAAATGCGATAGCTGTCACCCAATGAAGTCACCTCATAATTCCAAGAATCTTTCGGTAAAGAAAGTTTCTCTTTTATATCTTCAAACAAATTTTCTTTTTCGGTATTATAAAGGTCGTCTACGCCGTTTATCAGATCTTTGATGGTCTTATAATTTTCCAATATCTTTATTTGAACTTCATTCATCTTTATTTCTCCGCAAAAATATTTTTTGATATGACGCTTAAAATCTTTTATTTTTTCATCCCCGCCATCTTCCATCATGTCATATAGATCTTTATAGGTTATTGTCTTGAACTTTACGCAGCTCGGTTCAGACGTATTGTATACTGGTTTCAAATAGAAAAAACCGTTTCGGTATTTCTCCGCCCTGTATTGTCTTTCAATACCGCTACAGTATGTATTTGTCTGCTCATCGTGCTCATGGCTTCGGATTTTATTTTCAATAGAAACTGTATATCTCTGTCGATCGTCTTTTGCTTCAATAAAAATATCTATTCTGCCGCCAATGACAGCCTTTTCACAAACTATAGATACGATCTCTGCTTCGCACTGCTCGCCGAAACCCTCTTTCAAAAGTTTATCGATCAAGTTTTTATCTTTGTTTAAAACATAAGCCAACATTCGCGAAATAAGATCTTCATCGCGAGATCTTCCTATGATCTCATAAAATGTCGCATCTTCTTTTCTTACTTCATCATTGGATAGCTCTAATATTTCATCGATCAACCGCGAATCGGCTTTGCATCTTTTTGTGCTTTTCATCTTCTTTTCCTTCCTGTCTTATTTGAGCCCGCACTTTTCGCTCTGCCGCTGTTTCCGAGCAAACGGAGAAAATAGCGGGCCTGCCTCATCGGATAAGTTCGCCTATCCTTTCCCCTCAGATCTCACGCGGCGCAACTGACGCATAAAGTCAACTTTATCCTTCGTTCACATAAAAACACTGACAGCTGCCGACGGCAAAGCAACCCAACACGCCGCTTAAAGCGACGCCCGTATCGAGATGCACTTTACAATAATCTGCAATGTTTTGGCTGCCTTTTGCCGCCCTTTCGCGCGGGTAAAGCAAAATTTCGTCTTTACCCGTCAGATAGCGGACGGGCGTATGACCATACAAAATGCATTTTTCTTCCCGCGGCAAAATATGCGGCTCTTTAAAAACGCGGTTATATACGAGCTGTTCGGGGGGTGCCTCCTCCAAAGGCATCATCCTTCCGCCCCGAAAAGGCACGCCGGCGTGTACGCCTATAAACGCATCCGTTTCCGCATAAAACGGCAGAAGTTCAAACCGGTCCACCATTTCCCAATCGAGTAAATATCCGTCCGAAAAATAAGCCCGCAGTTTTTTCAAAACAAGATCGTAATCTTCCGTCTGCCGCATCATGGCGCGGTAATACTTCAAAAAGTCGTATTCGTGATTGCCCGCGACGCAATACACGTTCGGCACGGAAAATAAAAACTTGGCAAGGCGGACGCTGTCCGGCCCTTTATCGATGATGTCGCCCAGCACATAAAGCGTATCGCCGTCGCCGAATCTGATTTTATCGAGCAAACGGCAGAAAAGATCGTAATACCCGTGAATATCGGAAATGCAGTAAACCATATTTCAATTATATCACGCAAAGCGTACAAAAACAATGATCCGCCGCTATTTACCGCAAGGCGGCAAATAGTATTTTGATATAAGAAGAGGACCTGCCAAAAAAAGCAGGTCCCCTTTTTACTTTTGCCGCAAATCACTTGCGGGGATTTTTGATATTCGCCTGCGCGGCTGCGAGCCTTGCGATCGGGACGCGGTAAGGCGAGCAGGAGACATAGTCGAGCCCGATCTCATGGCAGAACTCGATGGACGAAGGATCGCCGCCGTGTTCGCCGCAGATGCCGCAGTGCAGCTCGGGACGGGTCTTGCGGCCCAGCTCGACCGCCATCTTCATCAGTTTGCCCACGCCGATCGTGTCGAGGCGGGAGAACGGATCGGATTCGTAGGTCTTGTTCTGGTAGTAAGAAGGCAGGAACTTGCCCGCGTCGTCACGGGAGAAGCCGAAGGTCATCTGCGTCAGATCGTTCGTGCCGAAGCAGAAGAATTCCGCTTCTTTCGCGATCTCGTCGGCGGTGAGCGCCGCGCGCGGGATCTCGATCATCGTGCCGACTTCATATTTGAGCTCTTTGCCGGACTTGGCAATGATCTCGTCCGCCGTCTTGACGACGATCTCTTTGACGAACTTCATTTCCTTGACCTCGCCGGTGAGCGGGATCATGATCTCGGGAACGATATTCCAATCGGGGTGACGGCCCTTGACGGCGAGCGCCGCTTTGATGACCGCGCCCGTCTGCATGACGGCGATCTCGGGATAGGTGACCGTCAGGCGGCAGCCGCGGTGACCCATCATCGGGTTGAACTCGTGCAGATCGGCGATGATCTGTTTGATCTGCGCGACCGTCTTCTTCTGCGCCTTGGCGAGCGCCTTGATGTCCGCCTCATCGGTGGGAACGAACTCATGCATAGGAGGATCGAGGAAGCGGATGGTGACGGGTTGACCGCCCAGCGCTTCAAACAGGCCCTCAAAGTCCGCCTGCTGCATCGGCTCGATCTTGGCGAGCGCGGCTTCGCGCTCTTCGACCGTTTCGGAGCAGATCATCTCGCGGAAAGGCTCGATACGGCCTTCGCCGAAGAACATATGCTCGGTACGGCACAGACCGATACCCTGCGCGCCGAACGCGGCAGCCTGTTTGGCGTCTTTCGGGGTATCCGCGTTGGTGCGGACGCCGAGCGCCTTATATTTGTCCGCCATCTCCATGATGCGGCCGAAATAACCGCTGTTGGGGTCTGCGGGAACGGTAGGGATGAGGCAATCGTAGATGTTGCCGGTAGAGCCGTCCAGCGAAATGCCGTCGCCCTCTTTGAACAGCTTGCCCGCGAGGGTGAACTGTTTGTTCTCTTCATCCATCTTGATGTCGCCGCAGCCGGAGACGCAGCAGGTGCCCATGCCGCGCGCGACGACCGCCGCGTGGGAGGTCTGGCCGCCGCGGACGGTCAGAATGCCCTGCGCATATTTCATGCCTTCGATGTCTTCGGGGGAAGTTTCGAGGCGGACGAGGACGACCTTTTCGCCCTTCTTGCCCTTCTTGACTGCGTCTTCCGCCGTGAAGACGATGGAGCCTGCCGCAGCGCCCGGGGACGCGGCGATGCCCTTGCCGATGACGTTGTTCTTATCGGCGGCTTTGAGCGCGTTGGGATCGAACTGCGGGTGCAGGAGCATATCGAGAGACTTGGCGTCGATCTGCATGAGCGCCTCTTTCTCGGTGATCATGCCCTCGTCAATGAGGTCGCAGGCGATCTTGATGGCAGCGGCAGCCGTGCGCTTGCCGTTACGCGTCTGCAGCATATAGAGCTTCTCGTTTTCGACGGTGAACTCCATGTCCTGCATATCGCGGTAGTGGTTTTCGAGGATCTTGCAGACTTCCTGGAACTGCTTGTACACTTCGGGGAAGACTTCCGCCATCTTGGAGATGGGCATCGGGGTACGGACGCCGGCAACGACGTCTTCGCCCTGCGCGTTGGTCAAAAATTCGCCCATCAGGCCCTTTTCGCCGGTAGCGGGGTTGCGGGTGAACGCGACGCCCGTGCCGCAGTTATCGCCCATGTTGCCGAACGCCATCATCTGCACGTTGACCGCGGTACCCCAGCTGTACGGGATGTCGTGGTCCATGCGGTAGACGTTCGCACGGGGGTTGTCCCAGGAGCGGAAGACCGCTTTGATGGCGCCGAAGAGCTGCTCTTTCGGATCCTTGGGGAAGTCGGAGCCGATCTTGGCCTTATATTCCGCTTTGAACTGCTCGGCGAGCGTTTTGAGGTCCTCCGCCGTCAGTTCGACGTCCTGCGTGACGCCCTTTTCCTGCTTCATCTTGTCGATGAGCTGTTCAAAATATTTTTTGCCGACTTCCATGACGACGTCCGAATACATCTGGATGAAACGGCGATAGCAGTCATATGCCCAGCGGGGGTTGCCCGACTTTTTGGCGATGGTCTCCACGACGTCTTCATTCAAGCCGAGGTTGAGGATGGTGTCCATCATGCCCGGCATGGAAGCGCGCGCGCCCGAACGGACGGAAACGAGCAGCGGATTCTCCTTGTCGCCGAATTTTTTGCCGCAGATCTTTTCCATCTTGTCGATGTATTCCATGATCTCCGCCTGGATATCCGGATTGATCTGCTTGCCGTCCTCATAATACTGCGTGCAGGCTTCGGTCGAAATGGTGAACCCCTGCGGCACAGGCAGACCGATGTTGGTCATTTCCGCCAGGTTTGCACCCTTACCGCCGAGAAGCTCGCGCATCTTTGCATTGCCTTCCGAGAAAAGGTAGCAATACTTCTTTGCCATAAAGATTTTTTCCTCCTGATAAAGATTGGAATTTTTATCGAGTTCCCTAACGATTCTATTTTAATACACTTTCACGCAAATTTCAAGTGAAAAAGAAAGATTTTTCCGATTTTTTGCAAGGATTTTACTTTCGGCGGGCAAAACCCGCCGAAAGCGGCGCGCCGCCGCCGCAAAAACGCTCTCCCACGTTCGGGGCGGGGCATAAAACGCCCCGCACGGGCATTCACGCCTCTTCGCCCGTATATTGATCGAGCGGCAGCTTTTTCGCATTGATATAGGCGTCGTTCCCGTTCCCTTCCGGGACGTAGAAGTGACTGTCGGTATACACTTTTGCCAGCGAAGCGCAGCCGCTGAACACGCCCGCCCCGATCTCCATGCTCCCGACCGTCTTGATGACGATGGCGGAAAGGTAGGTACAGTCGGCAAAGGCGCCTTCACGGATGCTTATGACGGTGGAAGGCAGCACGAGCGTACGCAGCGCCGTGCAGCCGCGGAGCATATCTTGGGGGATGATCTCCACGCCCTCGGCGATGGTGACCTTTCTGAGGGAAGTACAGCCCTCGAATACGCCTTTGCCGAGAGTCTCTTCGCTGACGAACTGCCCCACGTTGACGACGACCTCTTCGAGGGAGGTGCAGCCGCGGAAAGCATATCCTCTGAGCGAACGCACGCTCGAGAGGAACTCTGCGGAGGCGAGGGAAACGCAGCCGTCAAAGGCGTTATAGCCGACAACAGTCACTTCGGAGCCGAAGGTGACCTCTTCGAGGGCGGTGCAGCCGCTGAAAAGTTCGGTGCTCGCCGTCGTGATGCCCGAGGGAAGATCGATCGAAACGAGGGAAGTGCATCCCTTGAAGGCGCCCATGCCGATGCCGGTCATTTCGGGAGAGGCGAAGGTGACGCTTTGCAGGGCGGTGCAGCCCTCAAAAGCATAGCGCCCCACGGAAGTCACCGCGCCGAAGGCGAGCGATCGGATCCCCGTGCAGCCGCGGAAGGTATACATACCGACGGTATCCTCTACGCCCGACACGTCGATCTCCGTGAGCATGGTGCAATTTTCAAACGTATATGACCAGACGATCCCCCTGAGCACCGTCACCGAGCGCAGGCCTGCGGGAATATAGTAGGTCTCCTGCTGCGGGATCATGCCGCTGTCTCCGTAATACTGCACGACGGGGACGCCCCCTTCGTATGCCTCTGTGCCGAACAGCTGCCCGAAATTCTGGATGGGGAGAGTCGAAACGAGATATTCGTGCATGACAAAGGGAACGGTCACGTCGGTGAGCGAAGCGCAGCCCGCGAAGATCCCCGTAACGTTGAAAATATGCTCGTTTTGCATCGTGATGCCGTATGCCTCGGTGCGGGCGGGCAGGGCGATCTCTTGCAGGGAGACGCAGTTTTTGAAGGCGAAATCGCCGATCCCGAGCGGGACGTCCCCCTGCCCGAAACTGACCGAAGAAAGGGAGGTACAATTTTGAAACGCGCCCGTGCCGATCATCTGCGTCGCCGCGGGAACGGCGATGCTCTCCAGGGATGCGCACCCGTAAAAGGCATAGGAGCCGATCGTCTCCACGTTTGACGACAGGACGAGCTCCGCAAGTTGTCCGCAGTCTCTGAACGCATATCCGCCTATCTTCACGACGGTATCGGGCAGGGTGACCTTCGTCACGAACTTGCTTTGAGAAAATACCGCCCCTCTATCGCCGACGGCCGTGACGGGCGCGCCGTTATACTCCGCGGGCACGATGACCTCGGGAGAAATGCCGACATAATCGTACACCAGATAGCCGCCCTCGCCGTCCTCTTTAAATAGCAGCCCGCCCGTATAACCGAGCGTGAGCCCGCAGACCGGGCAATGGCCGTAGGCGCTCTGTTCCCACGAGTGCTCCTCTTCATCCTTGCGCACGCCGCAGCCGCAAGTGGAGGCGTGCCAGTGAGAAATCCCGGTTATCGTCCATTCCTCGGCATAGGTATGCCCTTTCGGCTCGATCCTGAGCTCGAATTTGCCGATAGGTTTTTTGTTCTCGTCGAAGTAGGCAAGGCACACCGTGCAGGTATAATAGCCGCGCATCCCGGGCTTCGTGCAGGTGGCGGGCTCCTCTTCGGTAAAGGCGCTGTACGAATGCCCGTTGGCGGGGATGATGACCTCCCCTTCGATCACCGCTCCGTCCGCGTCGAAATACAGCTTGCAGCGGCGGCACTGATCGTGGGCGATGCAGCCGTTGAGTATACAAGTCGGCTCCTTCGCCTCCTGCCACCCGTACATATCGTGCCGCAGAGCGGGGATATAGATCGTTTCCAGCTTTTCATAGAGCCCGTTCATGGAAACGAAACATTTTTTGCAGGTATAATGCCCGACGATGCCCTCCTCGGTGCAGGTCGGCTCTTTGCTTTCCTGCCAGGGCCCTAAATCGTGCCATGTCGGCTGCAGGACGAGGTCGTCCTCGTAGATCCTCTCGTGCATTTCGTCGAAATAGCCGCCGCAGCTTGCGCAAGTATAATGCCCGCGCATCCCCTGCCCCTCGCAGGTCGGAGAGATCTCTTCCATCCAATCCCCGTAGGAATGCTCCGCCATCGGGATCGCCGCGGAATCGAGCCGTTCGCCGTCTTTGCCGAACAAACCGTAACAAGTATCGCAGACGAAGTGCCCGCGCACCCCTTCTTCCGTGCAGGTCGCGGGGATCTCCTGCTGCCATTCCCCCTTATGCGGCAGCACGGGCAGGGTAAGATCTGCGATCTCATTCCCCTCCCCGTCCACATACGCAAAACATACGCGGCAGACATAATGCTCCCTGACCCCTTCATGGGTGCAGCTTGCGGGGATCCCGTCCACCTTGTCCGAACTGTCAAAAGTATGCGCTTCAAGCGGGATGACGAGGTCTGCGTCCGAAAGCGCGCCGCCGTCTTCTCCGAATTTCATGCCGCAGGCGGAGCACTCAAAATAAGCGCGCGTGCCCTCGCTTATGCAGGTGGCGGGCTGTTCGGGATACCGGACATCTATTTGGTGGGAAGCGGGCAGCTTCACGTCGAAAATCTGTTCGCCTTTCTCGTCGAACATCCCGCCGCAGGTATCGCAGACGAAATGCCCCTTGATGCCGTCCTCCGTGCAGGTGGCGGGCTGTTCGATCCACTCGTTCAGGCTGTGTTCGCCGCGGGGAAGAACGATCTCTTCCATCGGCGCGAAATTTTCGTCGAAATACCCGCCGCAGAAGGCGCAGGTATAGTGCCCCGCGACCCCTTCTTCCAGGCAGGTGGCGCTTTCTCCTTCGATCCAGCCGCCGAAGTCGTGTTCCTTCTTTTGTAAAACGGTATCCGCAAGCGGCGCGCCCTTTTCGTCGACCGCCGCACCGCAAACGGCGCAAAGATAGTGAGCTACCACCCCGTCCTCTTCGCAAGTGGCGGGCTTACCCTCGATAAACTCCCCCTTCGTATGCGCCGCGGCGGGCAAAACAATGCCGTCAAGCGCTTTTTTCTCTGCGTCGAAATAGCCGCCGCATTCCTTGCAGGTATAGTGCCCCGCTTCCCCCTCTTTGGAGCAAGTCGCGGCAAACCCTTCTTCCCATTCGCCCAACGCGTGCTCGCCGCGGGGAAGGACGGGGTCGATCTCTTTCGTGCCCGCCTCGTCGGCAAACAGGCGGCCGCATTCTTCACACCACCAGCCCGCCGCCTCACCTTCCGCAAGGCAGGTGGCGCTCTCCCCTTCGCGGTAAACGAGGGAATGGGTGTGCCCGTCCGCGCCCTTGTCTTCCTCTTTGCAGGCGGCAAAAAGGCCCGCGCACAAACACGCGAGCAATACCGTAACGATCATGACGAATTTGCTTTTCATGTCACGCCTCCGAAGCAGTTTTGCAGCGGCAGGCGATGCGTGCCCCGCCGCGTTCTCAGTATAACACGCAGCGGCGATATTGTCAATTAAATGAACATACACCGCCGCAAGTGCGCACGCGTGCATATAAGGCAAACGGGCGCAGATCCAACCGCAAGAGCGCGCATATGATACCGCACGGACGGCGCGAAAGCGGCAAACGCCCTCAAAAGACGAAAGTCTTCAAAGCACAAAAAAAACGCTCCCCGTAAAAGGGAGCGCTCAGCCCGCGGCAAGCAGCGCCAGATATTCGCCCAGCGCCTTGACGCGCGTCTCCGTCTTTTCGGCAAGATAGGCGGAGAGCAGCCTGAGGGCGCGGAAAACGCCGTCTTTGTCCGCAAGGGCGGGATCGTACTCCTTGCCCGCGCACTTGCGCAATACGTTGAGGGTGGAAAGGCTCGCCCCCGCGCCCGCGGCGCATTCCGAACAGGAAAAACAGCCGCCTGCCATGTCGAAAAAAATGCGCCCTTCCAGCGGGGCGCCGCAGCCCGCACAGGCGTCGAGAGAGAGCATATATCCCGAAAGTTCGAGCGCCTTCAAAATAAAGGAGATGAGCGTTTCCGCCTCGTTCCCGCCGCACATCTGCCCGAGAGCGGAGACGGCGCGCAGGAAGAGCTCTTCGTTGACGATGCCCCCGTACAGCACCGCGTCGGCGACGCCCGTCACGCAGGCGGCGGCGTAAAATTTGCCGATGTCCTCCCTGAGGGCGTAAAACCCGTCGGTGAGGGAAGCGGAGACGACGGTGTTGCGCTCTCCCCTCTTTGCCAGGACGTATTCGGCAAAACAGAAGGGCTGCGCGGCAAAGCGCAGTTTCGCCCCCGCCTTGCGCACCCCGCGGATGGCGGCGGAGATCTTCCCGTATTGCAGGGAAAAGAGGGTGAGCATCTTGTCGTTTTCTCCGAAGTCCGCCGTCCTCAAAACGAGGGCGTCCGCCTTGTATTCCATATAATACTCCCGTTTGCGGGAAGGTGCGCCGCTCTGCGGCGCACCTTCCCGCGGCATTTCAGCGTTTGAGCTGCCTGTACAGCATATAATAGGACAGGCTGCCCGTCTTTTCAAACATTTTCCAGGCGATCTGCGCCGCCTCTTCGTCTTTGACGAACCGCGCCATGCGTTTTTCCTCCCGCGGCAGCTGCCGCACAAAGAGTATGCGCAAAGGGGGCGCGCGTTATTTACGGCAAAGTCAGTTCTCCTCTTTGCCGTAGCCGAATTCGCGCATGAGTTCGGGGCGGTCGCGCCAGTCGTCTTTGACCTTGACATACGCCGTCAGAAAGACTTTGCAGCCGAGGAAGGCTTCCATCTCCTTGCGCGCGAAGGCGAGCGTCTCTTTGAGCGCGCTCCCCTGCTTTCCGATGAGGATCGCCTTATGGTTGGATTTTTCGCAGACGATGTCTAAATCGACGTCGTACATCTCCTTCCCTTCCCGCTTTTTGAAGGTATTGACGATCACCGCCACCCCGTGCGGGATCTCCTTGTCGTATTTGAGAAGGATCTTTTCGCGCATGATCTCGCCGACCATGAACCGCTCCGAGCGGTCGGACACGACGTCTTCGGGAAAGAGCGGTTCCCCTTCGGGGAGCATTTCGCGGATGAGCGCCTTGAGTTTGGCGATGTTCTTGCCCCTGCGGGCGGAAACGGGCACGACGTCGCAGCAAACGCCCTCTTCGTACAATTTTTTCGCGTCGGCGGGGATATTTTCTTCGGGCATGATGTCCGTCTTGGTATAGGCGATGAGCATGGGCGCCCCGTAAGCGATGTACTTTTTCATCAAAGAAATATCCGTATCGGCGACGCCCTTATGCCCGTCGTGCACGAAGAGGATGAGGTCGACGTCTTTGGCGGAAGTCTCCGTCGTGTGCATCATGACGCCCGTGAGAGCGTTTTGGGAGCGGTAGATACCCGGCGTATCGACGAAGACGATCTGCGCGCCCTCTTCGTTGAGCACGCCCAGGATCCTGTCTCTCGTCGTCTGCGGTTTGGGGGAAACGATGGCGACCTTCTCCCCCACCAGCACGTTGACGAGGGTGCTTTTGCCCGCGTTCGCCCTGCCGATGACGGCGACCGTGCCGCACTTCATGCGTCCCTCCCCGCGCCGATCTCGGAGAGCACCGCCTCTTCCTGCTCGCGCATCTCTTTTTTATCCTCTTCCCGCTCGTGGTCGTAGCCGAGCAAATGGCACAGCCCGTGCACCGTGAGATAGTAAAGCTCGCGGCGGAGGGAATGTCCGTACTCTTCCGCCTGCTCCGCCGCGCGGGCGCGACAGATGACGACGGAGCCGAGGAACACCCGCCCTTCTTCGTCGGTGTCGAAGGGGTAATCCGCCTGCATGAGCGGCTTTTTACAGATGCCGTCGAGGTTTGGAAAGCTCAGAACGTCCGTCACGGCGTCTTTGCCCCTCTCCCGCGCGTTGAGGGCGCGGATCCCCTCCTCGTCGGTAAAGACGAGCTCCGCCGATAAAAGCGCGTCTCCCGCTATGCGGCGGGAAAACGCCTCTTCCACGGGGGAAAGGTCAAATTCTTCTTCACATCCGATCTTAAGTTTTGTCATCCGCGTTCTCCTCTTCGCTCTTTCGTTTGAGTTTGATCTTGGGGTATTGGATACGGCTGTGATAGACGCCCGTAAGGCAGCTGACGATGGTCTCTTTGATGGCGGTCAGATCGCGCATGGTCAGGTCGCATTCGTCGAACTGGTCGAGGTCCATCCGCTCTTCGATGATCTCGCGCACGGCGTTTTCCACCCTGGCGGGCGTGCGCTCGGGCAGGGTGCGCGAGATCGCCTCGCTCGCGTCCGCGATCATGATGATCGCCGCGATCTTGGTCTGCGGCTTGGGGCCCGCATAGGAAAAGTTTTCGATATTGATCTCCCCGTCCGACATTTTGAGCGCCTTGGCATAAAAATACTTGATGGGCAGGGTGCCGTGGTGCTGCAAGGCGACGTCGGCGAGGATCTTGGGCAGATGTTTGGAACGGATGAGGTCATACCCGTCTTTGGCGTGCGAACGGATGATGTCGACGGAAAGTTCGGGCGAGAGCTCGTTGTGCGGGTTGTAACCCGACTGGTTTTCGGTGAAATATTCGGGCTGGCGCAGCTTGCCCACATCGTGGTAATACGCCGCCGCCCGCGCGAGGGCGGTATCCTCGTCGAGGGCGATCGCGCAGGCCTCCGCCAGATGCGCCACGACGATGCAGTGGTTGAAGGTGCCCATCGCCTTTTCCCTCAGCTCCCGCATGAGGGGGGCGTCGTGATCGGTAAGCTCCCTGAGCCTGTAATCGGTGACGCAGTTGAAGAGCACTTCAAATACGGGGAGCAGCGCCATGAAGAGGACGGAAGAGAGCAGCCCCCCTTCCAGCGAAAACATGAGCGGCACGAAGATGCCCGTCCCCTTGTCGTATTCGATGCAGGAAGCCATGATGAGCACGGGCACGCAGACGACAAAGCCCGTGAGGAAGGAACGCAGCCGCGTTTTGACCTTGCTGACGACGAAAATGCCGATCATGCCCGCCGAAAACGCCATGACGGGAAAACAATAGGAGGCGGTGACGTATGCCTCGCCCGGGTCGTAGTTGGAAAAATGGTCGATGGAGAACATCATGATGACGTACACGACGTTCAAAAAGATGGCGTCCCGCCGCCCGAGGAGGGTGAGCGCCAAAAGGGCGAGAAGGGCCGCGGGGCGGGCGTATACGTTGAAGAACACGCCGAAAAAGTAGGAGATGACGAGCGCCGCGCCCAAAAGGCTGAACACGAGCTCGATATTTTTCATCGTGGCGAGGAACTGCCTGTCCTCGAAGACATAATAAAAATAGATGACGACAAAGAGGATAAAGACGCTCGCCGCCAGATAGCCGAGGGTGCTGAGATTTTCGTGCACGTACGGGATGAAGCCCGCCGCCCCCTTCTCGCCGCCATAGGCGTTGAAGAAGATGAAAAAGGCGATAAAGCCGAGAAAAACGGCGTAATTGAACAGAAAGAGAAAGATACTGCGGGCGCATTCGTCCCGCCCGAACTTTTTACTTTCTGTGGTTTCGGAATACATCATTTTTCTGCTCCTCTTTGGGGTTCTCTTTCTCATAGGCGCGCACGATCTGCATGACGAGCGGATGGCGGACGACGTCTTTGGCGGTCAGGGCGACCGTCTCGATCCCTTCGATCCCCCTGAGGATGGAGACGGCGTGTTTGAGGCCGCTCTTTTTCCCTTCGGGCAGATCGATCTGGGTCACGTCTCCCGTGATGACCATCTTGCTGCCGTCGCCCATGCGGGTGAGGAACATCTTCATCTGCTCTTTGGTCGTGTTCTGCGCCTCGTCCAGGATGATGAAGGCGTTGGAGAGGGTGCGCCCGCGCATATAGGCGAGCGGCGCGATCTCGATGAGCCCGCGCTCCATGAGCTTGATGTAGTTCTCCATGCCGAAAAGTTCCTGCAGCGCGTCATAGAGGGGGCGAAGATAGGGGTCGACCTTGGTCTGCAGATCGCCGGGGAGAAAGCCGAGCTTTTCCCCCGCTTCCACGGCGGGACGGGTGAGGATGATCTTTTCCACCTCTTTGCCCTTGAAGGCGCTCACCGCCGCGCATACCGCCAGATAGGTCTTGCCCGTGCCTGCGGGGCCGATGCCGAAGACGACGGTGTTCTTTTTGATGGCGTCGACATATTTTTTCTGCCCCACCGTCTTGCACTTGATCTGCTTGCCGCGGGAAGTGACGGCGATGACCCCGCCCACGAGCTGGCGGATGGCGCCTGCGTTGCCCTCTTTGGCGAGCTCGATGCAATAGGCGAGGCGGGACTTGTCCACCGTTTCCCCCGCCGCAATGAGCGCCAAAAGCCCGTCAAACACCCGCTCCGCGGTGTCGGCGGCGCTCTCTTCCCCCGCGATGCGCAGCCCTTCCCCGTCCACCGAGACGGAGACGCCCAGCTCGCGGGAGACCGTGTCGATATTCTCGTCGTATGCGCCGACCAGCTTCTGAAGGTTTTCCATGCTGCCCGCCGCGAGCGAAATGATCTTCTGTTCCGTAGAGATCCCCTCCTTTTTCCGTTTGTCCTGTTAAAACCGCCGCCTTTTGCGGAAAAAGACGGCCGCTCATCCGCCCGCGTTGACCGAATAGAGCAGGCGGTATGTCACGGTGACGGCGTAGATATAGCCGCCCTCCTGTCCGCGGATGTGCGTTTCATGGGAGACGATCTCCCCTTCGGCGAGCAGCATCGCCCTCGCCAGCGCCAGCTTTTCCGCGGCGTCGCTCTTTACTTCGCTCTCCGCCTCTGCCTGTACGCGGCAAAGAAGAGACAGCCGCCCCGCGGGAAAGGTCTGCCGCACGGGCTCCCCCTCTGCAGAGAGGATCTCCCCCGAAACGAGCGCCTGCCCACGCCGCACCTTCTCCCCTTCCTTTACCAGCGCCCGCCCGCGCAAAACGACGAGGCTTTCCACCACCCCGTCCGCGGGGGACAAAAACTCCTCTTCGCGCACGGGAAGGGGCACGTCCGCCTTTTCCTGCAAGGTGACGGTGACAACCGTACCCTCCTTGCGCAGCGAACAAAATTCGATGAAGGGAAGGGCGGAGACCGCCTTTTCCGCCGCGCGGCGCCTTTCTTCGTCATATAAAGAGAAGGGAGCGATGCCCGCCTCGCGCAAGATCGCGCGCGCGTCTTCCGCGTAACGGCTGCCGCTGCCCGTAAAGCGGACGCCGAGCACAAAACAGTCGGATAACAGCAAAATGAGCACGAAGGCGAGCGCCGCGGGCAAAAGCGCGGCGCGCGAACGCAAAAACGCCGCCGCCCGCTGCGCGCGGGAACGCCCCGTTACCCTTACAGTATAACACGAACGGGGAAAAATTGCAAAAAATTTTTGCAAATCTTTGCATTTTACCTTGCATTGCAGCCGCCCGGGGCCCGTCTTTGCCGCGTCAAAGACGAAAACGCCCGCCCGCGCAAGGCGCGTGAGCGCGGCGGGAGGGGTCGAAACGTGCAATTCGAGCGCGTACCAAAAGAGGGGCTTCACGGCAATTTCTCCACTTTCACGATGTTGCCCGCCAGCACGAGGTCTCCCCCGCAATAGCTGCGGACGCAAAGGTTTTCCCCTTCCACGCGGTATGCGGCGTGCCCGAGCGTAACTTCGGCGGCGGACGCGGAAAGGGAGAGCACCCGCTTCACGTTTTCAAAACAGGCGCATCTGCCCGGAAAGACGACAAATTTTTCGCACGCCGCCTCTTCCAGGCCGAGGCGGGCGGCGATCTCTTCCGCAAGGCGCATCGAAAGCCTCCTTTTTCGCCCGAAACCCCAAAAACCGCGCCGAAGGCGGGCAAATCCGTTTGAGTTTTCGCGCGGGTTTTGCTATAATGATACGAGCCGGTAAAAAGCGCTGCTTTTGCCGTAAGGGGAAGCCATAGGCCCGCAAGACACCGCCCAAAAAGGCCCTCCCCGTACAGCGGCCGGCCACGGCCGCCGGGCGGTGCGGCAAGGAGAACTCAGATGGAAAGTGAAACAAAGGCGCCTGCGCGCAGGCTGAGCCCGCTGCGGCTGGGCGTATTCATCTTCTGCGGCGCGGCGTCCCTCTTCGCGCTCTCGTACTTTTTGTATATCGTCATTTCGGGCAACGACCCCTACAATAAATTCATGACCACCCTGCTGGTGACCTTCATGTACCTCGTGCCCGTCGCGGCGCACCTCATCTTCAAAGAAAAGGTCAGCGACTTCGTGCTCACCTTCTATACGGCGTTCCTCACCGTGGCGAGCCTTTTGGGACAGGTCCTGCGCTTTAACGACATTTTCCCCTGGTATGACAAATTCTGCCATTTCACCTTCGGCTATGTCGGCGCGCTGGCGGGGCTGTTCGTCCTCTGCAAGCTCTCCCGCTACGAAAGGGCGCACCCCGCCTTCATCTGCATCGTGACTTTCAGCGTCTCGATGATGTGCGCGGCGTGCTGGGAGATCATGGAATACCTTTCCAGCCAATTCCTCGGCCAGACCGCGCAGGGGAAGCCCACCCTCACCGCCGGCGGGGAATACATCGTCGACATCACCGATACCATGCTCGACATCATCAGCAATTTCGGCGGGGCGGTGCTCTTCCTCGTCCACTATATCCTGCACAAACTGACGAAACGCTCCCTTTTGTTCGGCGCCTTCGTCAAAGATTTTACTTCTTCTCCCGCAAAGGAGAACGCGCCCGAAGAGGCGTAAAGGAGAGAGCCATGCCCGTACTGCAATACAAATGCACCGCCTGCGGCAAGCATTTTGAAGAATTGGTGGCAAAATACGACGACCCCGTGCGCTGCCCCGCCTGCGGCGGCGAATGCGTGCGCGACTGGAGCGGGGAAATGTACTCCGCCACGGGAAAAAAGAGCTCCCGCTGTTCGGGAAACTGCAAAACGTGCGGCGGCTGCCATTAAACGGCGAAGCGCGCGCCCGCGAGGCGTGCGCTTTTTTCATGTCAAAAAAGCCCTTTTATGCCGACAGCAGCGCCCTTTTTGCCTATCCGAAAAGTCTTTTTTGCCTCTCCGAAAACGCCCGCTTTGCCGACAGCTGCATCCTTTTTTTGCCGACACTTACGTTTTTTTGCCGCCCGCGGGGCGGCTTTTTTCTTTGCGCGAAAGTTTTTCAGATGACGGCGGTGCCGTCCGTGAAGGAAGCGATGATCCCGCCCGCCTTCGCGCCCGCGCGGGCAAAGCTCTCCGCGAGGGAAGAAGGAGAAGCGATCTTGCCCGCATAGTCCTTGTAATAGCGGCGCAGCCCCGCAAAAAACTTCTTTTCCCCCACCGCCTCGCGCACGGCGTCAAAAAGCAGCACCCCCTTGTCATAGGAGAGGACGACGTACTGGTATTCGCTCAAAAATTCGCCCAATTTTTTATCCATGGAAGTATCCGCCTTGCCGAAGATCTGCGCGTGTACGGAATAGAGCGCCTTATAGGCGTTCTCCGCGGCGGAGACGCGCTGCGCAAAGGAGGCGTCTCCCGGGTGCTCCCTGTAATAGAGGGCGGCGGAATACTCCGCGAGCCCCTCGTCCATCCAGGCGTGTTCGAGCTGGTTGCTCCCCACGGCGGCGTACCACCACTGGTGCGCCGTCTCGTGCACGGCGATATAGCGCGCCTCGGCCCCTTCAAAGCGGTCGCCGATCATCACGAGGGCGGGATATTCCATCCCCCCGACGGCAAACCCCGTCTGCACGGCGCTGTATGTCGGGTACGGATACTTCCCGAACGTTTCGGAAAAATAGGTCAGACTGTCCGTAAGGGCGGCGAGCATCTTCTCGGGCGCCTCGTCGTCGTAATAATAGTACATGACCTGCGCGCCGCACGCCTCGCCCATCGCCACGGAAAACCCGCTGCCGAGCACAATGGCGAAGTCGCGCGCGTTTTCCAGTTCCATCTCGTACACCGTGTCCCGCCCGTCCGCCTCGGCGGAGAGGATGCGCCCGCTCGCCGCCGCCGTATACGAGGCGTCCGCGCGGAGGGTGACGGCGTAATCGGCGCAGGCGCTGTAAAAGGGATCGCCGTCCGAATAATATTCGCATTCGTAAAAGCCGCCCTCCTCCCATACGCAGAGGACGGGATAGAAATTGCCGAGATTGACCGCATGGCGGCCGACGCCCGTGCGGTGTTCGACGTTCGCAAGTTTGAGTTCGTAGCGCAGCGAAAGGGAGACGGTGCCGCCCGCCCCGACCGGTTCTTCAAGGTCGACGCGCAGAATGTTTTCGTCCGCCCCGCACACCTCCCACGCGGCGCAGGGGCCGACGGCCTCCACCGTCATCTCTCCCCCGCTTTCGCCCGCATAATACGCTTCCGCGCGCACGGAGGGGGAGACGGGCGCATAGACGGAATCTTCGCGGTACGCGTTGCCGAAGAGATTGAATTTGAGACAGGAAAGCGTCTCCCCCGTATGATTGACGAAGGTAAACCCCATCTCGGCGGAAAGGACGCCGTCGCGATAGACGGCGTCGATCTCGTAGCGGCTCCGCGCCTCCTTCTTTTCACATCCAAAAAAGGCGGACGCGGGCAAAAGAAGCGCCGCGGCAAGGGCGGCGCAGACGATCTTTTTCATGCAACCCCTCCTTGTTCTATGCTATGCGCGGGCGGGGCGCTTTATGTATTTTGCCGAAGGCGCATGGCGGGGCGCTTTTTCGGGCGCAGGGCTTTTTCCGCGCGGGAAAGCCCCCGCGAGGCGTCGCCTCGCGGGGGCTCAAGGAAGGGAGAAAAATATACGGTCCTCACTTTTCGTCGAGGTCGAGATAGGCGGAAGGGTCGGTGGCCTTGCCGTCCTTTCTCATTTCAAAATGCAGATGAGAACCTTCGTTGTATTCCGTGCCCATGACGTCCGCGGCGGCCGAGACCGTGCCGATGACTTCCCCGCGGGAGACGGTATCGCCCGCTTTGAGGGTGGAGAGGGCGTCAACGGAGGCATAGACCGTCTGCAGGCCGTCGCCGTGGTCGATGACGATGCAGCCGCCCTCCAAAAGAGTGTCCGTGACCGAAGAGACGGTGCCGTCATAAGCGGCGGCGACGTTCGTGCCCGCTTCCGCCTTGAAATCTATGCCTTCGTGCAGATTATAGCGGTTCAGCGTAGAGTTATACCAGAAGGTGTAAGAGGTGGAGATCGTCCCGTCCACGGGCAGAGAAAACACCATTTCTCCCCCGCTCGGCGTGTCGTCTTCATCGTCGTTATCTTCGCCGTCGTTATCTTCACCGTCCTCGTCGTCTTTGTCCGTGTCGTCCCCGTTAGGCTTTTCGATGGAGACGGCCGCGTCCTGCGAGACCATGACGACGGTAAATACGATCGCCGCCGCCAGAATGAGCGCGCACGCCGTCAGGATGATGGCGAGCACCCGTTTTTTGCCGAGCGATGTGCTCTTTTCCGTTTCGTTGTCTTTCATAACAGATCCTCCCGTTTGGTTGTGCGTAGATTTTTGACAGCGGGCAAAATTTTATACCTTCCGCCCGAAAAAATTTTTCAGTAGCCGCCGAAGATGAGCGGGCTTCCGACGGCGCTGCGTCCCTCTGCCACGGCGACGTGCAGATTGACCGCTCTTCCGCCGATTCCTACCGCCCCGCCGAGGCGGGGGGAATAGTAGTAATAATTTTCCACCCCGCCCGCCCGTTCGCAAAAGACGAGCGCGGCGCCGTACTTTTCGACGGCGGCAAAGGCGGAAGTTTCGTCCGCATAGGCGGTGCTCTCCCCCGTGAGCGAACGGATACCGCGCTTGGCGGCGGCAGCCTCGTCCGCCCCGACCAGGGTGATGTGCGCGTCCGATCCCGCGCTGCCCGCATAAAATATGTAGTAAGCGCCCGGCTCGAAGAGGAGCCCCTCTCCGAGCAGCTGCGGCACGAGGAGCGCCGCCAAAGACAAAACGAACGCGGCGAACGCCGCCAGACACTTTTTACGCATAAAAAACCGCCTCCGACCGGGATCGGAAGCGGTTATTGACAAAAACGGGGGGATTTATAAGTAAAAAAGTTCACGAAAATCTCGGCGAGCTGACGCCTGTGATTTTCCGTGAGGCAGGGAGACACCGCCGTACAAACGCGCGGCGTTTTAGCGGCGTTTTCTCCCTCTTTTTTGCCTTTTAAGGGCACGCACTATTATAGCACGGCAAAAAATTCACCCTCTTCCCGTAAGCCAATGCGTTGGCAAATGGGGTGAAAAAGCAAAAAGTGCAATTTTTGCTTTTTCGCGGAAGAAGTTCACGAAAATCTCGAAAAGCTGTTTTCTCGATTTTCCGTGATCTGAGGGGAAACCCGAACGGTTTTCCCCTCTGCGCGGCATACATAAGGGCACGCATACCATACAATGCCGCGCATTCACCCTTCCCGTAAGCCAATGCGTTGGCAAACAGGGTGAAAAAGCAAAAAGTGCGATTTTTGCTTTTTCGCATAAGTATTTTATATTTTAAACTTTTTTAAATAATTACGGCGCGTTCGGAAATCGCATTTTCGATAAGCGCACTCTATTTGCCGCATACTTGCGGCTTAAAAAACAAACTGTATTTTTTTCTTTGCGTTTCCGCAAACCACGCTTTGCGGAAAAAGCCCCCAATTTGCCGCGACGCGCGGCCTCGGGCAGGAAAGGTGAATTCGGCGCATGCGTATTAGTGTAAGCCCCTAAAAAGCGCCGAAGAGGAAAAATCCGAACGCAGAGCCGTTTTTTCTCAAAAACGGCGAACGTTGGGGTTTTCCTCAATATCACGACTTTTTGAGCGCCTTTGCGCTCAAAAAGTGTGAATTTTTTACTGCTTCCCCTTCTTCCCCAGCGGGATATGGGCGCAGGCGTTGAGGGAAAGGTCGGAAAAATTCCCCGCGCGGTACTGTATGAGCCCTTCGGCGGCGATCATGGCGGCGTTGTCGGTGCAGAATTTTTTTTCGGGCAGCACGAGCCTGAGCCCCGCGCGGGCGCATTCCTCCGCCAAAAGCGCCCGAAGATAGCCGTTGGCGATGACGCCGCCGCCCGCAACGACGGTATCCGCCCCCTTCTCCTTCGCCGCGGCGACGGCGCGCGCCGCGAGCACGCCGCAGGCGGCGCTCTGGAAGGACGCCGCAACGTCCGCGCGCGAATAGGCTTCCCCTTTCTGCTCTTTGCCGTGGCAATAGTTGATGACCGGCGTCTTTAAACCGCTGTACGAAAAATCATAGCCGCCGCCCGCAAACATTTTGGGGAAAGGAATGACCGCCTTCCCCTCCCGAGCGAGCTTTTCGATATTCGGCCCGCCGGGGTACGGGAGCCCCAAAACGCGCGCCGCTTTGTCGAAGGCTTCGCCCGCGGCATCGTCGCGGGTGGAACCCATGATCTCAAACTCGGTATAACTTTTCGTATAGATGACGGCGGTATGCCCCCCGCTCGCCAGGAGGGTGACAAAGGGCGGTTCGAGCGCGGGATCGGCAAGGTACGCCGCCGCCATGTGCCCGCGGATATGGTCTACCCCGATGAGCGGGACGCCGAGCGCAAAGGCGTATGCCTTGGCAAAGGACAGCCCCACGAGGAGCGCCCCCAAAAGCCCCGCCCCGTATGTGACGGCGACCGCGTCGGGCGCTTCGTCTCCGATGCCCGCCTCGCGCACGGCGCGCTCCACCGCTTCGCCGATCGCCTCGGTATGGGCGCGGGAAGCGATCTCGGGCACGACGCCGCCGTATTTCGCCTGCTCCGGCGCAGACGAGAGGATGACGCTCGAGAGAAGTTCTCTGCCGCGGATGACGGCGGCGGCCGTTTCGTCGCACGAACTTTCTATCCCCAAAATGACGGGCGTATCCTTTCTCGGCCTGCCCGCCGCCCGCTCTAAATAGGTCATGATCCTTCTCCTTCACAAAAAAACTGCGCCCCGCTGCATATGTGCCGTGGCGCAGGCGGGGCATTGATATGGCGGACCGTGCATTTCTCCCGCCCGTTTGCAAGGCGGCGCATATGTCTCAGCGCGCATCTTTGCGCATTTTCGACCATTTTTTGGGAACGCGGTCGAAAACGCGGATGCGCCCGTCGCCGAAGATCTTTTCAAGCGCGTCTTTATAGGCGCCGTAAATGCGGTCGAAGACGTAGACTTCCCCCGCATAGCCTGCGTCGACAAAACCGCGCAGAAAATCAAAATCGAGCGCCGCGTCAAAGAGGAACTGCTTTTTATAGGTCAGTTTGGTGTAGGTGCGCCCGGAGCAAAGGTCGAGCTCCTCCCCGTCGCATTCGCGCAGAAAGGTGACCGAAGGCACGTCCACCTCCGCCCCCGACGCGCTGATGAACCGTTCCGCCTGAAAGCCGTGCCAGCGGCGGTAACTGTCGTATGTGGTGATGACGATCGCGCCGATACTGCAAAGCGGGATCTTTTTGGGAAAGAACACCCGCACGCGAAGGTACGCCCCTTCCGTGCGGTAGGAGGCGTGCACGACGAACATGGGCAGGGTCAGAAGGAGCGCGCCCGCCGCAAAACAGATCGCCGCCCAGACGATGCTGTCCATGAAAAAGAGCGCCGCCGCCCCCAAAAGGAGAAAGAGCCCGCCCAAGACGATAAAAAAGACGGTATTGCCCCGGCGGCGGAAATTCCTGTAAAAATTCTTTTGCATTCCCTCCTCCCTTCGGCGCGACAAGGCGCGCAGACACTCACGATTTTTTCAAATAATCGATGATAAAGGGCTGGATGTCCCCGTCCATGACCGCCTGGATGTTGCCCGTTTCGCAGCCGGTGCGGTGATCCTTGACGAGGGTATACGGGCAGAACACATAGCTGCGGATCTGACTGCCCCACTCGATCTTTTTGATCTCGCCCTTGATGTTCTGCTCCTTTTCCAGCCGCTCGCTCTCTTTGAGTTCGATGAGCTTGGAGCGCAGCATCTTCATCGCCATTTCGCGGTTTTGGATCTGCGAACGCTCGTTCTGGCAGGAAACGACGATGCCCGTCGGGATATGCTGGATGCGGATGGCGGACTCTGTCTTATTGATGTGCTGCCCGCCCGCGCCCGAAGAGCGGAAGGTGGTCACTTTCAGGTCCTCGCTGCGGATCTCCACGTCGCCGTCGTCCTCGATCTCGGGCATGACTTCGAGGGAGGCAAAAGAAGTATGGCGGCGCTTGTTCGCGTCGAAAGGAGAAATGCGCACCAGCCTGTGCACCCCCTTTTCCGCTTTCAGATAGCCGTAGGCGTTCTCCCCTTCTATCTTGAAATCGACGCTCTTGATGCCCGCTTCGTCGCCGTCGAGGCGGTCGAGCTCGGTCACCTTGAAGCCGTTTTTCTCCGCGTAACGGGTATACATACGATAGAGCATGGAGACCCAGTCGCAGCTTTCCGTGCCGCCCGCGCCCGAATGCAGGGTCAAAAGGGCGTTGTAGCCGTCATATTTGCCGCGCAGAAGGGCACGGATGCGCATATCTTCGATGTCCTCTTCGGCGGCGGCGATGAGCCCCTCCAGCTCGCCGATCTCGGCGGCAAGCTCCGTCTCGTCCCCGCCCATCTCTTCGATAAGGTCGATGAGGGTGTTCACCTCGTCGATCGCCTTTTTGCTCTTTTCATAGGCGTGCAGCTTGCCCTCGATGGCGGCGATCTCGCGCGCGAGCTTTTGCGATCTTTCCAGATCTTGCCAAACCTCCGGCTTTTCCTGCTCGGCTTTCAGCTCCGCGAGCCTGCCGCCCTGCTCGCCGATGTCCAGCGCCTCCGCCGTCTCGCGCAGGCTGTCGGAAAGGGCCTTTGCCCTGAGCCTAAAATCATCTGCTTTGAACATTTTCCATTCCGTCCGAATTTTGAATTTGATTTTTTCCGCCCCGCGGCGGGCAAAGAACCCCTTGCCTTACAGCGCCCCCGCAAGGGCGAAGGGCGATTCCCTTTTTATCCGCAAAGCGCGCGAGCGCGGCGGATGCGGTCCTTTTGACAACGTATGCCGCTTTCGGCGCTTTTGCCGAAGGCCTTATTTGCTCCCTTACAGTATACCATAAGCGCCGCCGCCTGTCAATCCGCGCATACGGCGCAAAGGAAAACGCCCGTCACGGGCGTTTTCTTAAAAGCGTACTGTCAGAGATTTTTCCCGCAGCAGTTTTTATATTTCTTGCCCGAACCGCAGGGGCAGGGATCGTTCCGCCCGGGCGTCTTTGCCGTCTTGACGGCGGGCTTTGCCCCGCCTTCCGCGGAGCGGTTGGTGGTAAGTTCGGCGTGGCTCTCGCTGACGAGCTCCGTTTTAACGGGCGCGGGCTGCGGGCGGTTGACCTCGATGCGCACCTTCAAAAGCATGGCGATCGTGTTGTTTTGGATGCGTTCGATCATCTCGTCGAACATCTCAAAGCCTTCCTGCTTGTAGGCGATGACGGGGTCGGTATTGCCGTATGCGCGCAGGCCGATACCCTTCCTGAGCTGGTCCATCGCGTCGATCTGGTCGATCCAGTTGCGGTCGACGTTCATGAGGAGGAAGCGCCGCTCCACGTCCGCATAGTCCAGCCCGTATTGCTCCTTGACCTCGGCGATCTTCTGATCGTATGCCTTCTCGGTCGCCTTGGTGATCTTTTCGAGGGCGTATTCGGTATCCCACTTGACCAGCTTTTCGCGGGTGATATAGTTGCTGCCTTCGGGCAGGAGCCGCTGCTCGAGCGCCCTGTTGAGGGCGTCTTCATCCCACTTTTCGGGCATTTCGTCGATGTTGACCGTCTCGGAGACGACCGTCTTGACAAAATCGGGGATGAACTTCACCACCTGTTCGTGGACGTTTTCGCCCTTGAGGACCTTCATGCGCTCGGCGTAGATGACCTCGCGCTGTTTGTTCATCACGTCGTCGTATTGCAGGACGTTTTTGCGGATGCCGAAGTTGCGCCCCTCGATCGCGCGCTGGGCGTTTTCGATGCCGTGGGAGAGCATTTTGGATTGCAGGCAGGTGTTTTCGTCCTTGCAGAAAATGCTGTAAATGCGCTTCATCCGCTCCCCGCCGAAGCGCTTGATGAGGTCGTCTTCGAGGGAGGTGAAAAAGACGGAGACGCCGGGGTCGCCCTGACGCCCGCTGCGGCCGCGCAGCTGGTTGTCGATACGGCGGCTCTCGTGCCGCTCGGTGCCGAGGATGCAGAGGCCGCCCGCCTTGACGACTTCGACCTTCTCCTTATCCGTCTCCTCTTTATAAACGGCGTACAGCTCGCGGTAATGGCGGCGCATTTCTTCCGCCTCCCCGTCAAGCTCGGCATAGGAAGTGGCGAGCTCGATCATATCGTGCTCCACCCCCTCCTCGCGCAGCCGCTTTTTGGCGAGATATTCGGCGTTGCCGCCGAGCAGGATGTCCGTGCCGCGGCCCGCCATGTTGGTGGCGATGGTGACCGCGCCGAGGCGGCCCGCCTGGGCGACGATCTCCGCTTCGCGCTCGTGGTTCTTCGCGTTGAGGATGTTGTGCTTGATGCCGTTTTTGCGCAGCATACGCGCGATCTCTTCCGACTTTTCGACGGTCGCCGTACCGATGAGCAGGGGCTGGCCGAGCGCGTGGCGCTCTTCGATCTCCTGCAAAAGGGCGCGCTTTTTGCCGTCCTCGGTCGGATAGACGGCGTCGGGCATATCCTTGCGGATGACGGGCTTGTTGGTCGGGATCTCCAATACATCGAGGGAGTAGATGGTGCGGAACTCCCCTTCCTCCGTCTTGGCGGTACCCGTCATGCCCGAAAGTTTTCTGTAAAGGCGGAAGAAGTTCTGGAAGGTGATGGTCGCATACGTCTTGTTCTCGTTGCGCACCTTGACCCCTTCTTTTGCCTCGATCGCCTGATGCAGGCCGTCCGAATAGCGGCGGCCGATCATGAGGCGGCCGGTAAATTCGTCGACGATGATGACTTCGCCGTCGTTGACGATATAATCCTCGTCCCTGTGGAAGAGCTTATGCGCTTTGAGCGCCTGCTGCAGATGGTGGTTGGGGGGGGCGTTGTCGATGTCGCCGAGGTTTTCGATATTGAAGAAGCGCTCCGCCTTCGCCGCGCCGCGCTCGGTGATCTGCACGCTCTTGGCTTTGCGGTCGATGACGTAGTCCCAATCGCCGTATTTGTCACCCTTGGCGATGTCGTCGTAGTCGCCGTACTTGGACTCCTCTTCGGGCTCCTCCTCTTCGGCGGGCTTTTTCTTCTTCTTTTTGCCCTCGTCCGCCTCCGCCTTGACGCCGTCGTCCTCGAAGCCGCCGTTGAGGGTGCGGACAAACCTGTCTACCCGTTCGTACAGTTCGCTCGATTTATCCCCTTTGCCCGAGATGATGAGCGGCGTCCTCGCTTCGTCGATGAGGATGGAGTCAACCTCGTCGACGATGGCAAATTCCAGCCCGCGCTGCACCATCTTTTTGAGGTCGGTCTTGAGGTTGTCGCGCAGATAGTCGAAACCGAGCTCGTTGTTGGTCGCATAGGTGATGTCGCAGTTGTACGCCTGCTGTTTGGCGGCGTCGTCCATGCCCGGCACGACCACGCCGACGCTGAGCCCGAGGAAGCGGTGTACTTTGCCCATCCACTCCGCGTCGCGCTTTGCGAGATAGTCGTTGACGGTGACGATGTGCACGCCCTTGCCCGTGAGCGCGTTCAGGTAAGAAGGCAGCGTCGCCACGAGCGTCTTGCCTTCGCCCGTCTTCATTTCGGCGATACGCCCCTGATGGAGGGCGATGCCGCCGATGATCTGGACGTGGTAATGTTTGAGCTTCAAGACCCTCCACGCCGCTTCGCGCACGACGGCGAAAGCGTCAAAGAGGATGTCGTCGAGGGTCTCCCCCTTGGCGAGGCGCTCTTTGAGCACCCCCGTCTGCGCCTGCAGCTCCGCGTCCGTCATGGCGGCGTAGCGCGGCTCGAGCTCTTCGACCTTATACGCCATCTTATCCAGCTTGCGCAGGCTGCGCCTGCCGTCGCTGCCCAGCATATAATTGATAAGTCCCATAAAATATATACCCCTGTACCGCGCGCGAATGCGCGCATTGAAATTGCGTAGCGTCCTTATTTTACAATATTTTGGCAAAAAAGTAAAAGACTTTTCGCCCTGTTTTGGCGATTCCGCGATTATTTGCGCCGATTTTCCCTTTTTTGCGGCACGCTCGCCGCCGTCAGAAGGTCGACCCGCAGCGCTCCCGCCCGGAAGAGCGCCTCCGCCGCGGCGCTCGCCGTCGCGCCCGTGGTGAGCACGTCGTCGACGAGCAGGATGCGCTTGCCCGCGCACAGCGCGCGCCTGTGCACGCGGAAGCTGCCCGCAAGGTTTTTCTTCCGCTCCCTGCGGGAGAGTTCTTTCTGTTCGCCCGTCTCACGCGTCTTGACGAGCGCGTCCTCCGCCAAAAGCAGCCCCGTGAGCGCGCATACCCGCTCCGCCAACAGGCGCGCCTGGTTATATCCGCGCCTCTTTTCCGCCCTCTTCGTCATCGGCACGAAGAGGACGAGCTCCGCGTCGGCAAACTGCGCGGCGGCGATCTTCGCCATTTCCCCTCCGAAAACTTCCGCCAGATACCGCCTGCCCGTTTTCAAGGCGCGGATCATGCCGACGACCGCCCCTTCGTAGGAAAAGACGGAACGGGCGCGGTCAAAAGAGGGCATATCCGCCTTGCATTCGGCGCAGACGGGATATTCGCCCGCGTCCCGCCCGCACTTGGAACAGACGCTGCCGCGGTGAAAGGGCAGCGTATCTTTGCAGGCGGGGCAGAAATATCCTTCCTCGAAAAGATCCGCCCCGCACGAGGCGCACGCCAAGTGCGGGTCATAGAAAAATCCGCCGAGAAGGCGCGCAAACTCTTTGATTTTGTTCATCTTTCTCCCTCTTATCCTCGCGCGGCGCCCCTGCCCTGCGCAATGCCTGCGCGCGGCGCCTCTTCCCTGCGCGATATTTCCGCACGGATTGTACCGAAAAGAAGCCCCCTTCCTTTATTTCCGCGCCGCCCCCCTGTCCTTCTTCCCGCCGAAAAAAGGGCGGCGCGCCGCCGTCCCTTTCCGTTTACAGATATTTTTTGAGCAGCGCGGCCTTGTCCGTCTTTTCCCAGGGGAACTCTTCCCTGCCGAAATGCCCGTAAGCCGCCGTCTTTTTATAGATGGGGCGGGAAAGCCCGAGCGTTTCGATGATCGCCGCGGGGCGAAGGTCGAAATTTTCCTTCACGCAGGCGACGAGCGCCTCGTCGGAGATCTTGCCCGTGCCGAACGTGTCGATGAAGACGGAGACGGGGTTCGCCACGCCGATGGCATAGGCGAGTTCGAGCTCGCATTCGTCCGCCAGCCCCGCCGCGACGATGTTTTTGCAGATATAGCGCGCCATATACGCCGCGCTCCTGTCCACCTTGGTCGGGTCCTTGCCCGAAAAGGCGCCGCCGCCGTGCGCGCATCTGCCGCCGTAGGTATCAACGATGATCTTCCTGCCCGTGAGCCCGCTGTCCCCTTCCGGGCCGCCCACTTCAAACCTGCCCGTCGGGTTGATAAAGTACTTCGTGTCCTTGTCGAGAAGACGATCGGGCACCACCTCGGCGATGACGTATTTTTTCACGTCCTCGATGAGGCGCTCCTGCGAGACCTTTTCGTCGTGCTGGGCGGAGACGACGACGGTATCCACCCGCACGGGCTTTTTGCCGTCGTATTCGACCGTGACCTGCGTCTTTCCGTCGGGGCGAAGGTAAGGCAAAAGCCCGCTCTTGCGCACGTCTGCGAGGCGCTTCGCCAATTTTTGAGAGAGGACGACGGTGAGGGGCATGAGTTCCTCCGTTTCGTTGACGGCGTAGCCGAACATCATGCCCTGATCGCCCGCGCCGATAAGGTCGAGCGCGTCCCCGCCCGCACGCTTTTCGAGAGAGGCGTCCACCCCCATCGCGATGTCGGGGCTCTGCCCGTGGATGGCGGTGATGACGGCGAGGGAGTTATAGGAAAACCCCTGCCCGCCCGTATAGCCGATCTCGCGGACGGTATTTTTGACGATCTTGGATATATCCACATAGCAGCTCGTGGAGAGCTCTCCCATGACGAGCACCATGCCCGTCGTGGCGCAGCATTCGATGGCGACGCGCGCGTCGCTGTCCTGTTCCAAAACGGCGTCGAGCACCGCGTCGGAGATCTGGTCGCAGACCTTATCGGGATGCCCTTCCGTCACGCTCTCGCTGGTAAAAAATTTTTTCATGTATGACCTCTGCCGTAAAATTTTTCGCTTGCAAAAAGTAAAGACATTATATATTTTTTCGCCGCAAAAGTCAATGCGTTATCGCTTTACAAAGGCGGAAAAAATATGTTAAAATCCCCGTATGGCAGAAAATTGCAGACTCTGCCCCGTCGCCTGCGGGGCGGACAGAAAAAATGCCCGCGGCTATTGCGGCGCGGGCGACAAAATACTGGTGGCAAAATACGGGCTGCACCCCTATGAGGAGCCCTGCATTTCCTATAAAAACGGTTCGGGAACGGTGTTTTTCGGCGGCTGCGCGCTGCGCTGCGCCTTTTGCCAGAATTTTGCCCTCTCCCGCGCGCAAACGGGCAAACAGCTCGGCGAAAAGGAGCTGGCGGACATCTTTTACGAGCTGGAAGCAAGGGGCGCGGAAAACATCAACCTGGTCACCGCCGCGCACTTTGTGCCCGCGCTCGTGCGCACCTTCAAACTCTACCGCCCCAAGATCCCCGTCGTGTGGAACACCCATTCCTACGAAACGGCCGCCGCGCTCGAGGCGATCGATCCCTATATCGACATCTATCTGCCCGACCTCAAATATTTTTCCCCGAAGGTCTCCGCCCGCTACACGGGCAGGGAGGATTATTTCCGCGTCGCCGCCCCCGCCGTCGCCTTCATGGCAAAGCGCAAGGCGGACATACGCGGCGGCAAGATGTACGCGGGCTGCATCGTCCGCCATCTCGTTTTGCCGCTGTGCGTAAACGACAGTTTGGAACTCATCCGCTGGTTTTTATCCCTGCATTCGGGCGCCTATTTTTCGCTCATGGGGCAGTATACCCCCTGCGGCGACATCGCCGCCTTCCCAGAATTGCAGCGCAAGCTCACCCCGCGCGAATATAAAAAGGCGGAAGATTTCCTCCTCTCTTCGGGATACGAAAACATCTTTTTGCAGGCGCTCGGGGCGGCAAACGAGCGGTTCATCCCCGATTTTTCCGACCGGACGGACACTTTGTTTTAACCGCCGAACAGCCCGCGCTGCAGGCGGAACAGTTTTTTGGCGATGGCGGCCGCTTCTTTGGGAGAAGCCGCCGAAAATTCCCGCTCGAGGCGGGCGATCTCTTTCACGAGTTCTTCTTTCATACAGACAGTATCCGCAAAGGAAACGACATCCATGCTTATAGACATCCAGAACGTCGGCTTCGGCTACGACGGCAAACCGATCATCGAAAACGCGGACTTTACCGTCGGCGAACGGGAACGCATCGGGCTCATCGGCCCCAACGGCGAGGGCAAGACCACCCTTTTGCGGCTGATGGCGGGCGAACTTTTGCCGGATTCGGGCAAGATCGTCAAAAAGAGCGGGCTCAGGCTCGGCTATCTCGCCCAGACGGGCGGCTATGAGAGCGAAAACACCGTCTACGAAGAGATGCGCGGCGTGTTTGCGGACGTGTTCGGCGCCATCGAAGCCCTGCGCGGGGCGGAGCGCGACCTCGCCGCCGCAGGATACGGGAGCGAAAAGTACAGGGAACTGGCGGAAAAATGCGAAAAGCTGGAGCGGCGCATCGCCGCCGCCGACGGCTACAACGCGGACGTGAAAATACGCACCGTGCTCAGCGGCATGGGCTTTGAAAAGGCGTATGAACAAAAGATCTCCACCATGAGCGGCGGGGAAAAGACCCGCCTCAAACTTTGCAGGCTGCTTTTGGAAGAGCCGGAGATCCTCATCCTCGACGAACCGACCAACCACCTGGACGTTTCCACCCTCTTCTGGCTGGAAAGCTATCTTGCCGCCTACAAGGGCGCCGTGTTCACCGTATCGCACGACAGATATTTCCTCGACCGCGTCACCGAAAAGATCCTGGAGCTGGAACGGGGCAGGATCGGCGCTTTCAAAGGCAATTATTCCAAATATAAGATCCTGAAGGCGGAAAAGACGCTCGCCATGCAGCGCGCCTATGACAAGCAGCAGGAAGAGATCGCCGCCCTCAAAGATTATGTGGCGCGCAACATCGTGCGGGCTACGACGGCAAAAAGCGCCCAATCGCGGGTGAAAAAGCTGGAAAACATGGAACTCGCCGAAAAGCCGCTGCCGCCGCCCGAGCCGCCGAAATTTTCCTTCACCTTCGATCAAAAGAGCGAAGAAGCGGCGCTCACCGCCGACGGGCTCACCCTGACGGCGGGCGGGCGCACCCTCGCCAAAGACATCTCCTTTACCGTGCGGCGGGGCGAAAAGATCGCCGTCGTGGGAGAAAACGGCGCGGGCAAATCCACGCTCATACGCACCCTCGTACTGGGCGCGGAGCGCTCCGTGCGTTGGGGAAGGTTCGTGCAACGGGGCTATTACGATCAGGAAAACGCCGACCTCGACCCCGAAGAGACGGTGCTCGGCGCGCTCTGGCACAAGCATACGGGCATGACGCAGACGGAGGCGCGCGCCGCGCTGGCGCGGGCGAAACTGAGCGCGGAGGACATCGAAAAGAAGGTCAAAAGCCTCTCGGGCGGCGAACGGGCGAAACTTTCGCTCGTGCTTTTGGAGGCGCAGCGGGCGAATTTCCTGCTTTTGGACGAGCCGACCAACCACCTCGACCTACAAGCGCGGGAGGCGCTGGAAGAGGCGCTGCGCGCCTACGAAGGCGCCCTCCTTTTCGTCTCGCACGACCGCTATTTCATCCAAAACATCGCCGACAAGATCGCCGAAATGGAGGGCGGGAAGCTGACCCTCTACCCCATGGGATATGCGGAATACACCGCCATGAAGCGCGCAGCGGCGCAGGAAGCAGAGAAGGCGCGCGAACGCGCCGCCCGCGAAAAGGAAGCGGAGAAAAAGGGCGCCGCCTACCGCTCCAGGGAACAGCGCGCCGAGGAAGCCGGGCGGCGGCAGAAACTGAAAGAGACGGAGAGAGACATTTCCGCCGCGGAGGAGGAGATCGCCGCCCTGCAAGAGGAGATCGCCCGCCCCGAGGTCGCCGCCGATTATAAGCGGCTTACGGGATTGTGCGCGCAGCTGGACAAGCTGCACGCGAAGCTGGACTTTTTATATTCCGAATACGAAAAGCTGATATAAAAAAGAGAGGACGCGTCCTCTCTTTTTTTGACGTTTTTTATTTTCTGCGCCGCTTCTGCGCCCGAAGCAAAAAACGCGCCGCACGTTTATTTTTTGCCGCCCCGTTGACACGCGCAGCGCAAAAAACGCGGCGCTATTTCGCCGCAGGGACTTTTTCGCCGCAGGGCGGCGCTCTATCCGATGCCCCCTGTTTGGCGGACGGCGGCAAAAAGGCGCAGTCCGCGAGGGAATCCATGTTTTCGAGCATGGCGAGCGTCATGCGCAAAAACGCCTGCTTTTGGGCGGAAAGGCGGCGATACCCCGACAAGAGCGCCCCGCCGTCTTCTCCGAGCTTTGTGAACGCCTCCCGCTTATAAAAAGCGGCGATCCGCTCCGCGGGCGTCTCTGCGGCGGGGAGCCCCATCGCGTCGGCGATCTGCTCCGCCAGGGCGCGCGGCCAGGGCTTTTCTTCATGAAACAGGCAAAAGAGTTTGCGCGGGGCGATCCCCGTCTTGGCGGCGATCTCTTCCAGCGGCATTTGCTTGAAAATGCGTATTTCTTCTAAATATTCGCGTATCTCCATCCCCTTGCGCACCGTCCTTTGCGTTTGTTTGCCCATTTTAATATAGGCAGCTCCTATAAGTCAAGCGATTTATAGGAGCTGCCTGTTATAATGTACAAAAATTGCGAGGATACTTGAAATATGCAGCCGATCACGCTCGACATGATACGCACCCGCTTGCAGGAGACCATCCGCGAGAGCGGACTTACCCAATCGGAGATCGCGCGCCGCCTCGGCATCCGCCAAGCGACGGTGGCGCAGTACCTTTCCGGCCGTTCCATGCCCGCGCTGGATACCTTTGCCAACCTCTGCCGCGTCTTGGACGCCGACCCCGCCTATATCCTCTGTATAAAAACTTTCTGAGCCGCTTGCCGTATAAATTATAATACACCCGACGGGTGATTGTCAACTCTTTTACATCCAATGGTTGTAAAATAAAAGCTATGAATACGATCACGGCAGCGCAGATCCGCACAAGGCTGACCGAAAGCATCAAAGAGAGCGGACTGACGCAAAAAGAAATCGCCCAACGGCTGAACATCACCCAGCAAAGCGTGTCCTGTTATGCGACGGGGAAGAAGATGCCCTCTCTGGACACCTTTGCCAACCTCTGCCGCGTCTTAGACGCCGACCCCGCATACATTTTGTGTATCAAGGAATATTGAAGACTGCTTTTTTTCACACTTTTTGAGCGCAAAGGCACTCAAAAAGTCGTGATATTGAGGAAAACCCCAACGTTCGCCGTTTTTGGAAAAAACGGCTCTGCGTTCGGATTTTTCCTCTTTGCCGCTTTTTAAGGGCTTACACTACCATATATGCGGCAAATTCACCTTTCCTGCCCAAGGCCGCGCGTCGCGGCAAATTGGGGGCTTTTTCCGCAAAACGTGGTTTGCGGAAACGCAAAAGAGTAAACAGTTCACACTTTTCTCGTGCAAAGGCACTGCGAAAAGTCGTGATATTGAGAGACAACCGCCGTTCGCCGCTAAAGAAGCGGCTCTACGGCGTTTTTCTCTCTGCGAAAATAGATAGGGGCTTACATATTATCAAAATTTTCGCATTCACTCTTTTTCGGCAAGCCGCAAGTATGCGGCAAATTGAGTGCGCTTATCGAAAATGCGATTTCCGAACGCGCCGCAATTATTTAAAATAGTTTAAAATATAAAAACTTAATGCGAAAAAGCAAAAATCACACTTTTTGCTTTTTCACCCTATTTGCCAACACATTGGCTTACGGGAAGAGGGTGAATTTTTTGCCGTGCTATAATAGTGTGTGCCCCTAATAAGCAAAAAAGAGGGAGAAAACGCCGCTAAAACGCCGCGCGTTTGTACGGCGGTGTCTCCCTCAAATCACGGAAAATCGCAGGCGTCAGCTCGCCGAGATTTTCGTGAACTTTAATTAATACTCCAAATTCCCCACCGTTCTCGGGAAGGGGATGACGTCGCGGATGTTGGAAATGCCCGTAAGATACATGATCATCCGCTCAAAGCCCAGCCCGTACCCCGAATGGACGGTGCCGCCGTACTTCCTCAGTTCCAGATACCACTTGTAGTCTTCGGGCTTTAAGTGCATCTCGCGCATACGGGCAAGGAGCACCTCTTCGCGCTCTTCCCTCTGCGAACCGCCGATGAGCTCGCCAATGCCGGGCACGAGAAGGTCCGCCGCCGCCACCGTCTTGCCGTCGTCGTTGAGGCGCATATAAAACGCCTTGATCTCCTTCGGATAATCTGTGAGGAAGACGGGTTTTTTATAGACCTGTTCGGTGAGATAGCGCTCGTGTTCGCTCTGCAGGTCGCACCCCCAATAGACGGGAAATTCAAACCGGTCTTTGACCTTTTCGAGGATTGCGATCGCCTGCGTGTACGGCAGGCGGACAAATTCGCTCTCCTCCACGTTTTTCAGCCTCTCCATGAGCCCCTTGTCCACAAAATTGTTCAGGAAGGCGAGCTCGTCGGGACAGCTCTTCATCACGTGGCGGATGATGTGCTTGACCATCGCTTCGGCGACGTCCATATCCCCTTCGAGGTCGCAAAAGGACATCTCCGGTTCGATCATCCAGAACTCCGCCGCGTGGCGGGTGGTGTTGGAGCGCTCGGCGCGGAAGGTCGGGCCGAAAGTATACACGTCGGAAAACGCCATCGCATACGTCTCGGCGTTGAGCTGGCCGGAGACGGTGAGCGCCGCGCGCTTGCCGAAAAAGTCCTTTTTATAGTCCACGTCCCCCTTGATCTTGTCCATTTCGAGGGTGGTCACCTGGAACATCGCGCCCGCGCCTTCGCAGTCGCTGCCCGTGATGATGGGGGTATGCACATACACGAACCCGCGTTCGTGGAAAAACTCGTGGATGGCGAATGCCGCCTCGCTGCGGATGCGGAAAACGGCGTTAAAGGTATTCGTGCGCGGGCGAAGGTGTGCGATCTCGCGCAAAAACTCGAGGGAATGCCGCTTTTTTTGCAGCGGATAATCGGGCGAAGAGGCGCCCATGACGGAGATGCTTTCCGCCTTCAATTCAAACGGCTGCCTGTTTTCGGGGGTGAGCACGAGCGTCCCTTCCGCGACGAGGCAGGCGCCGACGTTCTGGCGGGCGATCTCGTCATAGTTGGAAAGGTTTTCGCGCTCGAATACGACCTGCATATTCTTGAAACAGCTGCCGTCGTTGAGTTCGATGAACCCGAACGCCTTGCCGTCGCGCAGGGTGCGCACCCAGCCGCAGACGAGCACCTTTTTGCCGCTAAATCCCTGCGGCGCCGCATAGATCTGTTTGACCGTTGTTCTCTTCATATCGCTTCCTCTCCCGTTTGTTGCGGTTCTTGCCTTTATATTGCCTATCATTGTACCAAATCGGCGGGAAAATATCAAGTATATTTCGCCGAAAACGAAAAAACGGCAAATACGCCCTTTTTCGCGTGAAACATTCTTCCCGCAAAAAAAAACGTGCGGCTCAGATAAGCCGCACGATCCAAAAGATAAAGTTCAAGACGAATATCCCCGCCGCAAGGAAGGTGACGGGCTTTATACGGCAGTGGAAGAGCGCCCAGACCGCCGCCGCCAGCGGAAGGGCGAAGGGCTGCCATGAGAGATAGCCGCGCACATCCCCGCATAGGAGGGCAAACAGCGCGTGCGTCGTGCCGCAGGTCGGGCAGTCTATGCCCGTTATGAGACGGAAGGGGCAGCCGAGCCCCGCCGCCGCCAGCGCATACCACATGAGGCACACCGCCGCGACGGCGGCGTGCAGGCGGATGAGGCGCGCCCGCTCCCCGTCACAGGAGCGCTGCCATAAGTTTTTCATAATTTTTGCGGCGGGTCGCCTTGCGGATCAAGAACCAGTCGACGATCGCCCAGATGCCGCAGCCGCCGCCCGTGAGCAGCTTGCCGACCCCGAGCCCCGTATCCCCGATATAGAAACGGTCTATCCCCAGCCCGCCCAGAAATATGGAGAGCGCGAGCGCCGAACCGGGGGATTTGAACTGCATCGCCCCGAGCATGGCAAAGCGGTCGTCCGAGATGGTAAAGAGCCTGTCACGCACGGAGACGAGCTGCCCTTCGTCAAAATATTTGCCGTTGAGCTGCAAAAAGAGCTCAACCTTTCTCGCCCTGTCCGCGTTTGCGGGCGCGGGCACGTTCATCTGTTCTGCATCCATTTTCCCTTTCTCCTTTTTTCATATCCTCCGCAGCGGCGCGGAGCGCTGCCGTTTATTAAGTATATTATACAACAAGGCGCGGCGGTATGTCAATGCGTTTTTACATAAAAAAACGCCCCGCCGCAAAAAACGGCGAAGGCGCGCCGCGGGGCGGGCGCTGCGCCCGCCCCGCAAAAAGATCCGCGAAAGATCGCGCCGTTCCCGACGGCGGCCGCGCCCCGCATGACTTTTGAGGCGCCCCGCGCCGGGCGGCGGCAGGCATTCAGTTTTTCTCTCCCGCGTCCGCGGCTGCCGCCTCTTCGGCGGCGGGCGCCGCGGCAATGGGCTTTATGTAGCATTTGCGCTTTTTGACGACCTTCTTTTCCATCGTGTTCCACTGCGACTGCACCGCCGTGTTGGACACGAGCTCGGGATTGGATTCCACCTTTTGGATCTTGTCTTCGATCAGGTTTTGCATGATGCGCGAGATCATGAGGGAGTTGATGCCCGTCTTCTGATAGTCGGGCCGCACGGCGATGAGCGCCATCTCCAGCTCTTTCGGGCGGCGGATCGCCCGCAAAACGCGGATAAAGCCGAAGGGGAACAGCCTGCCGTCGCTCTTTCTGATCGCCTCGCAGAGGGAGGGCAGCATGACCGCCATGCCGACCACTTCGTCCTTTTCGTTGACGAGGATGGAAAAATAACGGGGATTGAGCACGGTCGCGAACTGATCGAGGATCTTGTCGACCGCCTTCCCCTCGACGGCGACATAGCCGTCGAGGGAGGCATATGCCTCGTTGACGAGCGCGAGCGTCTTATGCCCATACGCTTTGATGAGTTTGGAAAGGGGCATGGTGCCGACGACGTCGCGCACGCTGAATTTATCTTTGAGCCGCTCGGCGATGCGCGCGATGCGCTCGTCCGTCTTTTCGGGAATCACGAAGTCGTATTCCAGCCACTCCGTTTCGTCTGTAAAGCCATACGATCTGACCAGTTTTTCGTAATACGGGTAATTATAATTGGTGCAATAGGTGGCGCGGCGGTCAAACCCGTAGGTCAGAAGCCCCTCCCTGTCCTGGTCGTTGAACCCCCACGGGCCGTGGATGGTATCCAGCCCCTCTTCCCTGCCGTATGCTTCCACCGCCGCAAAGAGCGCCGCGGCGACCTTCTCGTCGTCGATACAATCGAAGCGGGAAAAGCGGATGCACTTTCTGCCCGACACTTTATTGTACTTGCGCTGCACGATGCCCGCGATGCGCCCCGCGAGCGCGCCGTCTTTATAGGCGAGGAAGCAGCGGATGTCCGCGTCTTCGAGATAGGGATTTCTTTTCGGGTCGGCGATGCCCTCTTCGTCCGCGCGGAAGGAGGGCACATAATGAGGACAGTTTTTATACAGGCGGAAGGGATAATCGGCGAATACCTTCATCTCCCGCTTCGTCCTGACTTCCTTGACAACGATCATATGTCACCTCGCAAAAAGCCGCCGCAGCTGCCGCCCCGCACGAGAGGCGCAGGCGCGCGGCAGGCTTGTTTTTACCCTCACATTTTAGCACTTCGACGCGGATTTTGCAATCATTTGTCAAATTTTCTTGACAATTCGTCTGCCAAAAAGGGAACTTTTTGGCAAAAAAACGGCTTTTGCGCGCGTTTGCATCCTCTTCTTCCCCCGAAAGCGACGGCTCCTCTTCCGTGGCGGGCGGCGCCAAAACGGCGCCGACGGCGGCATAACGGTCGCGGCGGATGCGCTTTCTCTCCACCGCCGTGCCGCCGCGCAGGCGGACGAGATAGCCCTCGCTCGTGAGCCCTTCCTTCGCCGCGCGCACCCGCGCGCCGCCTTCGGCATAGACGGGCGCGGGCGGATCGATCCTGCCCGTGACCACGCTCTCGCGGCGGTAAGTGAAGGCGCTCTTTTCCCCGTAAAAGGAGACGATTATCTCTCCGCCCCGCACGCGGCAGAGGATATAGACGGGAAACGAGGTGCCGTTGACAAAGGCAAGGTCTGCGCTCTTTCCGCTCACCATCGCGTCGAAGGAGGGCTCCACATAGCCGACGGAAAGGCTGTGCGGGTGATATTCGGTGACGCGCATCCCCGCCAGGAGCGCCGCGTTGTAGAGGGTGGTGCTCGCCTGGCAGACGCCGCCGCCCACGCCCGAGACGAAATCCCCTTCAAAGATGACGGGCGCTTCGCAAAAACCGTTGGCGCGCGTGCGTTCCCCCACCCGCGCGTTGAAAGAAAAGTGCTCCCCCGCCCCGACGACGGCGCCGTTGAGCTTTTCCCCCGCGAGGGCGATGTTTTGCGCCCGCCCCGCCGCCGCGGCGTTGAATTTGGTGGAAAAGCGGGAAAGGAGCGCCGTCCTTTCCCGCAGCTTGGCGACGGTGACGCGCGCGGGCACGCGGCGGGAAGAGAGGCTGACCTCTTCCAGCCCGCCCGCAAGCGAGGCGGACACCGCGCTGGAGAGGGCGCGCCCGTCCAGCACCCTGCCGCTTCGTTCCGCCGTATAGGAAAACGGCTCGTTTGCCGACGCGTCGAAATGCAGGGAAGCGTTTTCGCTCCTTTTATAAAAATCGTCCGCGATCCGCCTGAGCGCGTTTTCTCCGTCCGTCAAATAATAGCGTTTGGGAAGGGGTACGTCCGTGCCCCGCCCCGCCGCGGCGACCGCCCGCACGAGGTCGGCGCGCACGTTGAGCTCGGGATAGCGGAAGAGATATTTTTTGCCGTCGACGACGACGGAAAGGGACTTGTCTTTCATCTCTTCCGTGAGCCCGCGCCTGAGTTTTTGCACCGCCTCCGCGGGCGTGAGCCCGGAAATGTCCGTGCCGCCGACGGCGGCGCCCGCGGGGAGCCTGCCCCAGAAACCGTAAAATAAAAAAATCATGCCCGCGGCCGCCGCGAGCACGAGAAGGATGCCGAATTTTTTTCCGCCCATGGTATGACCTCTTGCAAAGTATGCGCAAAAAGCCCCCTCTTTAACGGCGGCGGGTGCAGGCAGATGTTGCCTTTAACGCCTGATCTTGCCGCCGCTGATGCGGATCTTATTGACGCTTTTGCCGAAGAGCACCTTTTCCGTATGCGTGCAGGTGAGGATGGTCTGCACCCCGTCGAGGCGGGCGAGGAGTTTCCTGCGGCGGGCGAGGTCGAGCTCGCTCATCACGTCGTCCAAAATGAGCACGGGGTATTCGCCCGCCTCCTGCCTGAAGATCTCCACTTCGGCGAGCTTGATGGCGAGCGCCGCCGTGCGCGCCTGCCCCTGCGAGCCGTACACGCGCGCTTCCGTGCCGCCGACAAGGATCTTCAGATCGTCCCTGTGCGGGCCGGAAGCGGTAAAGCCGAGGCGGACGTCCCGCTCGTAATTCGCCGAAAGTTCCTCTTCGAGCCGACGTTCGATCTCCTCCCGGTCCCCTTCGTACTTTTTATCCGAAAAGATCTCCAGCTTTTCCGCGCCATCGGTCAGAAAGGCCTGCCGCTCCGCCGCGACGGGCGCGAGCGCCCCGATAAACCCGCGGCGGCGGAAGGCGATCTCCGCCGCATAGCGGCAAAGCTGCCTGTCCCAGACGGGCAGCGTTTCAAACACGAGCTCTAAATCGCGGTTTTTGAGGAGGGCGTTGCGCTGTTCGAGGATGCGGTTATAGCGCACGAGGGCGGTATAATAGCTTTTGGACATCTGCGAGAGGGAAACGTTGAGAAAGCGCCTGCGCTCGTCGGGGCCGTCCTGCACCAGCCGAAGTTCGGAAGGGCTGAAAAACACGCCGTCGATATTGCCGAGAAGGTCGGCGTTTTTGCCGATCTTCTGCCCGTTGATACGCACCTCGCGCGAAGATTCGTAAATATCCGCCTCGATGCGCACAGAACCGAACCTGCCTTCCGCGTCCGCGCGGATGAACGCCGCCTCCTCCCCCGCGCGGATGAGCTGCCTGTCCTTTTTGGCGCGCGGAGAGGTGCCCGTGCAGAGATAGAACACCGCCTCGGCGCAGTTGGTCTTGCCCTGCGCGTTCTTCCCGTATAAGACGTTGATCCCCTCTTCAAAGGAAAACACCTCTTCGGCGTAATTTCTGAAATTTTTCAGGTACAGATTTTTTATTCTCATCTTTCTCTGTTTTGATTTGATTTTCTCGGCGAATTATATTATAATAGTATGCAGATCGCGAGAATGCGCGCGGCATCGGGAGGCTCCCCCCGGGCGGCCTTTTTCATTATTATAGCAAATTCACACAAAAAGATAAAGTGTTCAGAGGTAGTTATGTCCGAAAACAGCCAATATGAGATCTTGTGGAAGCCCATACGGGAAAATCTGGAACAGACGCTCGCGCACATCACCTTTACGACCTATATTTCCGGACTTGTCCCCGTCGACGTGGACGGCACGCGCATCGTGCTGAAAACGGAGACGGAATTTTTTGCCAAGACCATCGTGCACCAGCTCAAGGATAAGATCAAGGCGGCGATCGCCAAGGCGGACACGGGCATCACCGATTTCGTGCTGATGGTCGCCGGCAGCGACGAGCCCTATTACCGCCCCGACAACGAGGAATTTGACGACGACTATACCCCCGTCGCCGTCGACCCCCGCTTCACCTTTGAATCGTTCGTCGCGGGCAAGAGCAACGAATTCGTCTTTGCCGCGGCGCAGTCGGTCGCCAAAAACCCGGGGGCGAACTTCAACCCCCTGTATATCTACGGCGCGTCCGGGCTCGGCAAGACCCACCTCTTGCAATCCATCGCCAACTACATCAACCTCCACAAGCCCTCCCTGCGCGTATTGTATACGACCTGCGAGAAATTCATCAACGAGCTCATCGACTCCATCTACCTGAGCAAGGGAAACAACCGCGACCTTCTGGCGCGCTTCCGCAGCCGTTACCGCAACGTGGACGTGCTGCTCATCGACGACGTGCAGTTCCTCGCCAAAAAGCAGGCGGTGCAGGAAGAGCTCTTCCACACCTTCAACGCCCTGCAGGCAGAAAAAAAGCAGGTCGTGCTCACTTCGGACGTGCCCCCCAAGGAGATCGCCACCCTCGAAGAGCGGCTCAGGACCCGCTTTGAAGGGGGGCTCATCGCCGACATCCAGCCGCCCGACACAGAGACCAAGATCGCCATCCTCAAACAGAAGGCGTTCGAGCGCAAGGCGGTCATCCCCGCGGACGTGCTCGAATTTCTCGCGCGCGACTCGGGTACGGACGTGAGGACGCTGGAGGGGCGGCTCACCAAAGTCGTGTTCGCGGGCAAACTGCACGAACAGCCCGTGACGATGGAGCTCGCCATGACAGCCCTGCGCGAAGCGGTGAGCGAAGAGCACGAGACCGTCACTTCCGACAAGATCATCGGCAGCGTATGCTCCTTTTATAAGATCGGGAAGGAAAACCTGCTCGGCAAGAGCAAGAAAAAGGAGCTCGTGCAGCCGCGGCAGATCTGCGCCTATCTCATGTGCGAGATCATGAACATCCCCCTCGTGTCCATCGGCGAAGCGATGGGCGGGCGGGATCACACGACCATCATCCACTCCCGCGAAAAGATCTCCAACCTCGTCAAGGTCAACGACCGCATCGCAAAAGAGGTGGAGGACATCCGCAACATGATCTTGAAGCAATAAAGATATTCACACTTTTTGAGCGCAAAGGCGCTTGGTTCACACTTTTTGAGCGCAAAGGCGCTCAAAAAGTCGTGATATTGAGGAAAACCCCAACGTTCGCCGTTTTTTCAAAAACGGCTCTGCGTAAGGGTTCACACTTTTCTCGTGCAAAGGCACTGCGAAAAGTCGTGATTTTTAGAGACAACCGCCGTTCGCCGCTAAAGAAGCGGCTCTGCGGCGTTTTTCTCTCTGCGAAAATAGATAAGGGCTTACATATTATCAAAATTTTCGCATTCACTCTTTTTCGGCAAGCCGCAAGAGTGCGGCAAATTGAGTGCGCTTATCGAAAATGCGATTTCCGAACGCGCCGTTATTATTTAAAACACTTATGC
>CALWCR010000078.1 GCA_944376445.1 uncultured Clostridia bacterium | reverse complement strand
TATCATCAATATCAAGAATATGTACGGCTCCGGTTCCATCCTCAACGAAAAGGAGATCGAGCTCGTCATGGAGCTGGAAAACTGGGACGAGGGCAAGGTGTACGATCGCATCGGCGAAGTGGCGCAGTATGAGAACATCCTCGGCGTCAAGACCCTCAAACACACCATCCCCGTCAAGCCGGGCAGGAATCTTTCCATCATCATCGAAGTTGCGGCGCGCAATTTCAGGCTGAAGAGCCTCGGCTACGACGCCGCGCAGGAATTGATCGCCAGGACGATCGGCAGATAATTATTTTCGCTTGTTAGCGGCGGGCGCGGCAAAATTGCCGCGCCCGCTTTTTGCGCCGCCTGTCGCCGCGCCGCTTTTGCCGTCGCAAGCGCCCGTCAGTGGCAAAACCGCGCATTTTCGCATAGACTACCGTAAAATCGCGTCCTTAGGCGGAGCGGGGCGGCCGCAAACGCAAGGCGGCACGTATATTTGCCCGCCGCCCGCGAATATAATGAAAACATCATGACGAGAAGGAAGAGAAGGACGCTCACGGCGGCGGCAGCCGCCGTTCTGGCGCTCATAGCGGCGCTTACCGCCCTGTATGCATATCCCGCGCTCACGGGGGCGGAGCAGGCGCAGCCACGCGGATACGCGGGCGTGCTGCGCCTTTGGCATATCGACGGGTTTGAAGGGGGAAAAGGCTCCCGCGTTTCCTTTCTCGCCCGCGCCGCCAAGGCGTATGAAGAGGAAGAGGAGGGGGTGCTCGTTATGATCGTGCCCCACAGCGCCGAGAGCGCCGCGGCAGCCCTTTCCGAGGGGGAGCCGCCCGATATGCTCTCGTTCGGCGGCGGTTTTTCCGTCGCCGCCGACCTTGCCCGTCCGCTCGGATATTCGTTTGCGCCAGCCGAGGCGGGCGGTGATACGCTCGCCGTGCCCTGGTGCAGGGGCGGCTACGCGCTCTTTACGGCGGAGGGGGATTTTTCGGACGTTTCGGCGGAAAACACGGTCATCTCTTCGGGGCGGGAAAATTTCCCCGCGGCGGCAGCGGCGCTCGGCGGGCTGCGCGGCGGGTTTGATTTTTTGCCCGTATCTTCCGCCTATACTTCCCTCATCGGCGGAAAATACCGCTATATGCTCGGCACCCAGCGAGACGTATGGCGGTTCGCGACGCGCGGTTTTGCCGTGCGCGTGCAGCCGCTTACCGCTTTCAACGACCTTTGGCAGTATATCTGTATCTGTACGGATGTGCAGCCGCGCTATGCCGCCTGTATGCGTTTTTTGCGCTTCCTTCTTTCCGAAAAAGTGCAAAAATCGCTTACGTCCGTCGGGATGCTGAGCCCGTATTTTTCGGTGTATGACGAAAGCGACCCCGCCATGGCGGCGTTGGAAGAGCCGCCCGCGCGCTCGCTGTATGCCTTTTTAGACGATGACGCGCGCGCACGGTTCGGGCAGGCGGCGCTCGAGTTATTGAACGGCGCGGAAAACGGCGCAAAAATTTTGAAAAATTATCTCGCATAACATTGTAAATCGGGCGGTTTTGTAGTAAAATATAGGGGAGAAAAATGGGGGACGTCTTTACCCGCCTGCAAGAGGGCGCAAAGGGCTGTATCGTCGGCAAAAAGTTCTGCTTTGCGGAACATACGAGCATCGGCACGGGCGGTTTGGCGGAGTATTTCGTGCGCCCGCTTTCGCAAGAGGGGGCGCAAAACGCGCTTTCCTGCCTTTACAGGCTCGGCATTCCCGCCGTATATCTCGGCGCGGGGACCAACGTGCTCGCTTCCGATCAAGGTTTCGGCGGCGCGGCAGTCTGTACGGACGCTCTGACGGGCGCGGCGTTTGACGGCGCTCTCGTCACGGCGGGCAGCGGCGTAAAATGCGGCAATCTTTTGACGGCGGCGGCGCGCCGCGGGCTGGGCGGGCTTTCTTTTATGGCGGGCATCCCCGCAAGCGTCGGCGGGGCGGTGCGCATGAACGCGGGCACCGCGGCGGGGCATATCGGCGAACTTTGCCAAGAAGCCGTCTGCTGCGACGGGAAGGGAAAGCTCTTTACCTTTCCGCAGAGGGAGTGCGCTTTTTACTATAAACACACGGCGTTTGCGGACAACGGCATGCTGATCCTGCGCGCGCGGCTGCGCCTTCGGCAGAGCGCGGATCCGTTTAAAGAGATCGCCGCGGCAAAGAAGGCGCGGGCGGGCCTGCCGCGGGGCAGGAGCATGGGCTGCGTCTTCAAAAATCCGCCCGGCGCATCGGCGGGCGCGCTCATCGAAAGGTGCGGGCTCAAAGGCGCGCGTTCGGGCGGGGCTTACGTCGCGGAGGAACACGCCAACTTCATCATCAACGGCGGCGCTTCTTCCGCCGAGATACGCGCGCTGGCGGAGCGTATCCGCCGCACGGTTTTGGAAAAGACGGGCGTTCTTTTACAAGAAGAGATCGTATACATAGGAGAATTTTAAATGCAGCTTACGGGCGACTATCATACGCATACCATTTACAGCCACGGCAAGGGCACCGTGCTCGATAACGCCATCGCGGCGAAAGAAAAGGGGCTCAAAGAGATCGCCATCACCGATCACGGCTTTGAACAGATGGCGTTCGGCATCAAGCGCAAGAAGGTGCCGCAGCTCATTTGCGACTGCCGCGAGGCGAGCGAAAAGACGGGAGTAAAAGTATATGTCGGCATGGAAGCCAACCTCTGCGGCGTGGACGGCAGGACTGACATGACCGTCAACGATTATAAAGACTTCGACATCTTTCTGATGGGCATACACCGTTTTGTCAAATTCACCCATATCCGCGATATGTGGAATATGCTCTTTGTCAATTTCTTCTATACTATTTTGAAGAAAGAGGGCAGTAAGCGCCTCATCCGCTACAATACCGAGGCATACATCAACAGTATCGAAAAATACCCGATCGACGCGGTCACGCACCTTAATTTTCTCTGCTTTTGCGACGTGGCGGAAGTCGCCAAAGCCGCGCGGGACAACGGCACTTATATTGAACTCAATTCCAAAAAGGTACACCTTAGCGACGAAGAGCTGGAAAAAGTCGTCGCCACGGGCGTCCGCTTTATCATCGATTCGGACGCGCACACCGCAGACAGGGTGGGGGACACGAAACTTGTGGACGAGCTTTTGAGCCGCGTGCCCGTGCCGAGAGACCGCATAGACAACATTGACGGCAGGACCCCGCATTTCCGCTTCCGCGAATTCAAAGAAAGAAAATTATGAGCACGAGCAATTTTACCGCCGAGATCAAGCGCGAGATCATCCGCGCGGGGCTGGAAAACGCCTGCTGCAAGACGGCGGCGCTCTCTGCCTTTTTGCGGACGACGGGCAGCGTCGTGCGTTCGGGCAACCGCTTCGGCTTTGAATTTGTCACCGAGAGCGAAGACGCGGCGGCGTATTTTATCGGCATCCTGGAAGAACTGTACGGGGCGGAACTCAAAGTCGTGCAGGCAAAGACGGATGCGCGCAACGGCAGGGACAGGCTGGTATTTCAGTGCCTCGGCGAAGGGTCGCTGTACATCCTCGGCCAGCTCGGCATTGCCGAACGGGGGGAAGACAGCCTGGAATTTCGCCTCAACGTGGATCGGTATGTCGTGGAAAATCCCTGCTGCGAGGTGGCATGGATCAAGGGCGCCTTTTTGGGGAGCGGCAGCTGCACGCTGCCGCAGCTGGAAGACTCCCGTTCGGGGTATCATTTGGAGATCGTCTTTTCCAATAAATTTTTGGCGGACGATTGCTGCCGCCTTCTCGCCCTGCACGAGATCCTCGCCCGCTGCGTGGCGCGCAAAGGGTGTTTCGTCGTCTATTTAAAGAGCAGGGAGAGCATTTCCGACCTTCTGTATCTCATGGGGGCGGAAAACGCGCTCGCCAAGCTCAACAAACTCGCGGATAAAAAGGACGAACGCAACCGCATCAACCGCGTGGCGAACTGTATGCAGAAAAATTTCGATAAGAGCGTGCTCGCTTCGGTGCGGCAGATCCGCGCCATAGAAAGGATCGACGCGCTTGTCGGGCTCAGCGAGCTCGACCCCGCGCTGCGCGAGACGGCGGCGGCGCGGATCAAGGATAAGGAAAGTTCTTTAAAGGAGCTTGCGGAAACGCTCGGCGTGTCCAAGAGCTGTCTGAATCATCGGCTGCGCAAGCTCGTCAGGCTTGCGGATGAACTGGAGGGGGAAGATTAAAGATGGACAAAGCGAAATTCGTTTTCAAAAAACAGACGTACAACGCTTACGACGCGCAGAGCATCGTCTTTGAGGCGCAAAAGTACAAGAGCGAGATCGCCGTCGAAGGCGGGGACAAGCGCGCCAACGCCAAGAGCATCATCGGGCTCGTCTCGATGAAGTTCGTGCCGGGCGACGAATACACGGTCACGGCGGACGGAACGGATTCGCGCGCGGCGTCGCGCGCGGTCGCAAAATTTATCGCGGAACTCAACTAAGCGCCCGCCCGTTTTGAGCGGGGGCATAGCAAGGCGGCGCGCCTTTTCGGCGCGCCTTTTACAAAGGGAAACATGGCAGAATTCGTACATTTGCATCTTCATACCGAATACAGTCTGCTCGACGGGGCGTGCAAGGTAGACGACCTCGTCGAACACTGCGTCCAAAACGGGGTCAAAGCGCTCGCCATCACCGATCACGGCAATATGTATGCGACCCTCTATTTCGCAGAGCTTTGCAAAAAGAACAAGATACAGGCGATCATCGGCTGCGAAATGTATATGACGCAGGACCTTCACGTCAAGGACAATACGAGCGATTTTGAACACCTCATCCTCCTCGCGAAGAACAAAACGGGGTATAAAAACCTCGTAAAGCTGGACTCCATCGCCTATGTGGACGGGTTTTATTATAAGCCGCGTATCGATTACAAGATTTTGCGCGAGCACAGCGAAGGGCTCGTTTGCCTCTCCGCCTGCCTGGCGGGGCGCATCCCCAAACTTCTTCTCAAAGGGGATTACGAGGGGGCGAAAAAGACGGCGCTCGAGCTCAAAGACATCTTCGGCGAAGATTTTTACATCGAGATCCAGGACCACGGGCTGGAGGAGCAGAAACGCGTCCTCCCGCTCCTTTTGCGCCTTGCCAAAGAGTTGGATATCCCGCCCGTCGCCACCAACGACGTGCACTATATCCGCAAAGAGGATTGGGAAATGCAGGATGTGCTCATGTGCATCCAGATGAAGCGCACCATCGACGACCCCAAGCGCATGAAATTCGGGTCGCAGGAATTTTATTTCAAGACCCCCGAAGAGATGGAGGCGCTCTTTTCCTATGTCCCCGAAGCGCTCTCCAATACCGTCGTCATCGCCGAAAAGTGTGCGGAGGAGCCTTGCTTCGACCTCAAAGACAACGGCGATCCCATCAAGGACAAATCGCTCATCCCGGGTTATACCCCCGAGGACGGCTCGGACCCAAAAGATTATCTCACGAAACTTACCTGGGAGGGGCTCAAGAGGCGGTACGGCGAGATCACGGACGCGGTCAAAAAGAGGGCGGATTACGAGCTCGGCATCATCCTCGGCATGGGGTTTGCCGAGTACTATCTCATCGTCATGGACTTTATCCAGTGGTCCAAGTCGCGCGGCATCCCCGTCGGCCCCGGCAGGGGGAGCGGCGCCGCCAGCATCGTCGCCTACGCCATCGGCATTACGGACATCGACCCGCTCAAATACGACCTCTTCTTTGAGCGCTTTCTCAACCCCGACCGCGTGACGATGCCCGACTTTGACGTCGACTTTTGTAACGAACGCCGCCCCGAGACCATCGAATACGTCCGCAACAAATACCATCCCGAAAACGTCGCGCAGATCGTGACATTCGGTACTTTGGCGTCGAAAGCGGCGATAAAGGACGTTGGCAGAGTACTACGCGTGCCATACTCCGAGACAGACCGCGTGACCAAGATCATGGACGGCAAGTCCACCATCTCCGAACTTCTCGGCAGGAAGATCCCGAAACTTCGCAAGCAGCTCGAAGATACCACCCTCGACGAGGACAAGCGGGAAGACATCCGCAAAAAGCTGGAAGAGCAGGAGAAAAAGCGCAACAACGAATTTATCGAGCTGTATGAGACGGACGATCAGCTCCGCCGCGTCATCGATATGTCCCTGCGGCTGGAGGGGATGCCGCGCAACACGTCCATGCACGCGGCGGGGGTAGTCATCTGCCGCAAGCCGATCTCGGACGCCGTGCCTCTTTCCCGCAACGGCGAGGACATCACGACCCAGTTCGACATGAAAGAGGTGGAATCCATCGGTATGCTGAAGATGGACTTCCTCGCGCTCACCACCTTGACCGATATAAAAAAGGCGTGCGACTACATCCTCGAAGATACGGGCACCGTCATCGACTGGGACGAGATCGGCTACGAAAACAAAGAAGCGTATGCCCTCATTTCCGAAGGGGACACGGACGCCGTGTTCCAGCTCGAGCAAGGCGGCATGAAAAAGTTCATGAAAGACTTGAAGCCCGACTGCCTTGAAGACATCATCGCGGGCGTCGCGCTCTACCGCCCGGGACCGATGGCGTACATTCCGACCTACATCGAGAACAAGCTCAATCCCGCAAAAGTCAAATACGACACGCCCCTTCTGGAACATATCCTCAAAGTCACTTACGGGGTCATCATCTATCAGGAACAGGTCATGCAGATCTTCCAGGACCTCGCGGGATTTTCCCTCGGGCAGGCAGACCTCGTCCGCCGCGCGATGGGCAAAAAGAACAAGGCGGAACTGATGGCGCAAAAGGACAAGTTCATCTTCGGCAACATCGACCAGGGCGGCAATATCGAAGGCGCGGTGCACCGCGGCGTCCCGCAGGATGTGGCGGCGAAGATCTTCGGCGACATGGAGAGTTTTGCCAGTTACGCCTTCAACAAGGCGCACGCGACCTGCTACGCCGTGCTCGCCTACCGCACCGCCTACCTGAAACGGTTTTATCCCAAAGAATTCATGGCGGCGATCCTCAACAACCGCATTGAAAAGATCGAGGAAGTCACCAAGTACATCAACTATCTCAAAGAGAAAAACATCCCCGTTTTGCAGCCGGACGTCAATAAGAGCAAGACCTATTTTTCGGTGCAGGGGAATGCGGTGCGCTTCGGGCTGAGCGCGCTCAAAGGGGTGGGCGTCGGCGCGACGGAAAAGATTATCGAAGGGCGCAACGCGCACGGCGAGTTCAAAAATTTCCCCGATTTCGTCTTCCGCTGCGCCGCCCTTCTCAACAAGCGTATGCTCGAAGGGCTCATCAGTGCGGGGGCGTTCGACTGCTTCGGGGTGTTCCGTTCGCAGCTTCTCGCGGTGTATGAGAGCGTACTCGAGCGTGCAAACAAGATCGCCAAGCAAAAAGCGAGCGCGCAGATGAGCCTCTTCGGCGACATCATCGAAGAGGACGTGACGGATATTTCCTATCCCGCCATCCCCGAATTTGAGACCAACGACAAGCTGGCGCGGGAAAAATCTTTCCTCGGCGTGTATGTGAGCGGGCATCCCTTTGAAGGGTATGCACAGGCGTTCAAAGACTGCTCCTTCTCCTGCCGTATGCTGCAAAACTTTGAAGAGGACGAAGAGGGGGTGCGCACCTATCCCGAGCTTTCCGACGGCGCGCAGATGACGATGGGCGGGATCATCGGCGCCTTCAAAAAGATCATGACCCGCTCGGGCACGGCGATGGCGTTCATCACGGTGGAAGATATGTACGGGAGCATCGAATGCGTCGCCTTCCCCAACGTCTATGACCGCGTCAAAGACGTCGTCGTGGCGGACAAGATCGTCTATTTAACGGGGAAAATGCAGCTCGACAGCGAGAAGGCGCCCGTCATCATCCTCGACACGATGAAAGAGTTTGACGGCACAATAGCCGTACAGGGAGCCAAGGCGGGCGACGCCCGCAAGGCAGGGGGGCGCGCCGCCGAGCACGCGCTCTGGCTGAACGCGACGGCGCTTTCCGACGAAGAATTTGACGAGATGGTCGAACTCTTTTCCCATTACGACGAGGGGCAGACGACTGTCAAGATCAAGCGGGGCGGCAAGGTATTCAGGCTGACGGGTATCCACGACTGCCGCGGGCTGCGCGACGAGCTGCGCATCTATCTCGGCGAAAAAGACATCGTGATGGTCTGAGTGCGCGCGCTGCGGGCGTGGAAAATGTACGTTTTTTGGGAAAAATGAACGTTTCGCTAAAAATTTTGTCCGATTTGCCAAAACACTTTTGTTTTTTTTGCGCTTCTGTTATAATGTCGGCATACGGATAAGATTTGTACCGTGGGGAGAAAATGCCTGCGGCAGGAGGAGATTGTTCTATGAAGAGGATCGGCGTATTGACGAGCGGCGGCGACGCACCCGGCATGAACGCCTGCATCAGGGCGGTCGTCAGGACGGCGAAGTATTTCGGCATGGAAGTGTTCGGTATCCATCAGGGATATTCGGGGCTCATCAACGATGACATGGTCGAGATGGGGATGCGCAGCGTCTCCGACATCGTCCAGCGCGGCGGCACCATGCTGCGCACGGCGCGCTGCGTGGAAATGTATACGGTAGAAGGGCAGAAGCAGGCGGTCAAGACGCTTAACGACCGCGGCATCGAAGGGCTGGTCGTCATCGGCGGCGACGGTTCTTTCCGCGGCGCGAAATGCCTCAGCGAAGAATACGGCATCCCGACCATCGGCATTCCCGGCACGATCGACAACGACCTCGAATATACCGACTATACCCTCGGATTCGATACGGCGGTCAACACCTGCCTTGACATCATCAATAAACTCAGGGATACGATGACCTCGCACGAGCGTATCAGCGTCGTCGAAGTCATGGGCCGCCGCTGCGGCGACATCGCCCTTTATTCGGGCATTGCCAGCGGCGCGGAGATCATCGTCGTTCCCGAAATTTCCTATGACATGGAAGACATCGTCCTGCGTATCAACAGGAGCCGCGCCAACGGCAAGCATTCCAATATCATCATTTTGGCGGAAGGCGTCGGCACGAGCGCGGATTTTTCCAAGAAGCTGCAATCAATGACGACCTATTCGGTGCGCGGCACGACGGTCGGGCACGTCCAGCGCGGCGGTTCGCCCTCCATGGCGGACAGGATGCTCGCGGCGCAGTTCGGCAACAGGGCGGTGCGCCTTTTGAAGGACGGCATCGGTAACCGCGTCGTCGGTATCCACAAAAACGAGCTCATCGATATGGACATCATCGAAGCGGTCAGCATGAAAAAGAAGTTCAATTATGAACTGTATGAGACGCTGCAGATGATCTCCATGTAAAATTTTTTGAACAAGTGCGGGACCGGATGTATATCCGGCCCCGTTTTCTTTTATAACGGTGACGTATATTGCATAAATTTGCAAAAAATGTGAAAAAATTTCCAAATCAGACTTGAAATTCTGCGCGCTATGTAATATAATAGATGGTGAAAAATCGCGGGCGCACGGCGCCTTGCGGAATACGTTTCAGAAATTTGCCAATACTAAACCGGAGTGAAGGAAAATGATTCTTACTGTTTGTCTCAACCCTTGTACGGACGTCACGATCGAAGTGGACGCGCTCAATGTCGGAAAGCTCAATCACGTCAAAAACAAGACGCTCAGTTTTACGGGCAAGGCGCTCAATGTGGCGATCGGCGTGGCGCGTCTGCACGGACAGAGCCAGGCGACGGGCTTTATGTACAACGAAAACGGCTCGTTGTTTGAACAGGCGCTGGACAGGGAGGGGGTCCCCAGCGCGTTTATCTGGAACAGGGGGCGCGTCAGGGAAAATTATAAATTCATCGACAACAAGTCCATGCTCACCGAGGTGAACGACGTCGGCGAACCCATCGCGGAAAACAAGCAGAAAGAACTTATCGACCTCGTGGAGACGCTCAGCCGCACGAGCGACGTCGTCGTGATCTCGGGGAGCCTTCCGCGCGGCATTGAGAGCGAGTATTATACCCATCTTTTCAACGTCATTCCCGAAGGCAAACTCAAAGTCGCAGATTGCGACGGACCCCGCCTTTTGGCGGCGCTGCAATCGGGCATCGACCTTGTAAAACCGAACAAAGAAGAGCTGCAGATCACCCTCGGCAGGGAGATGAAATCCCGCGAAGAGCTGTTAAAGGGGTGCTATGCGCTCTTGGACAAGGGGGCGAAGGTCGTTCTTTTGTCCCTCGGAAAAAGGGGCGCGATCATCACGGACGGGATGAAAAATTATTATTGCAGGAGCATCAACGTCGCCGTCAATTCGACGGTCGGCGCGGGCGACGGTATGCTTGCGGCGGCTTCCATGCAGCTGGAAAAGGGAGCCGACCTTCCCGAGATCCTGCGCGCGGGGGTCGCGGCGGGTACCGCCACGGTCACGACGTTCGGGACCATTTCCTTTACCAAAGAAAAATACGATGAGATCTATTCCAATCTCATAATCGAGGAGTTGAAATAAACTTGATCACGATCGCGGACGTCAAGAAGGACGAAGAAGTCAAAGCCATCATGTTTATGGCGGAAAACCAGATCGAGGCGCTCGGCTTTACCGAACATTCCGTCCGCCATTCGAGCATCGTCAGCAAGTGGGCGGGGGATATTCTCGAAGACATCGGCACAGATGCGCACAGGGTGGAGCTCGCGCGCATTGCGGGGTATCTGCACGACATCGGCAACAGCATCAACCGCTATAACCATGCGCAGAGCGGGGCAATCCTTGCCTATAAGATCCTGACGCGCATGGGGATGGAATATATGGACGCCTGCGAGATCATGATGGCGATCGGCAACCACGACGAACACGAGGGGCTGCCCGTCAGCGACATCACTTCCGCGCTCATTCTGGCGGACAAGGCGGACGTGCATAAGAGCCGTGTGCGCACCAATTCCACCCGCCTCAATACGGAGAGTTTAAATATCCACGACCGCGTCAATCTTGCGGCGGAAAAATCTCTCGTTTCCGTCGATAAGGCGACGGGCGAGATCGTCCTCAATATCGTCATTGATACGGAAAAATGTCCCGTGATGGACTATTTTGAAATTTATTTCGGGCGTATGCAGCTTTGCCGCCGTGCGGCGGATTTTCTCGGAAGGAAATTCGTCCTCGTCATCAACGACGTGCGCCTCTTATAAGGCGCGCCTCGCAGGGAGCGGGGCGGAACGTGCCGCCAAATAAAATTGTCTATGAAAGTTTTTTCAGCGCCGCGCAAATTTTTTGCGCGGCGCTGCCGTTTTAAATTGCGTTTTATCTGCCGAGTGGTGCCTATTTAGCCGCTTAAATTGCGTTTAATTCGCCGCGGGACGCATTTTTTGCCGCAAGACAGTTGTTTGCGCCGAGGGGAGGGGGCTTTGTATCGCAGGATAGTTGTTAGCGCCGCGGGGAGCTATAGTTGCGGCGGACGGCTCATTTCAGGCGACGCGGCGGGATTGGATATAATAGCGCCAGCGCTGCGCCGAGATCTCTTCGATGACGGCGTGGTCGGTCGCGGTGTGCAGGATATAGTTGTCGCCGAGGTAGAGCGCGACGTGCCCGATGCGCTCCACGCCCGT
>CALWCR010000077.1 GCA_944376445.1 uncultured Clostridia bacterium | reverse complement strand
CTTTGAAGATACAGCAGCGCATCGTCGCCTTGGGCCCCGGAGAGATCTCCTTGGGGATGTCTATGTAAATATTGTCGTAGCAATGTTCGTATTCATTGCGGATGATCGCCTTCAGAACGTCGTATTTGAGCTTCTGTACGGCGGTGTCGAAAATTCGCTTGTTATCTGCCATGATTGTATCCTCTCCAACTGTTTTTTGAGCGGATAAACGCGCGCTCAGTCATAATCGATGACGACGTTTTTGCCCATTTTTTTCAGGTTGGCGGCGAGGCTCTCCACGAGCTTGAGCTTCATCGTGATGTCGATGGGAAGCCCCTGGTGCGCCGCGTTGATGCTCTGCCCGACGAAGAAATGCACGCTCGTCGCCTCTTCAAAGAGCATCTGCGCGAGCAGAGAAGCGCCGTCTTTTTTGGTGAAAGTTTTCGGGGTCAGATCGTGCACGTCGGCATACTTTTCGGAAAGCTCCAAAAGTTTGCGCATGGTGAGCACCCCCTCCGTCGTGAGGTCGATGCCGTCGATAAAGCCGATGGGCGGCACGTCTTTATCGGGAAAATCGAAGGAAGCGCGCACGCTCGTCTTTAAATGCCTGGCGACGATCTGCGAGCTCGTGCCGCCGCAGACCACCTTTTTGCCCGGCCCCGCCAGAAAGCGGGAAATATAGAAATCGTCTTTGGATTTGTCGACGGGCGGGCCGATCATGAGGTTGACGTTCAGCTCTTCGCGCACTTTGACGGCGGCGACCGTCGTATCGTCGCCTGGCGTGCCGAGATAGAGGTCGTTGCATACCCCCGCCAACAGGCAGGCGATCGCGCGCGCGCTCATGTCCGGGCGGACGTTCCCGTCGAGAAATTCCATCACTTCCGGGCGCTGCCAGCCGAGGTTCAAAGTCATGCCGATGCCCGCATGGATGACACCGTCGCTCATGACGACGATGACGTCTCCCGCCTGCAGATCGAGCGCGGTCTTGTACACCGTCTTGCCGAGGATGTCCATCCCTTCGCGGGGAAAATCGCCGCACTTGCAGCCGCGGATGAGGATGGCCTGCGGGTTGTCGAACTCGAACAGATACCCCTTCCCTTCCTTGTTCATGTGGATGACGGAGAAGGTGGAATAGGCGACGCCGCGCACCTTGCACACGGGCAGGGACTGGATGATCGTCTCCACGCATTCTTCGATGTCGATCTCGTTGGAGACCATCGTACACAGTATTTTGGAAGTGAGCGTGGAAAGGATGTTCGCCTTGACGCCGCTGCCGAGCCCGTCCGCGAGCACCAGGGTGGTATATTCCCCCGACACGATGCTCTCGACGCGGTCGCCGCAAAGCTCTTCATTTTTTTTGTTGAGCGAAGTGTAACCGCTTTCCAGACAGAGCGCCATTATTTTTCTTCCTCCTCGCCCTGCAACGTCTTTTTCAGTTTCAGAAGGGCGACCTTGGTCTCGGCGGTCGTCTCGCCGAGCAGGGAAGCGATCTCCTGCGCGACGCGCATCTGCTTTTTGATGACTTCGTCCGTCGTGGCGAGCGTCTCGAGCTTGACTTTATCCAGCTTTTCGCCGCTCTTGGTCTCCTGCGTGACGTCCTTCATCACGGCGTAGGTCCCCTTGTTGTCTTTGAGCACGATGATGGTCAGCTCGATATAGCTGCCCGTCTTTTCGATAAAGACCTTTTTGTTGTGGATGCTCTTGTTGTCGTTCTGGGCGAGGACAAATTCGGTAGGGTTGAAGTAATGGAAGATCCCCTTCCCCTTCACGTCGCGCTCCTTGATGCCGAGAAGCTCCTTCGCCTTGCCGTTGATCTCCAGGATGTTGAGTTCGTTGTCGAGAAGGACGATGCCGTTGGGGCTGGTCTGGATGATCTCATAAGACATGCTCTCGGCGCGTTCGCGCATATACGGCACGCACATATCGATGTTGGCATAGCCGTTGGCAACCGCCCACGCCTTTTCGTAGCAGGTGTTGTAGCCGCAGGCGCCGCAGTTGAGCATATCCTCGGGGCGGGTCTTGCCCGTCTTGGCGAGGATCTCGGAGATCTGCCTGTCCGTGGGGATAAAATCTTCCGTGCGCTTTCTCTCGTGCACGCAGGTAAAATCGATGTCTTTGACCTCTTCGGCGGGGACGCTGCCGTGCTCGGCGATGTCCTTGGCGACGTATTTGCGGATGTCCGCGTTGGCTTTGAGGGCGCCCGCTTTGAGCGCGAGCGAACAGGGACCGTTGACGCAGGCGGAATCGCAGCTGTTCATTTCGATGAACATACCCGAAAGGCTGTCGATGTTTTCCAGCACCTCTTTGCATTTTTCCGCGCCGTCCACGGCGACAAATTCGTAACCGTCGATATAGTTTTCAAAAGATTTGATGACGCCGCGGCTGATGGGGTAATATTTGGCGCGGTTGACCCCGCCCGCGCTCTTGGAGGGAAGGCGGGCGATCTCGGAAAGGACGATCCCCTTGTCCGCAAACATGGCCGCCAGCTCTTCAAAGGTGAGCACGCCGTCCACCACCCCGCTCTCGTGCGCCTCCCGCTTTTTGGCGATGCAGGGGCCGATAAAGACGACCTTGGCGTCCGGATTTTTTTTGCGGATCATCTTGGCGTGGGCGATCATGGGCGTATCCACGGGCGCGAGGTATTGCAGCGCCTTGGGATAGTACAGCTCGATCATCGTGTTGACCGCGGGGCAGCAGGAAGTGATAAAGTTTTTGAACGTCTTCTCTTCCAAAAGTTTTTTATACTGCGCCGTCACTTCGCGCGCGCCGATGCTCGTCTCTTCCGCGTCGGCAAAGCCGAGCCTGCCGAGGGCGAGCTTCATGACGTTGAAATCCTGCAGATCGAAACTGGAAACGAAGGAGGGCGCCACCGAAGCGACGGCCTTTCCCGTTTTCAGGAGCTTTTCGATCTCGTCGCGCTCGCTGTGCACGCTCTTGGCGTTCTGCGGGCAGACTTTGGTGCAGTGGCCGCAGAGGATACAGCGGCTCTCTATGATCTTGGCGTGATGGTCCACCACCTTGATCGCCTTGACGGGGCACTCCCGCAGGCACTTGTAGCAGTCCTTGCAGCGGGCGTCTTTAAAATCGAGATAACTGATCATACTCTCCCCCTCTTTGCGTTATTTGAGATGCGGGAAGATCTGGGTCAGGAAAAGCTCTTCGCAGTTGTCTTTGTTCGCATTATGTACGAGCATTTCGTCCGCAAGCACGCTCACGCCGTTCTGGCAGTTGCCCATGCAGAAGCTCGCCTGCAGATCGACTTTGTCTTCCACGCCGTATTTTTTGACAAGGCGCTTCATCTCCTCGATCACGTCATACGACCCCCTAAGATGGCAGGAACTGCCGACACAAACTTTGACGACCATAACAATAACCTCTCGATGAAAATTTCTCCGGCGTATGCCCCGCCGCAGGGCTTTGCAGCCGCCGCAAAAAAGCGGCGCGGCATACAAAAACCGCGCTTTCGGCTCCCCTCCGCGCGATATGTATCGATAAAAATTTATCGATTTTTATTATAATATAAACCCGCCGTTTCGTCAACGGTTTTTTTCAAAATTATACCGCCATTTTCTTCCGCGCGGAGCAGCCGCACGGAGCTTCGCGCCGCAAAAGACGGCTCTTTATGCCGCGCGCGGGGAGCGGGCGTGGCCCGCTCCCCGCGCATATAGGTAAATGCGGCTTTATGCGCGGGCGCGCAATTTCCGCACCCCACGCCTTACGAGTTTGACCGCCTCGTCGAGCAGGATGACGGAGAAGGCGAGCGCCACGATCTTGAGCCAGTCGAAAATGCCGAGCGGCACGGTATCGAACACGGGCCCCGCGAACTGGGTGATGACGATCTGCAGGGCGAACGCCGCCGCAAAGGCGATGAGCATGAGCCTGTTGCGGAAAAAGCCCGGGAACACGCTCTCGTCGCCCGCCACGCGGCAATTGAAGGCGTTGAAGAGCTGGAAGAGGACAAAGAGGGTAAAGATGACCGTATCGGAGACGGCCTCCCCTTCCGCGCCCGCGATGCCGAGGAAATTCCACCGCATCTGCGCCAGGCAGACAAAGCACATGAACAGGCCGTTGACGGCGATCCCCGCCATCATTTCCGCGGAGACGATATTCTCTCCCCGCGCAGTCGGCTTGCGCTTCATCAGATCGTCGCGGATGGGTTCGAGCCCGAGGGTCAGGGCGGGCGGCCCGTCCATGATAATGTTGATCCAGAGAAGGTCTAGCGCATTGAAGGGATTTTCAAACCCTTCCACGAAGAGCCCGATGACGGTGCAGAGGAAGATGACGGCGACCGAGGCGACGTTGACGGTGAGCTGGAAGCGGATGAAGCGCTTGAAATTTTCGTAGATCCCCCTGCCCCATTTGACGGAAGTGACGATGGTGGAGAAGGAGTCGTTCAGAAGGACGACGTCCGCCGCCTCTTTGGACACTTCCGTGCCCGAAATGCCCATGGCGATGCCGACGTCGGCATTTTTCAGGGCGGGCGCGTCGTTGATGCCGTCGCCCGTGACCGCGACGACGTTGCCCTCCGCGCGCAGCTCTTTGACGACGCGCATCTTCAAAAGCGGGGTGCTCCTGGCGATGACGCGCACGGAAGGGAGGACGCGGGCAAATTCTTCGTCCGAAAGCCCTTCCAGATAAGACGCCTCCACCGCGATATGCTCCCCGTCGAGGAGGCCGAGCTCTTCGGCGATGGCGGAAGCGGTGACGATGTTGTCGCCCGTGAGCATCTTGATCTCGATGCCCGCCCCTTTGCAGGCGTGCACGGCGTCATAGACCTCCGCGCGCAGCGGGTCGGTGATGCCGACGAACCCGTCGAAGATCATGCCGCGCTCCGCCTCTTCCCGGCTCTGCGGGCAGACGTCCGTCTCCTTGTGGGCGAAGGCGAGCACGCGGCGGGCGCGCTTTTGCAGCCCGACGATCGCCTCTTCCGCCGCTTTCTTCTCCGCCGCGGGGATGTCGCAGAGGGAGAGGATCTTTTCGGGGCTGCCCTTGGTGTAGACAGTATACCCCGCCGCCGTGCGCACGGCGGTGGTCATGTTCTTTGTATCCGAAGAGAAGGGATAGACCGCCGCGATCGCCGCCCCTTCGCGCAGCCGCCTGTAATCGGCGCCGCACTTTTTTGCCGCGACGAGGAGCGCCCCTTCCGTCGGGTTGCCGACGAAGCGGACGGCGCCCTCCTCTTCGTATAAGTCCGCCGTGCTGTTGATGCAGTAGTTTTCCGTCATGAAACGGCCGCAGGCGTGCTCCGCACCGCAAAATCCTCCGTCCGTATAGACGTCGGTCACCGTCATGCGGTTTTCGGTGAGGGTACCCGTCTTGTCCGAACAGATGACGTTGATACAGCCGACCGTCTCGCAGGCGATCATCTTTTTGACGAGCGCGTTCTGCTTCGCCATTTTTGCGATGTTGATGGAAAGAGAAATGGCGACGATGGTCG
>CALWCR010000076.1 GCA_944376445.1 uncultured Clostridia bacterium | reverse complement strand
GCCTCTCCCGAAGCCTCACTATCTGCGGGCGGCTGCTTGCGGGGGCGGCCCCGCCTTTTGGGCTGCGGCGCGCTCTCTGAGGCGGCCTTTTCAGACTGCGGTGCGGGCTGCGGCGCGCTCTCGGGGGCGGCCTTTTCGGGCTGCGCGGTCTTTTCTTCCTTCCCCTTTTCTGTCTTTTTCTCTTTCTTCGCGCCCTTTTCCGCCTTCTTTTCTTTTTCGGCTTTGGGCTCTTCTTTTTTCTTTTTTTCTGCTTTGCCTTCCGTTTTTTTGCCGCCGCGCTTTTCCTTTTTCTTTTCCGAAGGCGCCGAAGGCTCGCGCGGGGTCCCGCCCGCGGCGTTTGCCGCAAAGTCGAAATACATACCCGATTCCTTCCCTTCCAGAACGAGCTGCAGATACCCTTCCTTGACGCCCCTGTCGCTCACGAGGATGTTGCGCACGCCGAAGCGCTTGAAGAGGGTTTTGAGCACGATCGCCGCGGGCCCGCTCAGGTACACTTTTTCCGGCGCGTTGTTGAGGATGAGCGTCGAACGCTCCGCGTCGCCGAGGAGATGTTTGACGAGCTTTTTGAATTTCTTGTATTCGATCCGTTTGACGCCTTCTTCCGCCGAAAGGTCGACGTAATCCGCGTAAATGTCGTACACGGCGTGGTTGGTCGTGCCGACCATGACCGCCGTCGCGAACGTCTCCTTTTTCGGAAGTTTCGCCTCGTCAAATTTTTCCGTCACGAATTCTTTGATGTCCTTGGCTTCCTTCTCGTTCGGCTGGATCTTGCGGATAAATTTGCGGTGGATGTCAAGAAGGCCGAAATCAAAGCACATCATGTCCTCTTTGCTCCCCTTGGTAAGGTCGCAGATCTCGAGGCTCTTGCCGCCGAGGTCGACGAGCACCGCGCTTTCGTAGGACGCATAATAGAGGTTGGCGACGTAGTCGCAGAACGCCTCCGTCTTGCCGTCGAGGAAGTTGACGGGCAGCCCCGTCTTTTCCAGCACGGCAAAGCTCACTTCGTCGCAATTTTCAATGACCCTGAGGGAAGCCGTCGAGATGAGATAGCATTGCCCGACGCCGAATTTTTCGCATTCGCCCTTCATCGTTTTGAGCGCGTCGACCAATTTCTCGATCCCGCGCTCGGTCAGCTTTTTGCCGTCGAGATAGTGCAGAAGGCTCACGCTCAGCCTGTCTTTGAACACGATCTCCGTCTTGTGTTCGTCCGCTTCCGCGATGATGAGCGAAATACTGCTCGAACTGATGTCTATGACCGAATATTTCATGATATGCTCCTTATTTGAAAATCAGAAATCAGATACCGAAAGAAATGCCGATGCCCTTGGCGAAATTGACGATGTCGCCGTTCGGGTCGACGAGTTTGTATTTCCCCGCGATCTCGGCGAGCGCGTTAAAGGTGATCCTGTTGCCAGACACGGCGGCGGTGACGCCGAACTTGCCTGCAAGCGCCAGCTTTGCGGCATAGCCGCCCAGCCTGGACGCCATCAGCCTGTCATATGCCGAAGGCGTGCCGCCCCGCTGCAGATAGCCAAGCACGTCCGTGCGCGTTTCGTAGCCTGTCCGCTCCCCGATGATCTCCGCAAGGTGCTTTGTGACGGTGGACTCCCCTCTCTCCGTCCGCACAAAGGTGCGTTCGGATTTTTTGAATTTGGCTTCGGAAGCGAGGACGGCGCCTTCCGCCACCGCAACGATGGAAGTCGTCTTTCCCGCGGCGCGCTCTGCGGCAAGAAAATCGCATACCGCGTCCACCGAAAACGGAATCTCGGGGATGAGGATCATGTCCGCCGCCGCGGCTATGCCCGCATACAGGGTGAGCCAGCCCGCCTTGTTGCCCATGATCTCGATAAGCATCGTCCTGCTGTGGCTCGCCGCCGTCGTGCGGATCCTGTCGATCGCATCCGTCGCGACCTCCACCGCCGTCTGAAAGCCGAAGGTAATGTCCGTGCCGTAAATGTCGTTGTCGATGGTCTTGGGAAGCCCGATGACGTTGCAGCCTTCCATGCAAAGGAGCGCCGCCGTCTTATGCGTGCCCGCGCCGCCCAGCGTAAAGAGGCAGTCGAGCCCCATCTTTTTATAATTTTCGCACATACGCTGCAGGCGAGTCGGGCCGTCGTTCTCGCTCACCGCCATCAGCTTGTACGGCTGGCGCGAAGTGCGGAGGATGGTGCCGCCCAATCCAACGATGTTTTCGTAATCTTCCCGCCTGAGCGGATAGCTTTCCCCGCGGATGAGCCCGCCGTACCCGTCCGGGATCCCGACGATCTCGGCGTCTTTCATGTTCTTGGTGATGTGCAGGCAGATCGCGCGGATGACCGCGTTGAGCCCCGAGCAGTCTCCGCCGCTCGTGAGAATCCCGAATTTCATATTCTTTCCTCCGGATATTGTAATATGAACCGCTCGCCCCTGTCAATGCCGGCGCCGCGCCGTGAGAAAAAAGTTACAAATTTATTACATTCCCCGCGGCAAGACAGGCCGTTGCAGCCATTGCTCTCATTGAGAATATTTTACTATAAACGGACGGCTTTTGTCAATGGCAGCGCAAAATTTTCCATGAAAAAAGCGGCCCCGCAACTTGGAGCCGCCGCGCGCTGACCGCGCTTACAAATTTTTCAGATAAAAGATCTCGTCGCCGTTCAGGGGACGGACTTTGCCGCGCTCCAGAGAGCCGAGCGCAAGGTCGCCGATGCGGATGCGCTTCAAAAAGACGACCTCTTTGCCGATACGCTCGAACATACGGCGCACCTGGCGGTTTTTGCCTTCGCCGATGGTGACGTGCAGTTTGGTATACCCGCGCTCCGTCTCCACGATGCGTATCCTGCATTTGCCCGTCTTTTTCCCGTCCAGGATGATGCCCGCGCGCAGTTTGTTGAGCGCAAATTCCGTGACGTCCCCTTCGATACGCACGAGATAGGTCTTATAGATCTCGTTTTTCGGATGGGTAAGACGGAAAGCGAGTTCGCCGTCGTCCGTAAACAGCAGCATCCCTTCGCTGTCATAGTCCAGCCTGCCGACGGGATAGACCCTGCCCGCGCCCGCGGGAAGAAGGTCCATGACCGTCTTTCTGCCCTTATCGTCTTTGACCGTACAGACATACCCCTTGGGCTTGTTCATCATATAGTATTTTGAAGCCGCCCTGCGCACCGCCTTTTGCCCGTCGACGGTGACCTCGTCCCGCTTTTCGTCCACGTCCATGCCGACATGGCAGGGCTTGCCGTTGATCAAAACGTGCCCCTCTTCGATCAGTTTATCGCAGGCGCGCCTGCTCGCGACGCCGCATTCCGCAAGAAATTTGTTGATACGCATGATACCCCGACGCGGACATACCTTCTCGCGATCTCGCCGAGTATATCCGACCAGTTTTTTGTTACCCTATCTATACTATCTATTTTTTGCGAAAAAATCAACTGATTTTCAAAGAAAATCCGCACCTCTCCCAATTCCTGCCCGCAAAATACGGGCAGACGGACACGCGGCGGCAAAAGTACGTCCGTTCTGAGCTTTTCCCGCTCTCCTTCCGCCAGAGGATAATAAAAGTCCTCCGCAGCGCGGCAGCGGCAAAATTTCCCCTCGGCGTCCGTAGGCAGGGTATAAATTTTGGAAGCGTCGAACACCTTTTCTTCGGAATATTTTTCAAACGCCGCGGAAAGGATCTGTTCGCTCCTTGCGTACATATCGGGACTGTTCAAAACGACGGAAACGAGCTGCATCCCCTTTCTCTTTGCCGCCGCCGCGAGGCATCTGCCCGCTTCTTTGGTGTACCCCGTCTTTACCCCGTTCGCGCCCTCCGCCATGGAGAGAAATTTGTTCTTGTTGACGAGGTGCCGCGCCCCGTTCCCGCCGTCGGAAAGGTCGGCGCTCTTTGCCGACACGAGCGCCCTGAACCGCTCGTTTCGCATAGCGGCGCAGGCGATGCGCGCAAGGTCGCGCGCGGTCGTATAGTGCCCCTCGGCGGGCAGCCCGTGCGGGTTTTTGAAACAGCTGTCCGCCGCCCCGAGCGCCGCGGCGCGCGCGTTCATTGCTTCGGCAAATTTTTCGATGCTGCCGCTGTGATAGAGCGCAAGCGCCTCCGCGCAGTCGTTGCCCGAACGCAGCATGAGCCCTTTAAGAAGGTCGCCAACCGTCAGCTTTTCCCCCGCTTTGAGATAGATGCTCGAACCTTCCACCCCCGCGCAGGCAGGCGGTACCGTCACGACGGCGAGCGGGTCGCAGTCCTCGATGACGATGAGGGCGGTCAGGATCTTGGTCGTGCTCGCCATCGGCAGCCGTTCATCCGCATTGCGCTCATATAAGACCCTGCCCGAAACGGCCTCCGCAACGCATTCGGCGCGCGAAGGTACGCTTTCCGCGGCGGCGGAAGGCGCGCACGGCGCAAGAACGAGCAGCGCCGCGCAAAGCAGCGCCGCAAACTTTTCAGCCATCCCGTTCGGCAAGTTTCGCCGCAAGGCTGCCCGCCTTGTCGATGAGATTGTCCAGCGGATCGTCCCCGGCGTGGATGTATGTGCAGTTTTTTCCGTCGTCGAGGATAAAGCCCGCGGGGCGCACGGACACGACGGCGCCGTTCCCGCCCGCAAACGGTGCGACGCCGCCGCCCCGCAAGATCTTTGTTTCGCCGTATTCGCCGCCGCCCGCGAGATAGCCGACGGTCACCTTGGAGACGGGGATCAGCTGGAACCCCGTCGCCGTGACGACGGGCGTGCCGATGACCGCGTCCGCGCCGAGCATATCGGCGATATTTTGTACCGAACCGTCAATCAGCGCCCCGATACGATCGTTTGTTCCGTTTTTTTGTATATTCATGTATTTTCTCCAAAAACAATTTGACCGCAGCCGTCATCAGCGCCAACAGACTGAATACGACCAGCCCGTCCGCCGTGACGCGGATGCCCTGTCCCTCTTCGTCTAAAAGAATATCCCCCGCGAGGCGGACATCCTTTCTCCGCCCGACGGCAAAAAACGCCGCGTCCAGCGCCTTTCTCCAAAGAAGACAGGCGGCGAGCGCGCGGGCGGGATCTTCCCTGCCGCCGATCTTGACGATCTGCCGCAGCGAACAGAGGGAAAAGCCGCGCATGAGCGCGAAGCGGCTGCGGGAAAAGAGCAGCTGCGTATACGGCAGAAGAAGCGCCGTCTTTTTGCCGAGGTGTACGGCGATCCCGCCGCCGTACGGCGCGGCGTAGCCGCCCGCCACGCGCAAAACGCCGTACAGATAGGCGGCAAATCCCGTCTTGCCTTCCTTCACGTCCCAATGCACGACGACGCGCACGGCAAAGGGAAAGAGGAGCACCGCCGCGGCGATGAGGACGGCAGCCAAACGCCTACATCCCCGCCGCCCGCCGTCTTGCGATCTGCCTTATGGCGTCGAAATAGGAAAGGCGCGGCACGTCTTCATTGGCGACAAGCGCGACCCTGTCCGCCTCGACGTTGTTTTTATAGATCACCGCTTCGCCGAGCCTCTGCCCCGTGTGCACGGGCGCCGAAATTTTGTCGAAGGCGATCTCATAGCCGATCTCATCTTTTTCCCCTCTCTTGCAAAAGAGATATACGGGCCGCTCCGCCCTAACGGCGGCAAACGGGCGCTTCCCGCCGCGCAGAGGGCATACCTCGTTGAGCGGCGTGTCGTCGAAGACCGCCCTGTTCGTATAGCCCGAAAAGGCGTCGTCGAAAGCGCGGCGCGTCTTTTCAAAGCGGACTTTGCTCGATTCCGCGCCGAGGATGACGGAGAGGACGCGCATATTCCCCCGCGCCGCCGAGGCCGCGAGGCAGAACCCCGCCGCATCGGTGTACCCCGTCTTGCCCGCGTCGCAGCCGGTATAACTGCGGATGAGTTTATTGGTGTTCGCCATCTCCGTCACCCGCCCTTCAGGATGGGAGATCGTGTCCGTCCAGATCTTGCTGTACGAAAAATATTCCTTGTGGGAAAGCAGCGCCCGAAACATCGCCGCCACGTCCGCGGCGGAGGAATACTGCCCTTCCCCGGGAAGCCCCGTACAGTTGATAAAACAAGTATCGCGCATACCGAGCTCCGCCGCGCGCCCGTTCATCTTCTCCACGAACGCGCCCTCGCTCCCGAAGAGCCGCTCCGCCATGGCGACGCAGGCGTCGTTTGCGGAAGCGACGCAGATGCTCTCGATCAGATCGCCCGCCGTATATTCTGCGCCCGCTTCGAGGAATACCTGCGAACCGCCCATCCCCGCCGCGTGCTCGCTCACGGGTATCTTTTCCGCAAGATCCAGCTTGCCTTCGTCATGCGCTTCAAAACAAAGGAGCAGCGTCATGATCTTGCACATACTGGCGATCGGATAGCGCGCGTGTTCGTTCTCGGCGGAAATGACCGTGCCGCTTAAACAGTCGGCGCTGTAACACGCCTTGTATCCGCCCCCTTCCGCCGCCGCAACGGCGGTATTTGCAACAGGCGCGGCGAAGATCGCGCAAAGCATGAGCGCAAGGACCGTCTTTTTCATCATACCTTTCCCTCCGCAAGGCAGTATCTGCAACAAGAAAGAATTTATTCCTTTCCCGCCGCGGCGTGCCGCCTTCTTTTTCCGCCGAAAAAATTTCCGCGCAGTCAAAAAAGTGTACAAGGCAAAAAAACGAGCCTCGGCTGCACACCGAGACTCATCCGAAAATCATATATGCTCTTTTCTTTTTACGGCACATCTCCGCCCGCGAACTTTTCGCGAAAACTTTCTCAGACACATTCGCACAAAAACGCGCGCATGAGGGAAGAAAGCCCGCCCTGCACGCGGGCGAGGGTGGAAAGCACCTCCGCATGGCTGAGCCCGCTCTGCGTCACGCCCGCCGCCATATTGCTGATACAAGATACCGCCGCGACGCGCAGCCCGAGATACTTCGCGTAGATGGCTTCCAACGCCGTGCTCATGCCGACCGCGTCCGCCCCCGCCATCCTGAGCATCCGTATCTCGGCGGGCGTCTCATAGGAAGGCCCCGTAAGCTGCGCGTACACCCCTTCGTGCACGCCGAGCCCCTGCGCCTTTGCCAGAGAAAAAAACTTCTCGGAGAGCGCCTCGTCATAAAGCGTGCTCAGATCGATAAAGACCGGCCTGTCTTTTTCCGCCTTGACGCCGATGAGAGGGTTTTGCCCCGTAAAGTTGATATGATCGCGGATGACCATCAGATCGCCCGGGACGAGATCTTCACGGATCCCGCCCGCCGAATTTGTCAAAATCAACGTATGTACGCCGATCCTTGCCAGAACATTGACGGGAAGGACGATCTCGGACATCGGTCTGCCTTCATAATAGTGAAAGCGCCCCTGCAAAGCGACGATCTTCTTGCCGCCGATCCTGCCGAAAACGAAATTACCCGCGTGCCCTTCGACGCCGCAGGGCGGCATCCCCGCCGACGCGTAGGAAACGGCGCGCCGCTCTTCCAAAAAATCGGTCACCCCGTTCCAGCCGCTGCCGAGCACGAGCGCGACTTCCGCGCCCAAACCCTCTGCCGTCAGCGTCGCCGCGATCGCCTCCGCACTCTTTTTTTGCGTCATTTTTACTTACCGCCCGATGATCATGTCATAGCCCGCCCCGGCCTTTGCGATGCCGAACAGCGCAGCGCCAAAGCGCGCGATATGGTCAAACCCCTGCAGCGTCTTCAAATCGGCGGGGCGCACCCGCTCTCCCGCGATCAGAAGGGGCACATATTCTCGCGAATGATCGGTCGAAGGAGTGACGGGATCGCAGCCGTGATCCGCCGT
>CALWCR010000075.1 GCA_944376445.1 uncultured Clostridia bacterium | reverse complement strand
GTGTCGCCGTCCATAGCGTTTTTAACGGCGTCGGCGAGGGAGGCGTATTGCAAGGTCTTCCCGTCCCGCGTGATGGAGGCCGTGATCTTATCCGAAGATACGACCTTGCCCGTCGCCGTCTGCACATGGTTTTCCGCCAGATATTTGCTCATATCCACAGCGTAGGTGCCGCCCTTGACGGTGAGGGTGCCGTCGGTGATGGCGAGCGTGCAGGAAACATTGCCGTCGCCCTCGATCGTGACCGCCATCCCTTTATCGATGGTGAGTTTTGCCGCCGAAGGGGCGATCGAATGCCCGTTCAGATCGAGCGTGACGCTTTTCGCCCAGGACTGACTGCCTGCCTCCAGTTTCAGATTCTCGCTCAGCGTGACGTCCGCTTCGAGACGGATGGTAATGACTGCGGAATCGGCGCCGAACTGAAGATAGCCGACCGCGGCGGTGAAAGAGCCGACTTCAAGCTCAATTTCGCCGTCGGTGACGACCGCCGTCAGGGTACCCTGCCCGACGGTATACTGGTTGCCGCTCAGCAGGCTGTGATCGATGAAATAATACCCTTTGGCAAGATAGGGCGCCAGCTCGAGGAGATAATCGTTGCCTTCGCCCTTATTCACCGTCCGACCGCCCTTGAAGACGCCGCCCGTGATGGTCACGTCTTCGCTTGTAAAAGTAAACCCGTTCGCAAAGGTGCCACCCTCGATGATGAGGGTGCCGTTGTTCGTCAGTTGGTCTTTGATCGTCCCTTCGCCCGTGATGGTGAGGGTGCCGTTGTTCGTCAGTTGGTCGTTGATCGCCCCTTTGCCCGTGATGGTGAGGGTGCCGCTGTTTTCGATGGCGCCTTTGAAGGTGCCGCCCTCGACGATGAGGGTGATGTTCTGCCCCGCCTTGACGGTGAGGCCGCCTTCCACCGAGTCATACGTGGTGATCGCGATGTCGCCCGTGAGCTCATCAAGCGTTTCCGCGGCGTTCGTTTCCCATTCGCCTTCGATAAAGTCATATGTATCACCGCCGCTTACGATCGTGGCAACGATCTGTACGACCGTATATGCGGTATCGCCTTGCTCCTTCTGGAGATACCCCTCTTTGATATAGCTTTCATCCAATTTATGGTTGAACGTGCCGCCCGAAACGGCGACGGAGCCGCCATTTTTTTGGATATTCGCGGTCGTGCCCTTGAAGGCGCCGTTCGAGATCGTGAGAGTACCTGCATTGACGATGTCCGTATCCGTCGCCGCAAAGACGGCGTTGCTGCCCGTGACTTTGAGCGTGCCGCCGCTCTTATTGTCCACGGCGGTCTCCGCCTTCAACGTAACTTTGCCGCCGACGGTGAGCGTGCCGCTGTTTTCGATTAGGACGCCGCTCTTATTGGACACCTCGTATGCCTTTGACGTTCCCGACAGGCTGAGCGTGCCGGAAGTTACGACGATGGCGGCGCCTTCGTCATTGCGGACGATCTTGCCGCCGTCGGCGCTGCCGCACATGACGGTGACGGTGCCCCCATTTACCTTGAGCGCGGGCTGCCCGTCTTCCGCAGTCCATGTATAGCCGTCCAGCTTGACGGTCATTTTACCGGTGACGGTGACGCTCTCCGTGATGTCCGCATACAGATTGATCGACGTAGAAGTGCCTTTTTCGATCGCTTCGGCAATGCTCTTATAGAAGTCATTGCCGCTCTTGACATATCCCGACACCTCCGTGTTTGCGGGCTGCGTTTTTCCGAGCACGAACGAACCCGCTTTGTCGCCCGCGCCTTGCGTATATTTATATATATTGACATCGTCGGGAATTAAGTTGCTGCCGGGGATCAGCGCATAGTCGCCGCCGCGAAGTTCCGCCTGCATGAGGGAACTGACCCCGAACCCGCCGTTGAAAGTGCCGCCCGTGACGGTGAGTTTATCGCCCGCGCCGACGTTGCCGCCGATGCCAGTGCCCGTCGTAAAGGAGCCGTTGAAGGTGCCGCCCGAGATGGTGACGTCGAGCGTTCCGTTATGCTCGCCCTCGCGCATCATGCGGACGGCAGGCGCTTTGCTCTCGCCCACGCCTTCGCCCGTGAACGTGCCGCCCGAAACGGCGACTTTGACCGTCGTATCCGTCGAGACGGAGACGCGCAGCACCGAGCCTTTCATATTTTTTTGCGTGAAGGAGCCGCCCGAGATCTGCGTATTTTCGCCCGCTGCCAAAATGACGGAACCGCCCTCATACGAATTGACGAAGGAGCCGCCCGAGATAGTGAGCTTGCCGCAAAAATCGTTTTTGACGTTGTTCATCCCGCCCGTGAAAGTGCCGCCCTTGATCTCGAGCGTGCAGGCAGTAGCGGCGGTGATATAGTCTTTCTCGTCTTTCTGTTCTTTGGCGTCGACAAAGCCGTTGGCGATGAGGCTGGCGCCGGTATTTTCGGAAAAGACCTTGACGGTAGATTTTTCGTCTTCGCCGATCGTCATTCTGCCGAGGTTTTTGAGGACGTAGTGCGAAGCCGCCGCATCGCGGGTAAATTCGCCGCCGTACAGATACGCATAACCATAGTTAAAAAGCGCCGCACAGCTCTTTGTCGTATTGGTGACTTTGCCGCCGCCCACGCTGTCCTTAAAAGTTACGCTGCCGTAGTTGACGACGGTGTGTTCGCCCGCCGTATTGGTGAGCGTTTTGCCCGCAAGGTCGATCTGTATCGGCGTACCTTGGGGAATGGTCACAGACCTGTTCAATTCGGTGACGTCGGCAAGGGAGACCGCATACGAATAGCCCGTGCCCGGCGCGGCGTTGACCGCGTCCTGCAAGGTCTGATAGCTCACTTCGCCTTTAGGATAATCCGCAAGATCGACGGGGATCGCGGCCGTCATTTCAAAAGACACGGTATTTAGGTGCAGTTTGCCCGCCGCAAACACCGCGCGCGGCGTTCTTGGTTGACCGGTGCTGTCGCTGACGGTGCCGTCGCTTGTGACGGAGACGCTAAGATCTTTCAGCGTCAAAGACGACTGCCCGTCCGTGGCGGTGCCGACGCACGCGAAATCGCCCTTCGTTTCGCCCGAAAGGGCGCCGTTTTGAATGGTGACGGCGGCGCCGTCGTGCACGGCAACGGCAAACTCTTCATTTGTCGTATCGACCGTAAGAGTGTTCCCGCCGAGATCGATGACGACATCGCGGGTAATATAGAGGCTGTCCGCATTGCCGCCCGTATCCGCCGCAAACGCCGCCATGAGCGTTTGCAGCTCGGTATCCTTTATAAAGTCAAACGTGACGTTATTACTGAGTTTAATGGTATCCGCCTTTTCCCCATTAGGGTTGAGCGGATTGGAAGTCGCGCCGTCGTAATTGATCGCGACGACGAGCTCCTTCCACGATTTGACCGTGGCGACACCGCCCGTGACCGTAACGTCAGGAAGGCCTGCCGCAATGTCTTGCGACGACCTTGCGGAAGGGGTCTCGGCTTCGGCTTTGCCGAAGGTGACGCCCAGGCAGAGGAACGCCGCGGCGAGCATTGCCGCCAGCGCCGCGAACAGCGCCGCGATCCCCGTCTTTCTTGCACGAGTCATAAATTTTCCTCCCATTGCCCTTGCGGGCAGTTTTTCTCCGCCATGCATGAACATTTGTCATTTTATGGCAAAACAGCGCAAATAAGGGGTTAACATTCTACACTGTTACATAATAATGATACCCTCCCCCCTTGTGATTTGTCAACTGTTTTGATGAAAAAAATTGACATTTTTCGTAAATTATTTGTAATAACCGCACACACCGACCGACAAAAACGCCCCGCCATGCGCCCGACGCGCCCCTAATTTTTGCAAACTTGTCCGCATTTTTTACACACGTTGCGCACTTTCCCGTACAAAAGCGTGTTTTTTTGCGCCCGCGCGCTTTGCCGCGCGGGCGCAAAAAATTCAAACGGGCAAAAAAAATACGCCCGCGGAATTTTTCTTCCGTGGGCGCCGCCTGCAGGGGCGAGAGGTTTATTTTTGGAGATCTTCGATGACGGAGCGGATGATTTCGCTCTCTTCCAGCCGCTGTGCCGCCCTTTTGCCGAACTCGGAAGTGCCGCCGCGGCGGTTGCGGATGAGGGAAAGACGGGCGGAAATAAAGCACTTGACCGCCCATGCCGACATAAACAAGAGGACGAATGCCGCCGCCGCCAAGACGATGGCGGCGATAAGCACGCCCGCGCCGCGCACCGCACTGATAAAGCAGGCGAGCACGCCGCCCGCGACCGCCGACGCCGCAAACAGCGCCAAAAAGACGATCATGCAGATGAGGGCGGACTTATGCTCCCTTTCGAGGGCGGGGCGCGCCTCTTCGCGCGCGGAGATATCTTTTTGCGTCAGCTCAGCCGCCTCTTCTTCGGCGGCGGCCGCCTGCCCTTCCAACAAGGGCGCATACTTTTGTGCAAGGGCAGCGCGCTCTTCTTTCGGCATGAGGCGCAAAGCGCGCTCATAGGCGCGTTCGCAGTCGTAAATTTCGGAAAAATCGGTAAAATCGCGCGTCTGCACCCGCACGACGCCCAGCCACGGCCGCCAGTCGGCGGCATACGCCGCGCCGCTGTCGAGATACTTTTCCCCCGCGCCCGTGAGATCGCCCGCGGCAAAGAGTTCGTCCCCCTCCCGCAAAAGGGCCTCCGCCTGCGCGCGTTTGCGGGCGGCGAGCGCCTCGCGCGCCTCGGCTTTGGCGGCAAGCGCCTCGTCCGAAAGCCCGACCCGCCCGTCGTCTTGCGCAAATTTGTCAAAATCGGGGACTTCGATGACGAGATCTTCCCCCGTTTCTTCCTCCTCGGCGGCAAAACCTGCCTTTTTGAGCTTGATCTTGCCGTCGTCGTCCAATTCGAGATTGCGTTCTTCCATAGCTGCTCCTTGATCTGTTCGCTAAACGGTCATTCGCCGTCTGTATCGGGTATGCCCGTCGCCTTCTCCTCTTCGGTGAGGGCGTAGGGGCTGAAAATGCGGCTTTGGCGCGCCTTTTCCAGCGTGTGCACGATGCGGGTGCGCAGTTTGCCCTTGTAACGGCTCTTTGCCCAGCGGCAGAATTCTTCGTTTTCAAAGAGGGCGAAGACGCAGCTTCCCGAGCCCGTGACCGCAAAGGCGGGCGGGGAAAAGGAAGCCGCCGCCGCGAGCGCCTCGAAAACGCCGCCGCAAAGGCGTGCCGAGGGCGCGCCGAGCGCGTTGTATACATTCGCCGCCACCCCCGCAAAGTCGCCCGCTTCCAAGGCTGCGGCGAGCTTTTCGCTGTCCGAACGGGGCGGATCGGGGAAGCGGTCGTATTCGCGGTAACAATCCCGCGAGGAGACCTCCTCTTCGGGGAGAAAGAGGAGCATATGCAGGCGTTTGGGGCAGGAAAGGGGCTCTAAAAGCTCTCCCCTGCCGCGCATACGCGCGCTGCCCTCGCCGAGCATATAGCCCGTATCGCTGCCGAAGCGGTCGGCAAGCGCCTTGAGGGCGGCAGGCTCGCGCACCTTGTACATTTTGGCGAGGGCGTTCAAAACGCCCGCCGCGTCTGCCGAAGAGCCGCCCAGCCCCGCGCCCATCGGGATGTCTTTATAGATGTCGATGTCCGCCCCCGCGGTGCCGAAGGCGGCGACAAAGGCCTCCCCCGCCCGCACGGCGTTGTTCTTTTCGGGCGGGATACACTCGCTGCCCTGCCCGTGCATATAGACGTTGATGAGCTTGTCTCTGCGCGAGACCGCGCGCACCGTGTCGTATACGTTGATACGGACGGCGACGCTGTCGATGAGATGATAGCCCTCTTTTACCCCCGTTATGTTGAGGGAAAGATTGACCTTGGCATAACTTTTTACGCTCGCCCTGCGCACGCCGCCCTCCTTATATCCGCTCCGCTCGGGTCCGTATTTCTCCCTTACAGTATAGCAGAAAACGGCGGCGTTGTAAACGGATTGCGCGCCGCGGCGGCGATTTTGCGCCGCCGCGGCGACTTTTTTCCCTCCGCGCGGGAAAAAAGCACTGCAAAGAAACGCTTTACGGGCGGGGGCGGGCGTTTTTCGGCACCTTACGGGCACTTTACGGGCGAGAGCGCGCGTTTTGCGGACGGGCGCGGACGCCCTGCGGGAGAAAGCGCGCGTTTTGCGGGGGCGCGCATTCTTGACGAAGGCGCGCCCCCGTGCTTTGGTCAAAAAGAGCCCGTATCTATCTGTTTTTTGCGGTAGATGACGATGCGCTCGCTGCCCGTAAGGGGAAATTCCAGCTCCGCGTTGGTGCGGCGCACCTCTTCGGGCGGTTTGCCGAGGCGCTTGGCGACGTCCCAGAGCCCGTCGCCCGCGCAGGGGATGTACACGCTCACCGCGGCGGTGCGCTCGGGCGCGGGCGCGCCCGCTTCGAGCTTTGTGACCGCTTCGCCCGAGCACTCTTCAAAGAGGGTGCAGTGCAGTTTGAGCGCGCAATCCGCGTCCAGCTCCCCTTCGCGCTTCTGGCGGGCGGCAATGCCGCAGGCGAGGGCGGAAAGCTCGGCACGCATCCCCTTTTTGGCACGGTCGCAGCGCACGGGGAAGGAGAAGGGCAGGCTCATTTCCACGCTCGCGGGGCGGCCGTCGGCGTCCTTCATGAGCACGTTCGCCGAGACGACCCCCTCCGCCTCGATCTCGCCGTCGTGAACCTCGGCGGCGATGCGCACGCCGCCGAAGGCGACCGCCTGCAGAGAGCAGGCGAAATCCGTCTTGCCCGCGAGCGCCGCCCCGCCCGAAATGCGCTCGGAGGCGTTGAACGCCGCCACGGGCCCGCCCGAGAGCACCGCCTGCTTTTCGAGGCGGCTCTCATAGCCCGGGCAGAAGGCGTCCGCGCCCATATACACCTCTTCGCTGCGGTAGACGCGGGCGCAAAGTCCCAGCGTGAACTCGGCGAGGATGCGGCAGCGGCCTTTGTCTTCTTCGCAGGAAGCGGAGATATTGACCGAGCGCACGAACGCTTCCGCCGTGCAGCCCAGCCCCCGCGCCGCCTCGGCGCAGGCGATCTCCGCGCGGAAGGGGATGAGCCGTTCGTAGGAGATTGTATCGCTCTCCCCTTCGCGCTTGGCGAGGATGCCGAGGTTGATCTCGCCCGAAACTTCGACGGCGCCGTCGCCCGCCTCCGCGCGCTCGATATATACCCGCTCACTGTGGGCGAGCACGTCGCCGACGTAATCGGTGTCGAACTCCTCCTCTATCTCCGCTTCGCCGCGGCAGGCGTACACTTTGGAGACGCGCACGGGTTTTAAATCGACGGCGACCCCCTCCCCGCCCGCGAGATAGGAGATCTCCGCGGGGACGAAGAGGGTGATCTCCGAAGAAAGGATGGCCGAAAGGACGAGCGCACGGCCGTCCTTTTTCCATTCCACCTTCTCCACCCGCACCTTTACGTCTGCCGTCTGGGCAGGGGCGGCGCTCTCGCAGGGGACGCCGTGGGTGAACTCCGCGCCCCGTTCCGCACTGATGACGCCGCCCTCGGGCGTCGCCGCCAGCACGGTGAAATACAGCCGCCCGCCGTAGCGCACTTCGCCCGAACCCGCTTCCGCCCCGCCCGCGACGGCGCGCGCGTCGACGGCGAGCACGGTGTTGTCCGCCCAGTCCGCCAGGCGGCACTCGACGATGGTCTGCGCCGTGAACGGCTTGCCCGCCGCGACGCAAGTGCATTTTTCGTATTTTCCGCAAACAGACATCTTTGCCTTGCCCTCCCTGTCATTCTCTCTCATTCTATGCGGAAAAAACCCGCCGTATGCCCGCAAATAAAGGCGTATTTTGCAAAACGCGGTATATTTTGCGCCGCGGGCGGGAACAATATGCGTATGATACGGCCGACGCAAAACATTCAAACCATCAAAGAAGAGATCAGGAATTTTTACGAGAAGGACGTGGCGGTGCGCGTGAACCTCGGCAGGAACAAGATCGTGCGCTTTACGGGCAGGCTTTCGGGCGTCTATCCCGCCCTCTTTACCGTGCAGCCCTACGACAAAAACTACCGCGGCAAGACCGCCTATGCCTATTCGGACGTGCTCTGCGGCAGCGTGAAGATCAAAAAGCTGGAAGGCAAGGCATAAAAAAGGGCGAAGCAGCGCTTCGCCCTTTTTTATATCGCGCGGGGACTTAAAAATCGTCGTCCTCGTCCTCTTCGTCTTCGTCCTCGTCCTCCTCATCCTCGTCGTCGTACCCGTCCGCGGGAAGGTCGAATTCGTCTTCGTCCTCGTCGCGGTATTCCTCTTCCTCGAACTCCTCTTCGTCTTCAAAGCCGTCGTCGAAGGTCTCGCCGATGTCGATGGCGTCCTCCTCCATGGTGTCGGCGTCCTCGTCGAGGTAGTTGCGCCATTCTTCGTCCTTTTCGGGGTCGATGTCCGAATCTTCCTCGTATTCGCTGTTCTTTTTGCACTCGTCGCACATCTTTTCGCCGAAGCGCATATAGTTGACGCCGCACACAGGGCACAGTTCCGTCTTTTCCATCTCCTCTTCGTCATCCAGGTCGGCGAATTTGAGTTTCGCGCCCTGCATTTCGGCAAGGCATACGTCGCAGTACTGCTGCTTTTCGGGATCGATATAATTGAGGTCGCAGCGAGGGCACTTGATATACTTTGTCATACAGGATTCCTCCCCTTTTTACATTACAATAATATTGCCGCGGCAGATACTATGTGCATCCTGCGCCCGCGCCATGCGCGGCGGCTGATTTTTTACGGATAGATTATACAGATTCTCCGCCCGTTTGTAAAGGATTTTTCAGAGATATTTTGTGCTTTCCGCAATTTTTTAACACATTTTTCCATCGAACCGCACAACGGGGCAAAACCGCCCGCCCGCCGCTCCCGCGGCAGGCGGCAAAACGCGCAAAAAAGCCGCCTTTTTGCAAAGAAGTACAGAAAAATCCGACGCCCCGCCTTCCCTGCGGCGCGAAAGCGCATGAGCCCTTGCCCGCCGCACAAAAAAAGGAACGGACAGGCCGTTCCTTTTTTATACTTATCGTTATGCCGCGCGGCGGTTTTTCTTTACGAGGATGACCGTGACGGCGACAGCCGCGATGACGACGACGCCCACCGGCACGAAGATCGCCGCCCACTGCCAAGTCCAGCCGTCCGAGGAAGAGGAAGCCGAATCTTCGGAGAGGAGGTATTCGTCCGCCAGCGATTCGAGGCGGGACTCCTTGTCCTCATCCGTCATTTTGCCGATCGTCTCCACGAAATAGCTGCGCACGTTCCACGCCTCTTCGCCCGATTTGAGCACGGACGCGTCGAACACGCCGCCGTATGCCTTGCAGCCCGTGAAGGCGTTGAAGGCTTCGTTGTCCTCTTCGGTGTACTGCTCGGCGTGCGCGTCGGCCGCGAGGATCTCCGCGTCGCCCGTGTAGAAGTAATAGCGCGCCGCGTCGCCCGCGTTTTCGTAGACGGCAGCCATGTCCTCGATCACTTCCTGCGCGTCTTCATACTTTTCGTTGCGCGCCTTGAGCTCCGCGTTGGTCGCGGGGTTTTCCGTGACGGAGATATACCCGTCCGCATAGGTGTCGGCGTCGGCGAAGAAGAGGTACCCTTCCATCAGTTCGGGCGCGTACCAGTCGGAATCAAATTCGACGCCCGCATATTCCGTCGCCCTGTATTCGTCGGTCAGATTGAGATTTTCATACGCCGAAGCCGCCCCGACGCAGTTGACCCTGTACAGCCCCCTGCCGTTGGTGGCCGACTGCGAGAAATACAGATAGCCGTCTTCGATAAAGAGGAACACCGCGTCCGCCGTCGACTCGGAAGAGGAGTCGGAATCGGAGGAGGAAGCGGCAAGGCCGCGGACGATGCGCGTCGATTCGCCCTTGTAGGCGGGCGCATCTTCGTCCACCTTGACGCGCACGATCTCGCTGCCGCTCACATACAAATAATATTGAGAGCCTTCGTGCTCGAAGAAGAGGGCGCTCTCGCCCGCCTCGTCGGTGCCGACGGCGATGCGCTCGTTGATGTCGTTCGCCGAGCCGCCCGCGTTGTTCGCGTTGCCCGTGACCGAATTCCAGCTGCCGTCCGCAAGCGCCTTGTCCAGCTCGTCCGCGGGCAGGCGGTACAAGATGGCGGCGTCGCTGTTTTCGCTGTTGGTGTAGTAGAGCCCGCCGTTGGTATACTTGACGAGGGTGTAGGTGACGCCGTTATAGCCGTAGTACGGGGTGACGCCGTCTTTCATGTCGTGGTTGAAGGGGGTCGCGTGGTTGCCCCTGCCGATGCCGTCCAAAACGAGGGTGCCGAGGTTGACGTAGTCGAGCACTTTGCCCGTCTCCTTATCGGTATAGTCGGCGGAAAGGTCCATCTCGTAGGGGCATTCGCTCGTAAAGGCGCTCACCCTGTACAGCTGGGTATACTGCTCGGAAGAGGGGCTGCTTTCGCTGTAACCGTAGTTTTTGACGACGGACATCGTATAATAGACATAGGGGTCGGTGGGGTCGTCCGCGTTGAGCTCGGCGTCCTGGTACCCCGCCGCGAGCACCGTGTTCACGCCCGTCGCGGTGTTGTAGGAGCGGATCTCGCCCTCTGCCGTGTCGATATACAGGAGATAGACGGTGCCCTTCTCGTCCGCCACATAGCGGAAGACGGTCGCGTTGTTGCTCATGCGCACATAGTAATCGCTCATCGTTTCCGAGCCGTCCAGCTTGGAGCTCTTGAAATCGATGTAGGAATTTTCCACGTCGCCGTCGGGGTTCTTTGCCGTGGTCGGCGAAGCGTAATACACCCTGTCGCCGTAGACATAGATGCCCGAGGTATAATCCTGCGAGACGATAAGCTGGGGCACGACGGTCTCCGTTTCGGCAAAGCTGCCCGCGGCAAGGTCGCTCTTGGCGATGCGCATGAGAGAGCCCTTGACGGGGGTGCCGTAGGTGTTGTCCGCCGTGTACGATTCGACGCCGTTGATAAAGTAGACGTAATCGCCCTGCGCGGCGACGAAGCCGCCGTTGGAAGCGGGCTCGCCCGCCGTGTTCCCGCCCAAAGGAGAGGATTTGTACGGCGCGCCGCAGGCGGCAAATACCGCCGCCGCCATCGCCAGCGCCAAAAGCGCCGCCAGGATTTTTTTGCCTTTTTTCAGCATAGGATAAACAGACTCCTTTTTTTCAGCCATATTTTGCAAACGCCCGCCAAGGCCGCGCCTTCGGCCGGTCCCCCTCGCGCGCGGGCGCGCTGTCTTTGCATTGCACTTTTTTATTATACACTAAAAAAGAGGTTAACGCAAACAAAAAAAATTAAGTTCGGTCAAAATGCGGCGAAATTTTTATGTCCTTCGCCTAAAAACGGGCGCGCTCGCGGCGATGCCGCAGGCGGATATGCCCGCGCGGGGAGGATATTTTGCCGCACACGGGGGCGATGTATGGAAAAATTCGGTATCTTCAACCTGCTCTCGGCGCTCTCTTCCCTGCGCGAAGCGGAAAACAGCCCGCCGCCCGCAGAGGACGCGCGGCAAGGCGGCGGGGGCATCTTCACCCCGCAGGAGCGCAGAAAGCGCTGTGAAAGCATTCTCGAGCGGCACGAGCGCGTCGCCCGCGGCGCGCGCAAAAAGAAATAAGCCGCCCTATCAAAACGCCGCGCAACAAGTGCGCGGCGCCCGATGCCCGTAACGTATACGGAAAATTATCTCTTCGAGAACTGAGGAGCGCGGCGTGCCTTTTTCAAGCCGTACTTCTTTCTCTCTTTGCTTCTCGGGTCCCTGGTCAGGAAGCCCTCTTTTTTGAGCGCGGGGCGAAGTTCGGGCTGCGCCTGGATGAGCGCGCGGGAAATGCCGTGGCGGATAGCGCCCGCCTGGCCCGTATAGCCGCCGCCGCAGACGTTGACGACGATGTCATAAGCGGTCTCCGTCTGGGTGAGGACGATGGGCTGTTTGACGATGTATTGAAGGGTGCCCTGCGGGAAGTAATCTTCCAGCGAGCGGTCGTTGATGACGATGCTGCCCGAGCCTGCGGGAATGAGGCGGACGCGGGCGATCGCTTTTTTCCTTCTGCCCGTTCCCCAGAACTGCAATTTCTTTTTCAAATTAGCCTTTGCCATGGTTTCACCTCATTAAAATAATTTCAGCGCTTCAGGCTTCTGCGCTTCGTGATTGTGCTCGCCGCCCTTATAGACCCTGAGCTTTTTGATCATCTTCCTGCCCAGGGAATTTTTGGGGAGCATACCGCGGACCGCCTCGTAGACGGCGACGTCGCTCTTTTCCGCCATCATCTTGCGGTACGCGATCTCTTTGAGCCCGCCGATATAGCCGGTGTGATAGCGATAAAATTTGTCGTCGAGTTTCTTGCCCGTCAAAACGGCTTTATCGCTGTTGATGACGATGACAAAATCGCCCGTGTCGACGTTGGGCGTGAACGTAGGCTTGTTTTTCCCGCGAAGCACGGCCGCCACTTTGGAAGCGAGTCTTCCCAAAGGCACGCCTGCGGCGTCTACAACATACCACTTTCTCTCTACCGTCTGGGCGTTGGCCATGTAGGTCTTCATGTTGTTGTTCTCCTTATTGATTTCTATTCGAGGGATAAGCGCGCCATAGGCGCTTTCCGTTGTTTACTCAATAAATTTTATCTTATATGCAAAATACTGTCAAGCGGTTTTGATTGCGGTTTTACGGTTTTTTATTTTTTTCTGCTCCCTTTTTTTCTTTTTTGCGGCGAAAATGCGGCCGCTTATTAAAAGAGGAAGCGCGCCTGCTCCCCTTTTATCCCCTGTTTGCGCCTTCTCCTCTCTCCGCCCGCCAAACGGCGCGCGCGCCAAGCGCCCCCCGCGCGGGCGCGGGAGGCAAAAGGGGGAGGGCGGCGTGAAAACGCCGCCCTCCTCTTTCTTGATTTATATTATTGTTCGAGCTCTTTTAAAAGATCGTATGCCCTGCGGTTACCCAGCGCCGCCGCCTTGGCGAGGAAACATTTCACTTCGCCGAAGCGGAAACAGCGGATCTCCTTGTTCAGATACCCGATGGCGATATTCAAAAGCGCCCGCGCGTTGTTCAGCCGCGCCGCTTTGCGGTAATACTCCGCCGCCGCCTCCGTATCCCCGCGCATATACGCCAAATTGCCGAGCTTGCAATAGCAATCCCCCTCGTCGGTCTTGTGTTTTGTGCCCTCTTTGAACATCTTTTCCGCTTTTTCGAGGTCCTCTTCCGTGCCTCGCCCGAACTGATAGCAAAGCCCCAGATGATAATAGACGAGCTCGCAGCCGCCTTCCAGGGCGTATTCGTACCAATACAGCGCGTCCTCAAAGGTGTTCACGTCCACATCCTCGCTGTTGTAACACTCCGCGAGCATGAATTTGAAATAGGCGTCGTCCGTCTTTTGCACGAGCTCGCGGTACAGCTTTTTCGCCCGCACGAAATCTTTGAGCATGAAGCAGCATTCCGCCTGCTTTTTCTTCGCGTAATCGGAAACCTTCGCCGCGTGCGCGTAATGGGAGAGCGCCTCTTTATACCGTTCGCCTCGGAAGCACTGATCCCCTTTGCGCAGGGCGCGGCGCACAAAATAGCCGTATTGTTCCTCCTCACCGCCGCCCGTTCCGCTCAGATAGGGATAGGAATGATAGGAAGTGTTTTCGATGCAGCTTTTATACCACTCCTCCGCCTCTTCAAAGGCGCCCGCGCGCAGCAGCCTGTCGGCAAACGCCATCCGCTTTTCCCGCACGGCGTCGGTAAAAAACTCCAAAAACAGTTCGGACGCCCCTTTATAGTCGCCCGTATCGAAATAAAAGCGGATCAGCCTGTCATAGAGGATGGGGTTGCCGCAGCCGATGATGCCGTCGATGACCGCTCTCCCCTTCCCGGCGTCGCCCGCGGCGAGGTACAGCTCGCCCGCCTTTACGGCGAGCCAGTCCTCGTCCGTCTCGTTGAACGCCTCCTCATACAGCGCCGCCGCTTCCGCCGCCCTGCCTTCCGCTTCCAGCCCTTTTGCCAACGCGATCTTTTCCATCTTCTCCCTCCCGAAAAATTATTTGGTCAATTTTCTGAACTTGCGCACCGAAAACAACCCGCATACGCAGATGACTACGATAAGGCCCGTATCCACCGCCTTGACGACCGATTCAAAGATGATGGAAAAAGGCATACCGTCCAGGATCTCGGACATATCCGGAAGATCGGCGTCCGACGGCGGCGTAAACCCTTCGGGCGGCTCTCCGCCCGGGCCGCCGAACCCGCCGAAGCCACGCTGTTCCTCAAAAAGATAGCGCGTGCCCGTCATGAGCGTCCCGAAATCTTTCACCTTTGTCCAAACCTGCATCCACACGAAGTCCGCCGAGGAAAAGTCCGCGTCGTCGATCACCTCTTCCAGCTGCGAATCGTCAAAGCCTTCAAACATACTCGCCCGCTGCGTCATGGAGACGGAGGACACCGTCACCCCGACGGCGGTGATGATGACAAGGAGCAGGCAGAGCAGGCTGTCCGTTTTGGGCAGGCGGATATGCAGATCCTTTTTCAGTCCGAGATTGAAATTCTTTTCGATGTTGTTCGTGACGACGATGAGCCCGAAATAGGCGAGCACCACGACGGCGAGCAGCGGCGAACAGAGGAAATAGACGGCGGGGAGCGCGGCGATCAGACAGATCTTGATGATGATATACACCTTATCGGGCACGACGAACCGCTTTTTCGCGCCGCGGCGGATGCCGAGGTCGTCCTCCACCTCCATGCGGCGGATGAGGTCTTTTTTGCTGTTTTTCATGTCATTCGCTCCTCAACGACTCCACGGGGTCGAGATTTGCCGCCTGCATGGAAGGAAGAAGCCCCGAGCCGACCCCGACCGCCACGCTCGCGGCGAAACAGCAGACATAGACGACGGCGTTTAGGGCAACGAGCCACGCGCCGACATAACTGTTCACGATGAGGTTGGCGACGATGCTGATAAAGAGGGAAAAGACGACGGCGATGAGCCCCGCAAAGGCGCCGATGAGGGCGGATTCGAGGATGAAGAGGCGCGTCACGTCCTTCCGCCGCCCGCCGACCGCGCGCAGGATACCGATCTCGCGCGTGCGCTCGACGACGCTCGTATAGGTGACGATGAAGATCATGATCGCCGAAACGGCGATGGAGATGAGCGCAAAGCCCGTCAGGACTTTCGTGCCGAGATCGACGTATTCGAGCAGCGTTTCCACGGTGGAATCGTCGCGCGAGGCGGTATAACCCATCGCCTCGATGCTCTCCTTGACCGCGGAAATATAGGACGTGTCCTGCACATAGACGTATAAGACGTTGGTGCGCAGCGTCTTGTTCGCCTTGTCGTACATGGCGGCAAGGTCGTTTTTCGTGACATATGCGCAGGCGTATTCGGCATAATCGCTCTCGTCCGCATACACGCCGCCGATGGTAAAGGAGGTCACTTCTCCCGCATAGGTGATGTCGATGGAAGTGCCGACGAGCGCTTCCGCCTCGTCCAGATCGTTCGTGTAGAGGTTTTCGGCGAACGCTTCGCTGATCAGGATCTCGCCCTCTTGACACACCTTCCCCGCGATGAGTTCCCTATCCAACGCGTCGTAAGAGGAGCGCAGCAGCATGATGGTGCCCTCGCTGCCGCCGTAATCGTAGGACGAGCTCATGCGCACATACGTCCCGTCCGCCACATAATCGACGCCGTCCAAAGCGCCGATGTCTTCGATCTTGCTGCTCGGGATGAAAGATTCGGAAACGACCTGGATCTGCAGAGCGTTCATGGAACTTGCCAGCTGCTCGTTGACATAGCCCGTGATGCCGCTGCTCAGGCAAAACACCAAAATGACGGCGGCGATGCCGATGGCCATGCCGACGGCGACCAGAAGGCTGCGCTTTTTCGTCTGCACGATGTTGGAATAGGCGAGCTTGAACAATTCGCCGAAGCGGATGTTCTGCGCCCTTCCCGCCTTGGGTTTGGGAGTCTTGGCGGAGACGTCGTACCTCTTTTCGTCCGCCTTGATGACACCGTCGTCGATGGTCAGAACGCGGCTGCAGGCGGAGGCGACCTTCTGCGAATGGGTGACCACGATGACGAGCTTGCCCGACTCGGCGATCTTCTTCAATATCTGAATGACCTGCTCGGCCGAATCTTTGTCGAGCGCGCCCGTCGGCTCGTCGGCGAGCAGGATCTCGGGCGCGTTTGCGAGCGCGCGGGCGATCGCCACCCGCTGGCGCTGCCCGCCCGAAAGCTGATTGGGGAGCTTATCCGCATAATCGGAAAGCCCCACCTGCGCCAAGACTTCCTGCGTGCGCGCCTTGCGCTCTTCCCTGCCGATGTTGCTCATCGTCATGGCGACTTCGATGTTTTCCTTCACCGTCATGTGCCCGATGAGATTATAGTTCTGAAAGATGAGCCCCACGCGGCTCTTGCGGTAATCGTCCAGCTGTTTTTCAGAATAATCTTTCAAAAATTCGCCGTCCAAAACGATACTGCCCGTGTAATCACGGTCGAGCCCGCCCAAAATGTTCATGAACGTCGATTTGCCGCAGCCCGATTCGCCGAGCACGGCGACAAATTCGCCCCGCTTGAATTCCACGTTGATGCCGCAAAGCACCTGCTGTTTCTCCGTGCGGGAGACGCGGTAGCTCCTTTTCAGGTTCGCGATGCGAAGATATGCCATTGGTTTTTCCGTCCTTTTTCAGATTTTGCCGCAAAAGGAACGGGCGTTCCCGCCCGTTCCGCCCGCCATACGTCATGCCGCGGCGAAAAGATCCGCCGTCAAGGTATATTCCGCCGTCACCTCCGCCTCGCCGCCGCGCTCGTAAGAGATCTGCAGCGTGTCTTCGGGCCGCAGCGTCAAGATGAGATCGCCGATGTCGAAAGTGCGCGAGAGGGCGTATTCCCGCCCGTTGACGATAAACGCGGTGAGCACGTCTTGCGCGGCGATGCCGAGCGTCTCGGCGAGCGAGCCTTCCGTCACAGACTGTACGGATATTTGTTCTTCGATCTTGCCGTATCCGTCCTCTTCGAGCACATATCTGGCGTTCTCGCCCGCGACGGTGACGCCCAGCGTGACCTTATAGACGCCGTTCGTCTCCTCGTCCTCGTCGCCGTAATGATAGAGGATGTTGTCCGCCGTCCCGCGGGCGACGGAAACGGGGATGGCGTAGCAGATGGCTTCATACCCCTCCACGCCCGCGTTGGTGATGCCGATGAGCTCCCCCTGCGCGTTGAACAGCCCGCCGCCCGAATTGCCGTGATAGATGGTGGCGTCGAAGCGGAGGGAGCGGTAGCTCTCTTCCGTGCCGTCGTCGTCCACGTCCAGCGAGATGTATTCGCTGTCCACGCTGACGATGCCCTCCGTGGCGGTGATGCCTTCCCCTTCCGCGTTGCCGATGGCATAGACCGATTCGCCCACATGGTACCCGTTTGCAAGGGTGACGGCGCGCACGCCGTCGTTGACCGCGAACACCGCCTCTTTTTCCGCGCGAAGGACGGCGATGTCCGCTTCGAGCGAGCCGCCGATGTATTCGCACGCGATCGCCTGTTCGCCGTATTCGTATTGATAATAGCCGTCCTCGTCGTAACCCGTCGCCACGGGGGTCGCCTCGCTGCCGTAGAGATAGCAGTAGATGGCGCGGGCGATCTTGGAACCGCCGTTTTTATCTTCGTCCGCACTGCCGTCGTATACGACGTGGTAGTTGGTCACGATATAGACGGAATCGTCATCCATCTTATAGATGACGCCCGAACCCGCGCCCTGCACGAGCTCGGAGATACCGCCCATGCCGCCCATGCCGCCGCCGGGGAAAAACCCGCCGCTGCCGATGGACTGCGTCTCCACAAATTCGGTATATACGGAGACGCAGGAGCGCAGGCTTTGGGCGACGGACGCGGAACGATCCTCCGTCAGGTTCAGATATTGCCCGATAAACTCCGCCAAGGTCAGATCTTCGCCCGTTTCCGCTATGTACGCTTGCCAGATCGCCTCGATGGTCAGATCTTCGCCGTCCTCACCGTCCTTGCCGTCTTTGCCGTCTTCGCCGCTTTCGACGGCGAGGGATGAAGTGCTACCGTCCGAATAAACGACGGTGTAGCCGCCGCCTTCCGCCTCTTGGATGGAAACGATATACGCCTGCTCCGTCTTTGTTTCTTCGGAAGCGCTTTCCGCGCACGCCGAAGCCAAAAACAGCGCCGCCAGGCACAGCAGCGCCGACAGGAATACGGCTGCCGCCTTTCTTTTTGCATACGTCCTCATAACAGGCCCTCCCGCCTCCTTTTTGCGTTATTATAGCAGAGGCAGATAAACGGAAAATCGCACGGACGTAAACGCAGAATAAACTGTTTGACAGATGTGTGAAATGTTTATCTTGCGTTTATTTTTCTGTGTTATAATGGTGAAGAAAAAAAGAAGCGGATGAACACAAAGACAATGTATACTGTTATAAAAGGAGGCGGAAATGTTACACATCCTCGTCGTGGAAGACAACCTTGACCTGAGAGAACTCCTGTGCAGCGCTTTGAACGAACACGGTTACCGCGCCATCGGGGCGGAAAACGGGGAGCAGGCGCTTGCCGTCCTTTCCGATACCGTCATCGACCTCATCGTCGCCGACATCATGATGCCCAAGATGAACGGCTTTGAACTGACCAAAAACTTACGGGACGCGGATATTTTCTGCCCTCTGCTCATCGTGACCGCGCGGGAGGATTACGATTCGCTGCAAAAGGCGTTCACGCTCGGCGCGGACGACTATATGGTCAAACCCGTCAACGTGAACGAGCTGCTCGTGCGCGTCAAGGCGCTCCTCAGGCGGGCGAAGATCAGCGCGGAAAAAAAGATCGTCGTCGGCTCCACCGTCCTCGACTTTGACGGGATGACGGTCAGAACGGGCGACTCGGAGATCTTTTTGCCTCTCAAGGAGTTCAATCTGCTCTTCAAACTCCTCTCCTACCCCGGAAAGATCTTCACGCGGCGGCAGCTGATGGACGAGATCTGGGGCATGGATTCGGAAACGGACGACCGCACCATCAACACGCACATCAACCGCCTGCGCGAGAAATTTGCGAGCAACCCCGATTTTAAGATCGTGACCATCCGCGGGCTGGGATACAAGGCGGTGAAAAACAATGAAACATAAAGATTCCTTCCGCCGCACCTCCCTCATCTGGCTGTATTTTGCGCTCGTCGCCGTCCTCATCCTCGTCATCGCGACGCTCGTCATGAGCGCGGTGATGTTTCTCCTGTTCCGCCGCGGCGACATCCCGCCCGGCCCCGCGGGGATGTTCCCCCTCGATTTCATGATCATCCTCGGCGCCATCCTCGGCACGGTCGTCGCCATCCTCGTCGTAAAACAAGTCTTCAAACCCATCGAACGGCTGAGCAGCGGGCTGCGCCGCGTCTCGGCGGGGGATTTTTCCGTGCGGCTCAAAGAAAAGAGTATGTTCGCCTCCATACGGGAAATGTACGGCGACTTCAACGCCATGGCAAAGGAGCTTGCGGGCGTGGAAACGCTGCGGAGCGACTTCATCTCCAACGTATCGCACGAATTCAAGACGCCGCTCGCCGCCATCGAAGGGTACGCCGCCCTCCTGCAAAATAAAGGTCTCTCCTCCGACAGGGCGGGAGAATACCTGGAAAAGATCATCGCCAACGCGCATAAGCTCTCCGTGCTCACGGGCAACATCCTCAATTTGTCAAAGCTGGAAAACCAGCAAAGCCCGCAAACCGCCAAGCCCTTCGATCTGTCCGAACAGATACGCAAAGCCATCCTGATGCTCGAAAGCGAATGGACGGCGAAAAACATCGCCTTCGACCTGGACCTTCCCGACGTCACCTACTGCGGCGACGCGGGCATTTTGTTCCACGTCTGGTACAACCTGATCGGCAACGCCGTCAAATTTTCCGAGCAAAACGGGACCGTCCGCATCCGGTTGCGGACGGCCCCCGAAAAGATCTATGTCAGCGTAAAAGACCGCGGCTGCGGCATCGGCGAAGAGGCTCTGCCGCATATCTTTGAAAAATTTTATCAGGGAGACACTTCGCATTCCGCCGAAGGCAACGGCCTGGGGCTCGCCCTCGTAAAGAGGATCGTGACCCTCTGCGGCGGCGAAGTGCTCTCAAAAGCGAGCCGGACAAAGGCTCCGAATTTACCGTCATCCTGCCCGCATAAACGGCAAAACGGGAAAAACTTCGGCTTTTTCTGCCCGATAAAACAAATATCCACGCGCAACGCGCGTGGATATTTGTTGTATTGCAGCCTTTCGGGCATATTTTTATGGTAGAATATTCTTTTGCGTTCAAAAAACGCTTTTGTTCAGATGCGGTATTCCCCGCGGATGGTCTCGGCGATGACGAGCCGCTTTCCGCCCGTGATCTGCAGGGCGCGCTCGATCGTCATCCCGTCGCAGGGATTGAGATAAATGATCTGATCTTCGCGAAGCCCTTTAAAATATGCCTCCAGGTCCTCCGCGGCGCGGTCGTTGAGCTGCAGCGCGCGCAGTTTTTTCATGCTGCGGAAGGTTTTAAGGTGCTGGGTATGGCTGCCGCAGAGATGGATCATCCCGCCGTGCGGATAGACGCCCAAGATCCTCTCGTCGAGGTCGGCGATAAGCTCGCGGTACAGCTCTTCGGACACGAGCTGCGTGGTGCAGCCGCACACCTGCCCGTATCCGGGCGGTTGGGTGCGGTTCCAGGAAATGACGGGCTGCAGCTGCCGCTCGGGCAGGATGGCGCGGAACGCCCTATGGATCTTTTCCAGCACGCGCGCGATGGTCTCAAGGTCCTTGCGGGCGTTTTCGGGATCGGCGAGCATCTCCATCAAGATCTCCTGCCCGTAGAGGTTGACGGCGATATTGAGGGGGCTGGCGATGGTCGGCAAGCCGAAAAGGGGAAATTCCCCGCCGTTTTTTACAAACCGCTCCGCCGCGCGGACGGAGAGGCGAAAGGTCTCGTCTTTTTCCAAATCGGGCTCTTGCAGCGAGCCGATCGGCGATCCGAGATAGCGGTTATACCACTGCCCGTCCTGAAAATATACGTCTGCGCCGAAAATTTTATCGATATAATGCACGCCGTAAATGCCGTATTCGACGCAGACGGGCACGAACATCTGCTCGTTGCAAATCTTTTCCGCTTTATTTTCGGCGATGTCCGCCAAACACTCGTCCACCCATTTTTCGGGTTCCAGATAGGGATCGCTCTTGCCGACCGCAAGCACGCCGTTGAGCGCAAACGCCCGCTTTTCCGCATACGTCCCGTCAAAAAGGCTCTCCAGTTTTGCAAACCAGCCGTCCCTTGCCGCTATGAGTTTTTCGTCGTCCAAGATCTTAAAGATCGCCATTTTTCTCCTCCCTGAGCGTGGGGCCGTCGCTGCGCACCCTGCCGCCGCCGATATAAATTTTGTCTAAAAACATCTGCCTGTCATGATCGGGCCGCAAACAGTGGGTGTGCACGTGATAGGCGCACCAGAGCTCCCCTTTGCCGTCCGTAAAGACGCAGTTGTGCCCCGGCCCCGAAATTTTGCCTTCCTTCGAGACGAAAAGGGGCTTTTCCGCCTTGACGAATCCCCCGTCCGGGCGATCGGAAACGGCGTAACAGGTACAGTAATCCCCGCCCGCAAAAAAGGTTGCCGAATAAAACAGATAATACAGCCCCTCTTTTTTCACGACGAAGGGCCCCTCGTTCCACGCCCAGCCGTCCATCCCCGCGATCTGCTTTCTCTCATAGGGCAAAGACGGGCCGAACAGCTCTCGCGGCGAGGCGATGCGGGTGAGGCTTTCGTCCATATCCGCCACATAAATATGGCTCTCGTGCCGCCCGCCGACGACATATTCGCTGCAATCGCGCGAATAGTAGAAATAGATCTTGCCGTCGTCGTCGAAAAAGACGTGCCCGTCGATGGCGGCGTAGCCGAAATCGAACATGGGCTGCCTGTCGAAGACGTCGATAAAGGGCCCGAGCGGCGAAGCGGACACGGCGACGCCGATGCGCAGGCTTTCGTCCTCCTTCCTGCGCGCGGAATAGTGCATATAGAATTTCCCGTCCCGCTCGCGCACTTCGGGCGCCCAGAAATCTTTATACCCGAAGGAGCGTTCGTCCGCGGCATAACACTGCACGGGCGCGCTCCAGCGGGCAAGATCGCCGCTCTGCCAGACGTTGAACCCCTCCCTGCCCTCTGCGGGGAAAAAAGAAGTCGCGTACATATAGTATTTCCCGTCTGAAGCCCGCAGCACGAACGGATCGCCGATACCCGTGATGCCCACGGGGTTGAGGCTCTTATTCTCCGACATAATATACTCCTATAAAGTCTATTTTTACGTCATACCCTTCGACGTATTCCAGCGAGAGGTCGTTTTCCCCCTTTTGAAAGACGGCGCGCGCTTCGGCCGTAAAGAAATTGTCATACCCGTAATAGGTATAGGCGATCGAGACGTTTTTGCCGTTGACCCGCAAAACGTGGCGGGCGCCGTCCCCTTCGGCGGCGTAGCGCACGATGACCCGATACGCGCCCGCCTCGGGCAGATCGAGGGTAAATTCCAGCTTGTCCCCCGCGGCGGCAAAGCCGTACACATATTCCCCGCCCGTCGCTTCGTTGCAGTATTCCGTTTTCAGCCCGCCCGACAGCCGTCCTTCTTCCGCTTCGGCGATATAGACGGGCGCCTGCTCGAACGTATCGCCCGAAGGGCCGCGCACGGGGGTATAGAAGGGCAGCGGGTCGTCGAGGACGGGCAAGCCCTCTTCGTCGAAGCGGACGGGCTTGGCGCTCACGTAACGGGTCCAGCCCGAGCCTTCATACATGGAACTATGGTACAAGAGCCACCATTCCTTCCCGTCCGGCGTGGGCACGAGGCAAGGCCCTCCCGGGCTTTCTATGATGAAAACCTCCTTATCCTTTGCTGCTGCTTTTATTGTAACGGATAAACCCCCTTTTGCAAACAGAAAATCCCGACAATAAGGTTGAAAATAGCGACATTTATTGACAATTTTCAAGAAATATGGTATACTTTTTGCAAATTCAGGCAATCGGAGGACGTCATGCGCGGACTGTATGAAAACCGTATCGGCGACTATCGCAACCTCAACCTTCCCGAATACAACAAGCGCTTTCCCTTCACCGTGGAACAAGTCGGCACCGATTACTGCAACGAAGAATATTACCTCGAGCGCAATGATTCCTTCCTCTCCGTGGTCGGCTATACGGTGAGCGGGAAAGGCGTGCTCGTCGAGGACGGGAAGACGCATTTTACCGAACAGAATCAGATCTTCATCCTCAAAAACGGGCACTCGCACTATTATTATCCGCAAAAAGAATGGGCTTTTTGCTGGTTCAACATCCTCGGCGACTTTGAAAGCGTGCTCGGCGTATACGGGCTCAAAGAGCATACCGTATTTGACTGTCCGCAGCTTCTGACCCGCTTTTCGGACACGGTGAACGCCTGCGTGAAGGCGGAGACGGGGCTCTTCAACACCCAGATCGCGGCGCAGTCATTTATCGCCTCCCTGCTCCCCTATTTGAAGAGCGCGACCATCGTCGACTCCTACGCGGACAGAACGCTGGAATCGAGGCTGAAGATCATGCTCGAACGGGTATGCTTCACCGCCTACGATTTCCGCAAGATCTGCAGCGATTTCGGCATCACCGAACGGCACGCGCAGCGCATCTTCAAGGAAAAATACGGCGTCACGCCGCACGAATACGCGCTGCGCCTGCGTTATCAGGAAGCGTGCTCCCTGCTCATGCTGCCCACGCTCACCGTCAAGGAGATCGCCTTCAAGCTCGGCTTTACGGACGAAAAATATTTTTCGGTATTCTTCCGCCGCCGCAGCGGCTTTTCGCCCGCCATCTACCGCAAACTCATCAAAAAATGACCCCTGCCATGGTGTGCGCCTCCGCCTGTTGCCCGAAAAAGACAATTCCGGCGGAAAAGAGATCGCCCTCCCCGAATCGTCGGACGAACGGCATGGCACAATGCGAAGCCTGTGCCGAACGCAGCATCGGCAGCGATACTATCGGGCGCCGTAAAGCGAACCCCGTCAGAGATATTATGCGCACTTTGCTGTTTAATGCTTTTATCATGAAAAGGCACCCCTGCTTATATATAAAGCGTGGGCGCCTTTTCAATTTTGCCGATATTATTATTTTGAAACGATCTGTCGGGATTACATACACTTTTCCTTTAAGCAGTCATTATACTGCCGTTCAGGACAACACCATACTCAAACAACGGGCTCGGGGCGAGCTGAGTCTTCGCTGTTTCACTACCGTTCAGGATAACACCATACTCAAACCGAACGCCTGCAGACATTCGAGCGTCGCTTGTTTCACTACCGTTCAAGATAACACCATACTCAAACATATAATGGGAAAAAGTATTGCAATTTTGCGTTTCACTACCGTTCAAGATAACACCATACTCAAACTCACTTCCAGAGTGGGAGCAAGGCGAGGAAGTTTCACTACCGTTCAAGATAACACCATACTCAAACAGGACCGTGTGTTTTGTAAGCGTTCCAAAAGTTTCACTACCGTTCAAGATAACACCATACTCAAACCCGCCTCGCGATTTGTCCCAGAGTGCCCCGGTTTCACTACCGTTCAAGATAACACCATACTCAAACACCAGTCACTGTTTGAGGATTAGCAGCAGAGTTTCACTACCGTTCAGGATAACACCATACTCAAACCTCAAATTTGAATATTTTTGCGCACCACACGCAGAAATCCGGAACGGTATAAAAGCGTTATCCTACAAAAATTATACCATAACCCGACAATCTACGCAACGATTTCGCACAAATCTCTGTCCAAGACCGTAACCTTTTCTCCCTCGAGCTTCGGTTTCTGCGTATTTTCTATCAAAAAAATACTTGTCTGCAACAATTCCGCCTCATGATAAAAGCGCGAAAGGACGTGCGGCGGCAAAACCGATTTTAAATTGACAAAAAAGAATACCCGCGTTTTCAGAAGTGATATACCCGCGCGGATATAAGTGAGCAATCTTTCCGCCAGACATTCTCCCCACTCGATACGGACATCGAACGCCTTGAACAGCGCCGACATCCCTTTTTCCTCATCATATGTGACCGGACAACAGCTTTCGGAATTTAATTTTGCGAAAAGCTCGGCGAACTTTTCACAGACCGCACAATATTCCCGCATAAAATTTTCTTCTCCCGCACTTTGAAGAGAACGGAAAAGTTTTGCCGCAAATTTTTTGTCATATCCGTCGGCACTAAAATAATCATAAATTATATCGGCATATTTTGATATAGGCAAGAGCTCATCATCATAAGAGAGACAAAAACCTCCTTCACCTCCGGATATCTGCCGCACAAGCCGGGAACAATATTCAAAAAACTCTGTTTCCCCCTCTAAAACCAGCACGTTTACTTCGCCGGGAAGGATATTGAAGATGCTTTCAAAATCAAAGTGGGCAAGTTTCATAATATAACCAACCTCTCATCGCCGTCAATGACCGTAGTCTGTCCTTCCCCTACAACGATTTCCATGCGCTCAAATTGCCGCTCGGTAACAAGCAGCATCTGAATAAGCCCGCCCGTCGTTTTGTGCTTGCGAACATTTTCCCGCACCGCGGCGGCAGCCGTTGCATTTAAAACGATTTTGGAATAGACCGATTCCTGCATCATGACAAAGCCGGCTCGCAGCAGAAATTTACGGAAATCCCGATATTCGCGCCGTTGTGCAGAAGTTTCTATCGGCAAATCAAAAAATATAAGCAAACGCATATATCTATAACTCATAACATTTGATCTTTTGTGCGTCACCGCACTCCAAGGCTTCAAACACGCTGCGGCAATACAGAGAAATCGCGTCGGATACGGTATGTTTTTCCCCTGCGATCACCACGGTTTGATTGAGAACATCGCAAAGAGAATGTTTGTATTCGGGCGTAAGGTCTTTTGCCGTGTCAAAAACATACATATCGATCAGTACGCGGAAGGGTTCCATCAGATCGCATGATAAATTGAAGGCGTTGAAATCATTTTTATGCGCAATGCCGAGCTGCGTCGCAAAGCCGTTTGCCACGACCTCGCGGTTGAACGCCGAGAGAAGAACGGCATACCCGTAGTTCAATGCACCGTTGATAAAATTTTTGTCGCCGCGCTTAAAAGACAGGCCGAACAGCGCGTCAAAATACACCTTCGCGGCATGACCTTCACGGTTGGTACCGTCGTTGGGGGCAATGTTTTTGATATATTCTCCGAGCAGCCCGTGCCGCGTTGACCCGATACGCCGCAAAAAAGCCATCTGCCGCTCGATTTTAAGGCGTACTATCGCCGTCCATACGTTGCAGCGCGCCGTTTCGCTCCAGGCCGTCTGACGTTTCAGGCATCTACCCGAATCGTGCCTGCCGTTCAAGGCAATGAGCTGAGAATGCGGATTATGTTTTTCATCACAGAACACGACGTTCACCTTCGCCTTTATGAGTTCGCAAAGGAGCGCCGACGTCATCGCCACCGCAGTCGATTCGATAATGAGCGTGCCTATTTCATTCAGAAAAATTTTCTTCAGCTGTTCTCCGCGGCAGACGAGATACCCGAGCCGATATTCGAGTTTGCAGCGATTGGAAACGATCACGACGCGCCAGCTCATAAAAACTCTTTTATGTCGATCACCCGACGATAATACCCCGTGGGCGACTGATATATTATTTTTAAGTCGCTGTTCTGAACGAATTTTCCGATATTGTTTTTTCCCGCGTTTTTTGCCCCGCCGAGCAGGGTAAGATCCGACGTCACGCTGTTACACTGCATGAGGTGCAGCACTTCATACAATACGGCGCACTGCTCTTCCCGGGAAAGCGAAATGAACTTTTCCTTGCCCTGTTTAAGGAGCGGAAGTTGTTTTCTGACGGAAAGCCCCGCATATACGGGCGAAGCGAGCTTGCGGACGAGAGCGTCATAGAGGCCGGCGTTATCCTCTCTCGTCACCCTTTCACCCGCGGGCAGATCGCTGCGGTTGAGCTCCTTCCTGTCACGCATATAATTACATACCGTTTTGAGCCTTTTTGCGTTATCTTCCTCGAGAAAGAGCTGATTTGCGTTACAAAGCATGACGTTGTCGTTCGTTCTGCCGCGCAGCCACGCATAGGAGCCGTTGATGCAGATAAGCGTGTTCAGTTTTATCATACCGACGAGTATTTCGGGCTTTACGAGTTTTTTGACTTCTTTTAAGAACTGCAATTTCCGCTCCGCGCCGCCACCCTGCTTTTTTTCCAGCCACAGAGGGTACGCTTCGAGAGAAATGAGCACCTTTCCCTTTTTATCAAGGCTCTTGACGAGCATAAAATATGCCGTAGAAGCGTTGTTGTATCCGCCGTACTTTTCCACATCGGTAAACGGAGCCTGCGCTTTGCGCGGAATAAGGCCCGCCTTTTTCCCGGCGGCAAGCGGCTGCACGTCGAACAGCGCACCGCGGGCGCCCTCGCTCATACGCACGACCCTGCAGTGATCGCGTTTGAGCGTCTCCTTGATCCTGCCGATCTTTGAAACTTCCCACGCGCCGGGAATGTCGCGATCGTATAGTTTTTCGAGATTGTAACTGCCCTGTCCGTTGTTGCGGAAATACACGGCCGCGTTGTGATTGAATTTTGTATTATAGACATTGCCCGCGACGATGTTGACATATGCATCCTTGGCGTGATGGATGTCGTTGAGCTCACGCACCTTTATTATGCCGAACTTGTCCCTGAATTCATTGGCGATAGCCGCCTTCGCATACACGATCTCCGTCTGCGGCAGCATCGTTTTCAAAATTTGCGCGGCCGCTTTCGTGCTCTGTCTCGTCGCCACGAGCTGCCTGTTGATAAAATCGGCAAGTTCTTCCTGCGTGAGCGGCGTATTGCGCATAAGCCGCCCGTATTTTTGCTGCGAAATAAGCCCCTTTTGCAGAAGGCCCGCCCAAAACGGCGCCATTTGCGCGCGGATCTGCGCGGATACGGGGTAACTGTCCGCCTTGCTGAGGTTTTCCGTCTTCAATACGAGCACGCGGTTATCCAGGCTGTCGTCTTTTATCTTTGAGCGCGGATATATGTGATCGATATCGCAGATGTTTTTGTCGAACACCTGTTCCAAAGGAATGGGCCTGCCCGAATACATGCTCCTGCCCATCTGCCTGTAATATAAAACAAGTTTATCGCTGTTGAAGCGCGCTTCGGGCTGCGCCCCTATTTCCTCCGCCCAATCGCGGCCTTCCTCTTTTATGCTCTTGTAGAGCGCGGCCAACTGCTGTTTGCGCGAGACGGTGCGCCGGCCTTTATCGCCGCTTCGCTGTTCGCGGGCGGTCTCCACGAAGATCTTTTTGGGAGCACGGCCGCAGATCTTGACTATTTCCCGCACAAGCTCGACCGTGCGCCATATCGCCCGCTTGACGGCAGGGGAGCAATACAGCTCGTCAACGGTGCGGTAAGTCACCTTTCCCGAAGGGCGCTCTTGTCTGTTATATTCCTCGGCTGCGGCGGCAAAACCATATTTATCCGACAACAGCCGCATGAGATTTTCGCCCGTTTCCTCCATGGCCCGCACGACGGTCATGCATTCCCCGTTCGCGTCGACGCATTGCAAACTTACGATGCCGTTCAAAAATTTTGCCGAAAGCCTGCCCCACTTGGTATAGTTGAGCCCTTTCAACCTTTTTACTTCGCTTTCGGAAAGAATGTCGCCGTAACGCGCGCGTATACGCTTTTCCAGCCTGTCTTTATCGGAAATGAGGGTTATCCAGGCTATGATCTGTTCGCACATTTGCGTATGCGTATAGAGCTTATCTCCCAAAAAGGCGAGATCGCACCACGGCGCGAGCGAAGTTTTGAAATCTCCGTCAATGCCGCTGAAAACATCTTCCGCCTTGCACCCGGCAGGCAATATGCCGCGCGCGATCAACCACTCCCTGCATTTTTTCAAGGTGATTTTTTTATTTTGCAAGGCTTTTTCATAGATAATCCTGCGCGCCGCCTCGTTCTTTTCCCCGTTGACCCTAAGATTGTTCAGCTCATTCAAAAACGCGAATTTGCTGTACAGAAGCGAACTTGCGGGGAGCACGTCTTCGGACGGAAGATATGTACACTTTGCGGTCATGTTCCTGATAAAATTTTCTTCGGAAGCATCCCTGTCTATGATCTTTTCAAAATTCCAAGGCGTTATGCTTGTGCGCTCGTACCCGGGCCTGCGCACGGCAAAAGATGCGGGCGCCGCCGTATGGAGCGGACCGACGTAATACGGGATACGGAAAGTCATCAGGGCGATCATTTTCTGTATCGGCGTACCGCTGCCGTCGTCCTCGTTCAGAAAAGGAAAATATTTTGCCGCATTGCGCAAAATCGCCTTCAATTCTTCAAGATGGACCTGATACGGTATGACGCCGTTCGCGGGCGCCGTCTGCTTGGGCAGAAACGTACCCCGCTCCATTTCGTTCAGAATATCTTCATCCGAAATGCCGATCTCCTTCTTTAAAAATGCATAAAAGGCTTCTTTGGAACACTTCCTGCGTCTTTTTTGTTTATCCATGCCGATATACGCCGCGTAGTTATCCGCTTTCGGCCTGTAACGGAACACGGACGCGTATTTATCGGGGCAGCGCCCGCGTACATACGCCTTTAACCGTTTGAGATCGGCCGCGTGCTTATCGTAAACGGCGATCTTTGCATGGGATATAAAGACATGATCTCCCATTATGCCGCAGAGCACCGACCAGTCGTAGATCGCTTTCAGAGACAAGATAAGACTAAGATCTTCCTCCCCCAACGCCGCTTCGAGCACGGGCAGGATGTTTTCATCGAATTTCCCGTCCGCAAAGGAAAAACTTCCGATCTCTGCCTCCTCCGCGGCGCCTCCGTACAGCGCTTTTAGGTCTACTTTCCCGCCCGTGATCGCCTTGACCGCCGCAAGCAGAGACTTTTCCTTGCCGATGTTGAAAATTTTGCTCAATTCGGATTGCCTGTCCCGAAGCGGTCTGCCCGCAGCGCGCAAAACGGCAAGCGCATCACTCATCCGCTGCAATGCAAAAGCCGGCATATCGTGCTCGGACAGATACGCATTGACCTCCTCAAATTTTGCGCGCACGGCCGCCTCGTCTCCCACGGAAAATTTCTGCCCTTCAAACAAAAAATGTCCGCGGTTTTTGATAATATGATGAACGGCAAGATACACCAGGCGAATATCCTTCGGCACACCCCCGATCAACGCCGCCCTGAGATGATAAACGGTGGGATAAGCGGCAAAATACTGTTTGTCGGACAGATCGGTATCGGCAAACAGCGCGTCGTCGGTCTTCAGCCTGCCGTCTTTGTCTTCAAAAAAGAACGCGCTGTTGTTGAGCCGCAGAAAGAAAAGCGGGTCTTTCTTTGCGATCTCCTCGGCAAACAGGCTTTGCAGCAGGAGCAAGCGCTGCCGTCTGCGCGCGAGCCTACGGCGCGCGCTGCGGAACGCTCTCCTCTTTGCCGCACCTTTGACTTCGTCAAACAGATAACTCCCCCATAGCCGCTCCCCGCGCGCCTTTATCAGTTCATACTCCTCATCCGTCACTGCCCAACCCAGCGAATCCGTGCCCATATCTATCCCGATATAATAATCTTTCTGCATTTTTGTTGACTTCCTCCCGCCATATATGATATAATTTATATACTGAACAGCGAACTACCGTTCAGGATAACACCATTAGTTCAAATAAAAATTTTTCACCCCGCCGAATCATTCGGTCGTACACGCTGTGTACACAAAAAGGCTCGCTCTTGCGGGCTTTTTTATTTTGCCGCGCCGCGGCAGGCTCCTGCCCGCGCGTTCCCGCAGAGGCGTTCACCCTTTCCGCACGCGGGAAGGCCGCCAAAACCACGGCGCGGCGACCGCGCCGTCCGACCATTAAAGCAAAACCTTTCTCAAACTTTTATCTTATCCTCTGTTTTAACATATAATATAGGACATATATTGTCATATTTATAAAATTTCTTTAAAAAATTTTTGCGCAGCCTTGTACAAAACGCGGCGCCGCATCATATTTTGCGGCAACAACGGGCGGCACGCGCGGCAAAACGCCGTATCCTTCCCTAACCCACGTGCGGCGTTCGCCGATGCACATCGCTTCCGCCTTCAAAAAGGCGGCGGCCCCCCTATAACAGCATAATATCATATTTATAGTACAATTGCAAGTGAAGATCGATATCCGTTTTGCGTATTCAAGTTTTTTTCAAAAAGCCCTTTCCGGGAAAAAGCGCGCCTTGCAGGCGTTTTGCGAAGCAAATTTTTTAAATCGTCATATTTATTCCAAAACGCACGCCGCGCGCCGAAAACCGGCGCGCGGCGCAAAAATATCTTGAAAGTTTATCCGGCGGAAACCTTTCCCGCCCTTTTTACGGTTTACAGCTGCGGATAAATTGTATCGTAGACGGCGCGGAAGATGAGCGGCACGTGGCGGCTCTCCGAGACGAGGGTGACGACCGCTTCTTTTTCGGGAAAGACGATGCACAGCTGCCCGTTCTTGCCGTCCGCGCGGTAAGAATTTTTTTCGCCCATCCAAAAACAATACCCGTAGGGCGCCGCCGACTGCGGGCGGGTACACGTCGCCAGCCAGACGGGGTCGATGAGCTGCTTCCCGTCCCATTTCCCCTTTTGCAGGCAGAAGAGCCCGAAACGGTGCAGCTCGGAGAGGGTGAGCATGAGCCCGCTCGAGCCGAAGGTGTTGCCCAGCGGATCCGTCTCCCACGTCGGGCGCTTGATGGCAAGGGGCGCAAAGAGGCGGGGCGTGAGATATTCCACCAGGTCCGTGCCCGCGCGGCGCTGCACGAGCATCCCCGCAAGATACGGCCCCACATTGCTGTATACGAATTTTTCGCCCGGGGCATAGACGAAGGGAAAGGTAAAGGAAAGCCTGACCCAGTCGTCCTCTTCGTAGAGCGGGCGTTCGGGCGCCATGAGCTTTGCCCGTTCCTGCCCGAGGCACATGGTGAGAAGGTCGCGCACCCTCGCCCGCTTTAGGTTTTCGCCGACGACGGGCGGCATACTGTCCGCAAACGCCTCCGTGAGCGGCTCTTCGAGGGAAAGAAGCCCTTCCGACACGGCAAACCCCACCGCGCAGGCCGTGAAACTTTTGGAAACGGAATAGACGTTGCGGCGCGATTCCTCGTCCCACATTTTATAGACGAGCTCTTCTTCTTTTCGCGTCACCTTGACGCCGAAGACGCCCGTCAGCTTTGCGACCTCTTCAAAATAAGAAATATCCATAAAATCTCCCCTTTTTAATATGCGGCGCGCCCGCTTTTTGTGTTCTATATACGGTTTTCCGCCCTTGACGCGAGGCTTTTCAGTAGAGGAGCTGCGCGGAATCGGGCAGGGTCAAAACGTCGTTGTTGTCCCCGCGCACGGTGAAGTATTCCTCGTGATAAGTGCGGTGCGGGATCATGTAGACGCGCTTGCCCTTCCAGCTGTGGCGCAGGGTGTGCGTGAACATCCGCTTGGCGACGATCTGAGAATAGATGCCCGCGTTGAGTTCGACCACCGCGTTCTCGTAGCCGTCGGCAAAGCAGTTTTTGATGGCGATCTTGATCTTGAAAGCGATATACGTATCCGAAAGAACGGTACCCGTCCCCTTGCAGTACGGGCAGGGCTTGGTGAGCATGACGGTGTTGTCGTCTTTGGATTTTTTGCGGGTGAACTGGACGAGCCCCAGCCCGCTCGTTTCGGAGACGTTGCACTTGGCGCGGTCCTCTTTGAGCGCTTCTTTGAGCGCCTCCACCACCGCCGCGCGGTGCTCTTCCTTCTCCATATCGATAAAATCGACGACGGCGATGCCGCCCAGGTTGCGAAGCCGCGCCTGCCTTGCCACCTCTTTGGCGGCGAGAAGGTTGGTCTCGAAGACGGTGTCTTCCAAACTGTCGGTATTGCCGATGAATTTACCCGTGTTGACGTCGATGACGGTGAGCGCCTCCGTCTTGTCGAACACGAGATAGGCGCCGTTGCCGAGGTTGACGCGCGGGCTCAGGATCTCTCCGATCTGCTTTTCCAGCCCGAAATAGTCGAGCATCTCCCGCGCACCGTCATAGAGGACGGCGAGGTTTTTGCGCCCCGCGTTCTTCATGATCGCCTCCACGCGGCGGTAGACCGTTTCCGAACCGATATAGATCTTGTTGAGCTCGGCGAGCTCGAAATCGCGCAAAAGGCGGACGTGCACGTCGGCGTCGCGGTGGACGATATCCCCCACGTTCGCGCCCGCATAGGCGTCGAGCGCCGCCAGATACAGCCCACGAAGGTATTTTGCCTCCGCTTTGAGCGCCCTCATGTCCGCGTGCGGCGACTTGGTGCGCATGATGAGCCCGTCGCCCGCAAAGCGCAGCTTCTCCGCCGCCGCCATCAGGGCGGCGCGCGTCTCTTCGTCGGCGATCTTGCGGGAGACCCCCAAAAAGGGAGTTCCCGGCAGATAGATGAGGTTTTTGCCGACAAAGGATAGGTTCATCGTCAGGCGGGCGCCCTTGGTGCCGATGGGCGATTTTGCGACCTGCACCATCACCTCGTCGCCGACGCTGACGTTGAGGCGCGCGGGCTCCCCTTCGGCGCAGGGGATGTCCCCCGCGGCGAGATAGCCGTTTTTTGCCTGCCCGAAACTGACGAACGCCGCCTGCAGCCCTTCTAAGACGTTGACGACGCGGCCCTTGTAGATGTTGCCTGAAATGTCGAGCGCGTAGGCGGGGTCGAGATGAAATTCGACCAGCCTGTCCCCTTCGGTGACGGCGGCAAAGCAGTCTCCCCCGAAGTAGTCGAAATACATATTCTTTTGCATATATCGTAAACCTTGCGCAGGCGGCACGGACGCGCCGCCCGCAAAATTAATAACGAAACCGTGCTTTTTGGCCCGACAAAATGCTGTGTTTTTTATTATAACACGTCCGCGCGTATTTTGCAAGCGAACGTTCATATTATCTACAAAGCGAAAGATTTTGTCGAACCGCTCAGAGCCGCGGCAGCCAGTCGCCGAGGCGGGCGTGCAAAGGCGCCCGTTCGAGGAGCTGCCAAAGCTCCTCTTCGCTCAGCTCGCACAGGAAGCCGTCTTTGCCGTAGACGGCAAATTCCGCGTACTTGCCCCGCCTTAAAAAGGTGAGCAGGCGGCGGAAGGTGCAGCTCTCCCCGACGGCGACGCGGCGCACTTCCAGCCCCTTTTGCAGTTCTTTGGAAAGGTCGCGGCGGATGCGGATATAGGCGCGCTCCCGCCCGCCGAGCGCCCCCGCCAGGAGAAAGGCGGCGAAAAAGAGCATGGTGAAATTGACGCGGACAAAGCAGCCGTAAACAAAAAACGCGAACACGGCGGCGGAAAAAAGGAGCCCCGCGCCCCGCGCCGCGCGGTCGGCGAAGCGTTCGCCGCGGGCGGACGCCAAAAGGCAGTAGAGCACCCGCCCGCCGTCGAGGGGGTAGGCGGGGATGAGGTTCACGGCAAAGATCGCCGCGCTCGCCAACGCGGCGACGTCGGTATAGGGGTACGTTTCGGGAAAAAACCACCACAGCGCCGCAAAAAAGAGGGCGCAGGCGGCATTGACCAAGGGGCCGGCGAGGGCGACGGCGATCTCCTCTTTCAGACCGATGCCGTCGATGTCGCCCGAGATGAGGGCGCCGTAGGGCATGAGCACGACCTTGTCGAGGCGGTAGCCGTAGCGCGCCGCCGCGAAGGCGTGGCCGCACTCGTGCATGACGGCGGCGACGGTGGAGGCGCAAAAGAGGAAGAGCCTGCCCGTAAAGGCATAGTAAATGCCGAACAGCAAAAAGAGCGGATGCACCGCAAAGCGCATCCGCCCACGCATTTTTTTTGCCGCGCGTTCATACATTCCAGACAATGTCGTTTTCCTCTCCGACCGTATAGGAACGGATGAGCGAACCGCCGTCGTACATACGCACGCTCACCTCCCCTTCCCCGTCGCTGTAACCGACGGGAATGGTCTCGTAGACTGTCTCGCCCGCCGCCCAGTAAGCGGCGGTAAGCCCGGAAATGACGGAAGAAAAGGAAGCGGTGTGCTCGATCTCGACGGTGTACGCGCCGCCCGACTCGGAAACGCTCTCCACCCTGCCGCCGTAGGGGGCATAGACGCTGCATTCCCCCGTGAAGGTCAGAACGCCGTCTTCGACGGTGCACTCCACCCCACTCGGGGCGACGCTTCCCGGGGTGAGCTCAAAATAGGTGCGTTCGTCTTCCTGCGCGGCGGCGGGCTCCCCGCCCGCAAGCCCCGCAAAGAAGGTGTTGATGGCGCTGTTCGGCATGAAGATATTGGTGACGAGGATGGCTGCGAGCAGGGCGCAGGCGAGCACGCACTCGGCGATGAGGGCGGGATGGTCGAAAAATTTCTTTTTCGGCGGCTGCGCTTCGGAAGAATAGTCGGTCACGTCTTCGCTCACGGCGGCGCGGCCGTATTCGGGCGCTTCTTCCGCCGCAAAGGCGTCATCCCTGCCGCCGAGGCGGGCGTTCACCGCGTCGACCGCCTTTTCTTTGAGGTCCTCCTCCTTCTTTTTTTTGCCCTTCTTTTTCACCACGTTGAGCGTGCTGACGGGTATTTCGAGCATCTCCGCGTAATCGATGGTTTCGCTCATGGCTTTGCCTCCCAAAATTTCGGATATATCTCTAATTTATGCCGCAGAAAAACCGTTCAGAACGGATTTTCACCGCCCGCGCGATTTGTTTGCACATTTTCGGCAAATTTAGTATAATAGTGTCAAAATACGACCGAGGGGGAAAGCACGATGCTCATATCCGATCTTTTCAAACAGAAGAAGGCGCTCTATTCCTTTGAGATCTTCCCGCCCAAACCGACGGCGGACCTCGCCGCCATCCGCGGCACCATAGAACGGCTCTCCGCCCTGCAGCCCGACTACATCTCCGTGACGTGCAGCGCGGGCGGCACGGGCAACTCGCGCACGGCGGAGATCGCCAAGATCGTGCAGGCCGCGGGGGTGGAACCGCTCGCGCACGTCACCTGCGTCAACGCCTCCAAGGCGGATATTTCCCGCACGCTTAGGGAGCTTTCCGAGGCGAAGATACTCAACCTCTTGGCGCTGCGCGGCGACCGCGTGGAGGGAGCGAAGCCTTCGGACGATTTCCGCTACGCCTCCGACCTTACCGCCTTCATCAAAAGATGGAGCGAAGGATTTGACATCGGCGGCGCCTGCTACCCCGAAGGGCACCCCGACGCGCCCGACATACTCACGGACATCCGCAACCTCAAAAAGAAGGTGGACGCGGGCGTTTCTCACCTCAATACCCAGCTGTTTTTCGACAACGAGGACTTTTTCCGCTTCCTCGACATGCTCGCGCTCGCGGGCATCGACGTGCCCGTGCAGGCGGGCATCATGCCGCTCGTGAAAAAGGCGCACGTCGACAGGATCATCTCCCTTTCGGGCGCCAAGATCCCCGCGCAGATCTCCCGCATGATCGCGCGCTTTTACGATAAACCGGACGCGCTCATGGAAGCGGGCATCGCCTATGCCGTGTCGCAGATCGCGGACCTACTTTCGGCGGGGGTACGCGGCATCCATCTGTATGTGATGAACAACGCCTACGTCGCCGAGCGCATCACGGAGAACGTGAAAAACATCCTCAACGAAGTCAACGCGCAGTAAAACGCCCCTTTTGCCGCCTGCGGGCGGCGCTTTCTCACAAGGAGACCGAAGAACATGGATTTTCTTTCCTTTCTGAACGGCCGCATCGCCCTCTTTGACGGCGCATTCGGCACCATGCTGCAAAAGCGGGTGAAAGACGCGGGCACCCTGCCCGAACGGGTCAACCTCGAAGCGCCCGAGACCGTCTATGCCATACACAGGGAATACGTGCAGGCGGGCGCGGACGTCATCACGGCGAACACCTTCGGCGCCAACGAACTGAAGGCGGGCGGGCGCGCCTACAGCGAACGGCTCATCCGCGCCGCCGTGGACATCGCCAAAAAAGCGGCGGACGGGAAATTCGTCGCCCTCGACATCGGGCCGATCGGCCGGCTCCTAGAGCCGATGGGCAGCCTCACCTTCGAAGAGGCATACGACGTCTTCGCGCACATGGTCGACGCGGGCAGGGATGCGGACGTCATCCTCATCGAGACGATGACCGACCTTACCGAACTCAAAGCGGCGCTCCTCGCCGCGCGGGAGCATTCTTCGCTGCCCGTGCTCGCTTCCATGAGCTTTGAAGCGAACGGCCGCACCTTTACGGGCTGCCTTGCGGAAAGTTTTGCCCTGACCGCCTCCCCGCTCGCGGACGCGGTGGGCGTGAACTGCTCGCTCGGGCCCCGCGCCCTCCTGCCCGCCGTAAAGACCATCCTCTCCTATACGGATAAGCCCGTGCTCGTACAGGCGAACGCGGGACTGCCCGACGAAAACGGGCGCTACGACGTCGGCGCGGAGGAATTTGCCGCCGCCTATGAAGAGATGTTCGCGGCGGGCGTGCGCATCGCAGGCGGCTGCTGCGGCACGACGCCCGAATACATCGCCAAATTGCGCGCGCTCGCGGACAGGACCCGCCCCGCGCCCTCCCCGTTCCGCCGCCGCCCGGCGGTCTGCTCGGCGACAAAATGCGTGGAGATCGACGGGGTGCGCGTCATCGGCGAGCGCATCAACCCCACGGGCAAAAAGGCGATGAAGGCGGCGCTCCTCGCGGGAGATTACGGCTACGCGGAAAGGCAGGCAGCCGAACAGGCGGAAGCGGGCGCGGATATCCTCGACGTCAACGCGGGGCTTCCCGAAATAGACGAAAAAGCGGTATTGACGGAGCTCGTGCGCCGCGTACAGGCGGTGACCGATCTTCCCCTGCAGATCGACTGCGGCAAGGCGGACGCCATAGAGAGCGCGCTGCGCCGCTATACGGGCAAGGCGATCGTCAACTCCGTCAACGGAGAAGACAGGGTGCTGCGCGCTGTCCTGCCCGCCGTCAAAAAGTACGGCGCGGCGGTCGTGGGGCTGACGATGGACGAGCGCGGCATCCCGAAGACTGCCGCCGAGCGGGTCGCGATCGCCGAAAAGATCATCCGCCGCGCGACGGAATACGGCATCCCCGAAGAGGACGTGTATATCGACTGCCTGACGCTGACCGTGAGCGCGGAACAGGCGCAGGCGCAGGAGACCCTCGCCGCCATCCGCGAGATCAAAAAGAGGCACAACGTAAAGACCGTGCTCGGGGTGAGCAACATCTCCTTCGGGCTGCCGAACAGACAGCCGCTGAACACCGCCTTTTTGACGGGCGCGCTGTTTTCGGGGCTGGACCTTCCCATCCTCAACCCCAACATCCCCGAAAATATGCAGGCGGTGGCGGCATACAACGCCCTGACGGGCGCGGACAAGAACTGCGCCGCCTATACCTTGCGTTTCGGCGCGCCCGCGCCCAAGGCAGACGCCCCCGCGGCAAAGACGGACGACATCGCCTACTGTATCTTAAAGGGGCTGCCCGAAGCGGCGGCGTGCGCGCGCACCCTCCTGCAAACGGTGCCCCCGCTGCGGCTGATCGACGAATACCTCATCCCCGCCCTCAACGAGGTGGGCGACGGCTATGAACGGGGCACGCTGTTTTTGCCCCAACTCATCGCCGCGGCGGAGAGCGCAAAGCTGTGTTTTGACGAAGTGAAGGCGAAACTCGGCGGCGCCGCCTTGCAGGAAAAGGGCAAGATCGTATTGGCGACGGTCAGGGGCGACATCCACGACATCGGCAAAAACATCGCCGCCACCGTCCTCGAAAATTACGGCTACCGCGTGATCGACCTCGGCAGGAACGTGCCGCCCGAAGAGATCGTGCGGGTGTGCCGCGAGGAAAAGGTGCGCCTTGTAGGGCTTTCGGCATTGATGACCACCACTGTCGCCGCCATGGAAGAGACCATACGGCTTTTGCACGAAGAATGCCCCGGCTGCCGCGTGATGGCGGGCGGAGCGGTGCTCAACGAGGCATACGCGAAAAAGATCGGCGCGGATTTTTACTGCAAAGACGCCAACGCCGACGTGAAGATCGCAAAACTCGTCTTTGAAGGCGAGGAAAAATAAACGGCGCGGGGGCGCCCCTTTCCGAAGAAAGGGGCGCCCCCGCCTATCACTCATCGCCCGCGCTTTCCCGCCTCCGGGCGCGCTTTTCCCTCGCCCTTTCCCCGCGCTTTTCCCGCGTTCCGCCGACGAAAAAAAATACTCTCTCAGCCCTTGCTCTCAACAGTATGATCTACACAAAAATGAATCGGGCACAGAGCCTTGCGGTTCTGCGCCCGATCCATATATGATAAGGGGGAAAATGATGAGCTTTTTCAAGTAACCAGACGGAAGCGCTTGCGTCTTTCGTTTGATTACACGCATATTATATTCAATGCGGAGAAAAAAGTAAAGCAAATATTTTTGATTTTTTAAAATTTTTTTGAATTTAAATTTTCCAACTATTTTTGTTTGTAATTCACAAAAATCCGCCTTTTTTCGGCAAATTTCGGCAGTTTTGTTAAGAATAAACATTTTTCGCCCCGCTAAAAAATGCGGCAGAAGAAGCAGGCGGCGACGACGGCGAGAAGGTTGGACGCCGCCGCGACGGCGAGGGCGAAGGCGGGCGGACGGCGGGAAAGCCCCGCATAATAGACGGCGGAAAGATAAAAGACGGTCTCGCCCGAGGCATACACGGCGGCGGCGCAGCGGGCGATGTACGAATCGGCGCCGAAGCGGGCGCAGATGTCCGCCAGCACCGCCGCCGAGGCGCTGCCCGAAAAGGGTTTGACGAGGACGAGCCCCGCGATCTCTTCGGGGATGCCCAAAAAGGAGAAAGCGGGCGATAAGGCGCGCGCGAGCAGGGCGGAAAGGCCGCTCTCTTCAAAGAGGGAGGCGAGCGCGAGCATCGCCGCAAGGTACGGAAAGAGGGAAAGGACGAGGGGAACGGACTCCTTGGCGCCGCGGCAGAAGCTGTCATAGACTCTGACTTTTTTACAGGCGGCAATAAGGATGACGACGATAAAGAGAAGGGGCAAGATGAGGGCGCTCAATCCTTTCTCCTCCCGAACGGCAAGAGGCGCAGGAGGACGAGCGAGAAGGCGAGCGCCGCGGCGGAGGCGAGAAAGACGGGCAGGATGACGTCATACGGGGCGGCGGCGCCCAGGCGCTCGCGCAGGGCGACGGCGGTGACGGGGATGAGCTGCAGCCCCGCGCAGTTGACGGCAAAGAGCACCGCCTGCGCCCGCCTTCCGCCCGAAAGCGCGTCCAGGCGGCGCATGGCGGCGACACCCGCGGGGGTCGCCGCCCCGCCCGCGCCCAAAAGGTTCGCGGAAAAATTGACGGCGGCATGGCGGAGCGCCTCTTCGTCTTTGACGCCGAGAAGGCGGGAAGTGAGCGGACGGAGAAGGCGGGCGAGCCCGTCCGTAAGGCGCGCGTCCTTTGCGATCTGCAAGACGCCCAGCCAGACGGCATAGACGGCGCAGAGGGAAGCCGAAAGGCGCAGCGCGCGCTCCGCGCCGTCCATGAGCGCGGGCAAAAAGGCGGCGGGCTCGCGCAGGGCGAGCGCCGCGGAAGAGAGCAAAAAGAGAAGGAGAAAAAGAATATTCATGGGACCCCCTGCTTTTGCTATCTTATGCGGGCAAGCGGACAAACAGAACGGCGGCCGCCGCGGGGAAAATGCGCGCGGGCGGGAAGATTTTTGTTTACATTATTATCGAAATGCGCTATAATGGTACCGTTCAGAGCAAACAAAAACGCCGCCGCGGCGGCAAAAAGGCAGACGATATGAAAGAAAAGACACCCTATTACATCACGACGGCGATCGCCTATACTTCGGGCAAGCCGCACATCGGCAACACCTACGAGATCGTGCTGACGGACGCCTTTGCGCGCTTCAAGCGCGGGCAGGGCTTTGACGTGCGCTTTCAGACGGGCACGGACGAGCACGGGCAGAAGATCGAAGAGAAGGCCGCCAAGGCGGGCGTGACACCCAAACAGTTCGTCGACGGCGTGGCGGGCGAGATCAAAGGCATCTGGGACATGATGAACATCTCCTACGACAAGTTCATCCGCACGACGGACGAAGAGCACGAAAAACAGGTGCAGAAGATCTTCAAAAAGCTCTACGAACAGGGCGACATCTATAAAGGGACCTACGAGGGGATGTACTGCACCCCCTGTGAGTCCTTCTGGACCCCTTCGCAGCTGGTCGGCGGCAAATGCCCCGACTGCGGCAGGGACGTGCAGCCCGCCAGGGAAGAGGCGTACTTCTTCCGCATGAGCAAATACGCTGACAGGCTGATGCGGTATTACGAAGAACACCCCGGGTTCATCACCCCCCTCTCGCGCAAAAACGAGATGGTCAACAACTTTCTAAAACCCGGGCTCCAGGACCTTTGCGTCTCGCGCACCTCCTTCAAGTGGGGGATCCCCGTCGATTTCGACCCCCGCCACGTCGTATATGTCTGGCTGGACGCGCTGACCAACTATATCACGGGGCTCGGCTACGACGCGGACGGGCATTCGGGGCAGGCGTTCGCAAAATACTGGCCCGCCGACCTTCACGTCATCGGCAAGGACATCATCCGCTTCCATACCGTGTACTGGCCCATCTTCCTCATGGCGCTGGGGCTCCCGCTGCCCAAAAAAGTGTTCGGCCACCCCTGGCTGCTCATGGACGGGGCGAAAATGAGCAAATCGCGCGGCAACGTCATCTACGCGGACGAACTGGTCAAGATCTTCGGCGTGGACGCGGTGCGCTATTTCGTGCTCAACGATATGCCCTTTGAAGGGGACGGGAACATCACCTGGGAGCTGATCACGGAGCGGGTCAACGCCGACCTTGCCAACAACCTCGGCAATCTCGTCTCGCGCACGGCGGCGATGTCGCGCAAATACTTCGGCGGCGTGCTCGCCGACAAAGGCGCGGCGGAACCTGTCGACGAAGAACTCAAAGGCATGGCGCGCGGGCTGTACGGGCGGGTCGCCGCCAAAATGGAAGAGTGCAAAGCGTCGGACGCGCTCGGCGAGATCTTCGCCTTTTTGCGCCGCTGCAACAAATATATCGACGAGACGGCGCCCTGGATCCTCGCCAAAGACGAGGCGAAGAGAGACCGCCTTTCCACCGTGCTCTATAATCTGTCCGAATCGGTCATGATCGCGGCCTCCCTGCTGCAGCCCTTCATGCCAGAAACGGCGGAGAAGATCGCGCGGCTGTTCCAAAGCCCCCTGCGCGCCTTCGACACATTGGACACGTTCGGCGGCATCGCCGCGGGAACGCGCGTGGCGGAAGCGGAGGAGCACCTCTTCGAGCGGCGCGCCTATAAAGACGTGGAAGCCACCTACGAGGCGATGTTCGCCGCCCCCGCGCAAAAAGAGGCAAAACCCGCGCCCGCGCAAAAAGCGGCAAAACCCGCGCCCGAAAAGGACGAAGAAGCCTATCCCGCCGAGATCGGCATCGGGGATTTTTCCAAGGTGCGGATGCAGGTGGGCAAAGTGATCGCCTGGGAAAAGGTGGAAAAGAGCGACAAGCTGCTCAAAAACACCGTCCGCTTCGGGCAGGAGACGCGCACGATCGTGAGCGGCATCGCCAAGTTCTACACCCCCGAAGAGATGGTGGGCAAGAGCATCGTCGCCGTCACCAACTTAAAGCCCGCAAAGCTGCGCGGCATCGTGAGCGAAGGGATGATCCTCTGCGCGGAAGACAAGGACGGCAACCTCCGCCTCATCTCCCCCGAAGGCGGGATCGAGGACGGCAGCGGCATCTTCTGATCTTTTCAAGTGAAAGCGGGGGCGCGCCGCGGCGCGCCCCCGCGATTTTCGGCAGGGCAGGAAAACTATGTACATCGACACGCACGCACACCTCAATTACGAAGATAAATACGGAGACATCCCCTCCCTTCTTTCCTCCCTCAGGGCGGCGGGGGTGGACGCCGTCGTCAACGCGGGCTGGAACTACGCTTCTTCCCTTTTGGCGGCAAACATGGCAAAAGAGGAGCCCATGCTGTACTTTGCGGCGGGGGTCCATCCCTCCAACCTTGCCGACCTTGCGCAAGGGGACTACGGACGCATCGCAGGCCTTCTTTCCTCGCCGAAGGGAGTCGCCGTCGAGGAGATCGGGCTGGACTACCATTACGGCGGCGCCGACAAAGAGGCGCAAAAGCGCGCGTTTTGCGAACAGCTCGAACTTGCCGACGCGCTCTCCCTGCCCGTCGTCATCCACAGCCGCGACGCGGCGGAGGATACCCTGCGCATCCTCAAAGACAACCGCGCAAAACTTGCGCGCGGCGGGGTGATGCACTGCTTTTCCGGCAGCCCCGAAACGGCGAAAGAGTACCTGAAGCTGGGGCTGTATATCTCCTTTGCGGGGCCGGTGACCTTCAAAAACGCGCGCAGGGCGGACGAAGCTGCCAAGGCAGTGCCTGCCGACAGGCTGCTCGCCGAGACCGATTCGCCCTATCTCGCGCCCGAGCCCTTCCGCGGCACCCTCAACACCCCCGAAAACGTGGCGCTCGTCTATGCGAAGCTGGCGGCGCTGCGCGGCGAGGAGACGCAAGCGCTCGCCGAGAGGATCGAAAAGAACGCGCGCACCCTCTTTTATAAGATGAACGACGAAAAACGGGAGAACGGACATGGAAAAGTTTGAAACGTTTACCTATGCGCTGGGCGAAAACCTCTATATCAACTTGACGAGCAAATGCACCAACGACTGCATCTTCTGCGTGCGCAACGAAAAATCGGACTATTTCGGGCATAAGCTCTGGCTCGCGCGCGAGCCCTCGGCAGACGACGTCATCGCGCGGCTGCCCTCTGGCATCGGCGCATACCGCGAATATGTGTTTTGCGGGTTCGGCGAACCGACGCTGCGCCTCGGCGTCCTTTCGGAGATCGCGCAAGAGATCAAAAAACGGGGCGGCACGGTGCGCATCAACACCAACGGGCAGGCGAACCTCATCCACAAGCGGGACGTGACGGGAGAGCTCGCCCGCTTTACCGACAAGATCAACGTCAGCCTCAACGAGGCGACGGCGGCGGATTATGCGGCGCTGTGCCGCCCCGCCTTCGGGCAAGAGGCATTTTACGCGCTGCAGGATTTTGCGAAGAAGTGCGCCGCGCGGGGCATCGACACCTGGTTTTCGGTCGTGGACGTCATCGGGGAAGAAAAGATCGCCATGTGCCGCGCCATCGCGCAAAGCTGCGGCGTGACGCTGAAAGTGCGCCCCTTCATCGCCTAAAAAAATATCGGGGGAAGCCCGCCCGGACGGGCAGTTTCCCCCGCTTCTCATTTGTGAGGGCGAAAAAAGCGCCCTGTCCGCCCCCTTGCGCCGCCTAAGCGGCGGCAGAAAGAGGGTTTGCCCTCTCAGTATGCCCGAGCGCGGGCAGCTTATACATCTTTTCGGGAGCCGTTTTATGGAAAATCTGCGCGCCGTCCTTGCACGGCACGGCTTTACATTCAAAAAACAGTTCGGGCAGAACTTTATTTCGGACGAAAACCTGCTCGAGAGCATCGTCAAGGCGGCGCAGGTGGAAGGCGGCACCGTCCTTGAGATCGGCTGCGGGGCGGGCACGCTCACGCGCGCGCTCGCCAAGGCGGCGGACAGGGTCATCGCCTACGAGATCGACAAAAAATTGCAGCCCGTGCTCGCCGAGACCCTCGCGGGCACGGAAAATGCCGAAGTCGTCTTCCGCGATTTTCTGCGGGAGGACATGAAGGCGCTGGAGAGAGACCTTCCGCCCTATTCGGTGGTCGCCAATCTGCCCTATTACATCACTTCTCCCCTCATCATGAAATTTGTCGAAGAGAGCGAGAAGGTGCAAAAACTCGTCATCATGGTGCAGGACGACGTGGCGAAGCGGCTTTGCGCTTCGGCGGGCACCCAAGAGTACGGCGCCATCACGGCAGCCGTCGCCAGGCGCGCCGCCGCCGAAACGGTGCGCTTCGTGCCGCGGCGGATGTTCCTGCCCGCGCCCAACGTGGACAGCGCCGTCGTCAAACTGACCTTTATCAAGGACCGCATCCCCGTCAAAGACGAAAAGACGTTCAAAGAGACGGTGCGCGCCGCCTTCCTCTCCCGCCGCAAGACGCTGGAAAACAACCTCATGCACGCCTTTTCCCTTTCGCGCGAAGAGGCGGCAGCCATCCTGCGCGGGGCGGGCGTTGAAGACAAGGCGCGGGGAGAGACCATCTCCCCCGAACGGCTCGCCGCCCTCTCAGACGCCCTCTTTGCGGCGCGCAACCTCCGCTCTTAGTACTGCGTAATATTTCGCAAAATTAGAAAAATATAAAATTTGCGAAATGAACGCCGCTCAGATATATAATTCCATCGTAAGTTTTACTTTATAACCCATCTCCCGCTATGCGGGGTCATCGGGAAAAATGCGGGGCATTGCCGCTTTGGGCGGCAATGCCCCGCATTTTTTGCTGACGTATTTCTTTTTTTGCGCCCTTTCTCGCGCCGCTATCCTTCCGCGCGCGGGCAATGCGCCCGTCTTTTGCCCGTGCGGACGATCCGCCCGCGGTCTAAGCGCCCGCGGGCACGGCGGCCTCTTCCCGCTCTTTGAGCTTGATCATCGCCAAAACGTCGCCCGTCTTGATGACGGCGGCGCCGTTGGGAACGAGCGTCTCCTTTTTGCGCTTGATCATGACGATGAGGGTGCCGCGGGGCAGGGAAAGTTCGCGCACCGATTTTTCCGCCCAGGGGTGGCCCTCGCCGATATATTCTTCGTACATACCGAATTCATCGCGGTTTTCAAACTCGGGCGCGGCGGTCACGAGCACGTCGCCGCCGAGGATGACCGTCTCCCCGCCGGGGACGAGCACGTCTTCGCCGCGGATGATGAGCACCGCCAGAAACTCCTTGGGCATGA
>CALWCR010000074.1 GCA_944376445.1 uncultured Clostridia bacterium | reverse complement strand
ATACTTTCAAATGAAAGTCGTGTGTTTGCAAAGCAAAAAGAAAAGGATAGCAAAAAATTTTTGCTATCCTTTTATAGTTCCTAAAAAATCCCTATGGGAAGAGCACATTTCGGAGCGCTCCTTTTTTGTATCTTTGGGGGAAGTTTTTTCTCTTCGGAAAATCCTTTCCGCCCGGGAAACTTTTTCCGCCGCGCCGTTTTTTGTAAAAGAAGGCGCCCTGCGGCGGAGGGATACGGGTATTTTTCTACGGCTGCGCCGAAACGGTATGATTTACAGGCGGCAAAAAAGGCGGCCCCGCAATTTGCGGAGCCGCCCTCGGTTTTTTTGTTCGGTTTTAAGCGCGTTCTACTTTGTCGCTTTTCAGGCAACGCGCGCAGACATACGCGGATTCCACTTTCCCGTCTTTCACGATCTTGACTTTCTGCACATTTGCTTTGAACGTTCTTCTCGTCTTGCGGTTGCTGTGGCTCACGTTGTTGCCGGAATTCTGACCCTTATTGCATACGCTGCAAACTCTCGACATATTGGCACCTCCACGGACAGTTTCGTTAAAAAATGAGCGCACAAAAAAAGCGCCCCGCTCAAGCGAGCAGTAATAATATAGCAAAACGCGCAAAAAAAAGCAATCGTTTTTGCGCGGATTCGGCAAAAATTTATGAAATAAAAAAAATATTGCGCGAGAAATTCGTATTTCTCTTGCAAAAGAAGAGAAAATAGTATAAAATATGAGTGATACGGGAGTGTGCATTTTATGTCAGTAAGTACGAGTAATGCCTACGGGAAGATCACAATATCCGACCTTGCGATCGCAAAGGTCGCCTCTCAGGCGGCGATGGAATGTTACGGCATCGTCGAAACCGTTTCGCGCCGTTTTACGGACAGCCTTTCCGAGCTTTTCAACAAAAGCCCGCAGGGGAGGGGCGTCAAAGTCACCACCGGAGGGGACCGTATCTATATCGACGTGTATGTCGTCATCAAGTTCGGCGTATCCATCAACGCGGTCGCCGAATCTCTCAAAGAGAGCGTCAAATACAGGGTCGAGAGATTTACGGGGATGATCGTCGACACGGTCAACGTCAATATCATCGGGGTCAAACTGTGACCCGCCCGAAAAAGGAGTGATTTTAGTTCATGCCAAAAACGGTCAACGGGACAGAGTTCCGTAAAATGATCATATCCGGCGCCAAGGTGCTGGAAATAAACAGGACGAAGGTGGACTCGCTCAACGTCTTCCCCGTGCCGGACGGGGATACGGGAACGAATATGTCCCTCACCATACAGTCGGCGGTCAAGGAGCTCGGCATCTGCTCTTCCAACCGTCTTTCCGAGCTTTGCGACGCCGTGTCCAAGGGCGCCCTCAAAGGCGCGCGCGGCAATTCGGGCGTCATTTTGTCGCAGCTCTTCCGCGGTATGTGCTCGGAATTTAAAAATTACGAAGAGATCACCGTCAAGGCGTTTGCGCGGGCGATGGAAAACGGCACCAAGGTCGCCTATTCCGCCGTCTCCAAACCCAAGGAAGGGACGATGCTCACCGTCGCGCGGATGATGAGCGAATTTGCCAAGGCGTCCGCTTCCAAATACAGGGACTTCAAAGTCTTCCTCACCGACGTCATCGCCAAGGGGGAAGAGGCGCTCGCCATGACGCCCGAACTCTTGCCCGTCCTCAAAAAAGCGGGCGTGGTCGACTCGGGCGGCATGGGGCTTTTGTGCGTGTACAGGGGCTTTTTGTCCGTCGCCAGCGGCGAAGAGGTGCCCGAAGATGCCGTCATCGACACCTCTGCCAAATCGGATGAAGACGTTTTCGGCGACAATTCCGACATCATCAACCTCGACCTCGGTGAGATCGAATTTGCCTACTGCACCGAATTTTTCGTCATCAACCTGAAAAAGCGCACCACCCTTGCGGACATCGACAAGCTCAAAGAAAAGCTCATGGCGATCGGCGATTCGGTCATCTGTATCGGCGATCTGGAACTTGTCAAGGTGCACGTGCATACCAACAACCCCGGCCAGGCGCTTCAATATGCGGTGGAGCTCGGGGAGCTCGACCGCGTCAAGATCGAGAATATGCTCGAACAGAACCGCGCCCTGCGCGCCAAGCGGGAGGCGGAAAAGAAGGAGATGGGCATGCTCGCCGTCTGCGCGGGCGACGGCGTCGCCGCCATCTTCAAAGACCTTCTCGTGGACGGCGTGATCGAAGGGGGGCAGACGATGAACCCCAGCGCCAACGACATCGCCGCCGCCGTGCAGAAGATCAACGCCGAGCACGTCTTTGTATTCCCCAACAACAAAAACATCATCCTTGCGGCGGAGCAGGCGAAGGCGCTCGTTTCCAACCGCACCATCCACGTCATCCCGACCAAAAACATCCCGCAGGGCTTTGCCGCGGCGCTCGCCTTCAACGCGGAAGCGAGCGCGGAGGAGAACAAGACGGACATGATCCATTCCATGGACAACGTCAAGGCGGGGCAGGTCACCTATGCCGTCCGCTCCACTTCCGTCAACGGCTTCGACCTCAAAGAAGGGGACATCATCGGCCTTGACGACAAAAAGATCCTCGCCAAGGGGGATTCGGTGGACGAGACCCTGCTGGCGCTCATCTCGCGGCTCAAAGAGAGCACGCACGAGATCATCACCCTCTATTACGGCAAAGACGTGACGGAGGAGGACGCGGAAGCGCTCACCGCCAAAGTTGCCGAACAGTTTCCCGACTGCGACGTGGATTTCCACTACGGCGGCCAGCCCATTTATTATTATATCGTATCGCTTGAATAAAAACGAAGACATACGGCGGGGCGAAATTACCCGCCGTTTTCCATTTTTCCCGCGCGGGCGGGTAAGGAGGGGGCATGGAACTTGCCAAACTCAAAGGGGTCACCGAAAAGCGGCTCAAAGACCTCAACAAACTGAACATCTTCACGCCCGAAGACCTGGTGCGCTTTTATCCGCGCAGCTATCTCGACCTCACGCACAGGGTCAGGCTCTCTTCCTGCTATCATAACGACATGGCGCTCATCGCCTGCCGCGTCGCTTCGCCCCCGCAGACCGTCTACACGGGCAGGCGCAGCTTTGTCAAAGTCTGGTGCGACCAGGACGGCGAACTCTTTTCCGTCGTCTGGTTCAACGCCCCTTACGTCAAGCAAAAGCTCAAGGAAGGGGAATACCTCTTTTACGGCAGGGTGCAGAACAAGTTCGGTTCCGTCTCCATGGTCAATCCCACCTTCGAGCCGCTGGACAAAAATTACCGCCTGAAGGGGATCGTGCCCGTCTATCCGCTGAAGGGCGCGCTCACCCAGGGCGCCATGCGCGGCATGATCGCCTCCGCCCTGCAAACATGCCTGCCGCAGACCGTCATCCCGCCCGCCGCCGTCAAAAAATACGGGCTTTCCTCCCTGGCGGCGGCGTATAAAGACATACACGATCCCCCTTCGGAGGCCGCAAAAGACGCCGCCGCGGCGCGCATCGCTTTAGAAGAATACTTTCTTCTCCTTGCCGCCTTCAAATATATCAAGGGGGATAAAGAGGACGCGCGCACCCGCCGCTACGGCTGTACGGCGGAGGAGGTGAAGGCGTTCTGCGCCCGCTTCCCCTTCGCGTTCACCGAAGGGCAGAAGCGCGCCGTCGATGACATTTATAAAAACCTGCACGCTCCCGTGCTCATGAACAGGCTCCTGCAGGGGGATGTAGGCAGCGGCAAGACCGCCGTCGCCCTCGCCGCCCTTTTCATGGCGGCAAAAAGCGGCTATCAGGCGGCGTTCATCGCCCCGACGGAAGTGCTCGCCGCCCAAAACTATGCCCTCGTGTGCAAGATGCTGCCCGAATATCCCGCCGTGTTCCTCTCGGGTTCTGCTTCCGCCAAAGAAAAGCGCGCCGCAAAGGAGCAGATCGCTTCCGGGCAGGCGCGCATCGTCTGCGGCACCCACGCCGTCATTCAGCAAGACGTGCGCTTTTGCAGCCTCGCCCTCACCGTCTGCGACGAGCAGCACCGCTTCGGCGTGGCGCAGCGCAGCGCCCTCGGCGAAAAGGGGGAGGGGACGGATATGCTCGTCATGTCCGCGACGCCCATCCCGCGCACCCTTTCGCTCATCTTTTACGGCGATCTTGACATCTCCGAGATCAAGGATAAACCCAAGGCGCGCGCCGAGGTGGTGACGGCCATCGTCCCTTACCGCAAGTACGACGATATGCTCGCTTATATCGGCGAAGAGGCGAAAAAGGGCAATCAGAGTTATTTCGTCTGCCCCAAGATCGAAGGGGACGAGGAAGGCTCGCTCATGAGCGTTTCCGAGCTTTACGACGAACTGAAAAACCGCCTGCCGCGCGTGCGCTTCGCCCTTTTGCACGGAAAGATGAAGGACAGGGAAAAGGCGGAGATCATGCGGGCGTTCAAGGAAAAAAAGTACGACTGCCTCGTCTCCACGACGGTCATCGAAGTGGGCATCGACGTGCCCGACGCGACCATCATGGTCATCTATAACGCCGAACGGTTCGGGCTTTCGCAGCTGCACCAGCTGCGAGGGCGGGTCGGAAGAGGAGAAAAAAAGAGCTATTGTTTTCTCCTTTGCGGTTCGGACAGCGAGGACGCGCGCGAGCGCCTTTCCGTCATCAAACAAAACACCGACGGGTTCAAAATCGCCGAATACGATCTGAAAATGCGGGGCGGCGGCGACTTTCTCGGCACCCGCCAAAGCGGCAGGTTTTTGAGCGAGATCAAAAACCTTCGCTATCCGCCCGAGGTCATCTTTGAGGCGAAAAAACTCGCCGACGAGGCGTTCGCCGCGGGCGAGAACGCCCTTTTGCGGGAAATTGCCCTCAAAAAGTACGAAAGCCTCAAAGAGGTCGTCCTCAACTGAGCGCATATCATTGACAGGCCGTGTATAAAAATGTTAAAATATACAAAACGGCGCTTAAAAATCCGTTTTATGCGCGATATGGTGCATAAACGTATAAAAATGCTGCGGCGCGCCGAAGGGAAAAACGCTTCCCGCCGCGGCGGAAGGGGAGAGTAAATGGCGTATTTCAAATTGCCAGCGGGCGTGCGCGACGTGTTGCCCGAGGAGTGTATGGCGCTCGAAGGGGCGGAAGAGGTGCTGCGGCTAAAGTTCCGCGGGGAGGGTTTTTTGCCCGTTCGCACGGCGGGGCTGGAATATTATGACACGTTCGCGGGGATCCGCAGCGCCGTCGAGCAGTCGCAGATGTTCAAGATGACGGACAGGGACGGCAAACTCATCGTCTTAAGACCGGACATGACCCTCGCCGCGGCGCGTATCGCGGCGACCAAGCTCGGCAGCGAGCGGGCAAAACTGTATTATTTTTCCAATATCTATGATTTTTCCGCGGGCGGCAACAGCGAGCGCGAGGTCGCCCAGGCGGGCGTGGAGATCTTCGGGGAAGAGGGCGCCGCGTCCGACGCCTGCGCCGTCGCCTTTGCGGCGGAATGCCTTAAGGCGGTCGGCGTCGAAGATTTTATCATCGACATCGGCCACGTCGGGTTTTATAAGGGGCTTTTGGAAGGCAGCGGGCTTTCGGAAGAGGCGGCGGAGGAGATCCGCGGCTACATCAACGCCAAAGACGCGGTCAACACCGAGATCGCGCTCAAAGCCCACGGCGCGTCCGCCAAGGCGCAGGCGGCGATCCTCGCCCTTCCGTCCCTGTTCGGCGGGGCGCAGGTCTTGTCCGAAGCGGAAAAACTGACCGACAATCCGCTGGCGCTTTCCTCCCTTTCCCATTTAAAAAAGGTGTATGCGCAGCTCAAAGAGCGGGGGGCGGAGAAATATGTCTCCTTTGACCTCGGCACCGTCAAGAGCCTGGCGTACTATTCGGGCATGGTCTTTACGGGGCTCGCCGCGGGGGCGGGCGCGCCCGTCCTTTCGGGGGGCAGATACGACGGGCTGTGCGCTCAGTTCGGTAAAAATCTCGCCGCGGTCGGCTTTGCCATCGGGCTTTCCAGGGCGCTCGGCGCGGTGAAAAAAGGAGGAAAGGCACAATGCTGAACGTCGCGCTCGCCAAAGGGCGGCTCGCGGATTCGTGCGCGGACATCTTCATCCGCTGCGGCATCCGCGCGCAGATCCTCAAAGAGGAGACGCGCAAGCTCGTCCTCGAAACGCCGGATAAAAAATTCCGCTTTTTCTTCGTCAAACCCGCAGACGTGCCCACTTATGTCGAATACGGCATCGCCGACGTCGGGGTCGCGGGCAAGGACACCCTGCTGGAAGCGGGGGCGGACCTTTACGAAATGCTCGACCTCGGCTTTGAAAAGTGCAAGCTCTGCGTGGCGGGCGCTCCCGAAATGCGCGCCATGCTGAAAAAGCCGCGGCTCAGGGTCGCCACAAAGTATGTGGAGACGGCGAAAAAGCTCTACTATTCCCGCGGGGAAGACGTGGAGATCATCCCGCTGCACGGTTCCATCGAACTTGCGCCGCTCACGGGACTGTCCGACGTCATCTTTGACATCGTGCAGTCGGGCGGCACCCTCCGCGCCAACGGGCTGGAGGTGCTGGAAGAGGTGTTCGATATTTCGGCTCGCCTTGTCGCCAACAAAGTGCGCCTGAAAACGAAGGCGGAGGAGATTTTGCCCCTCATCGCGGAAATGAAAAAATACGTCGGAGAAGGACGATGAAGTTAAAGATCTATCAAAGCGCGGCGGAAGCTGCCGCCATCCTGACCCGCAGCGGCATCGAAGACGAGGCGGCCGCCGAAACGGTGCGCGCCATCGTGCGCGGCGTGCGGGAAGGCGGAGACGCCGCTCTCTTTTCCTATTGCGAGAAATTTGACGGAACCGTGCTCGGCAAAGACACGCTGTATGTGAGCCCCGTCGAGATCGAAGAGGCGTATGCCGCCGTCGATGCCGGGCTTTTGGAATCGATGAAGAAGGCGGCGGCGAACATCTTCGCCTATCACAGCCGCCGTCCCGTCAAGGACGACGTGGTCATCCGCGGCGGCCGCATGACGGGGTATGTCATGCGCGCGGTGGAACGGGCGGGCATCTACGTCCCGGGCGGCACGGCGCCCCTTTTCAGTTCGGTCATGATGGGGGTGCTCCCCGCCAAGGCGGCGGGAGTCGGGCATATCGTCGTGGCGACGCACGCCAAGGAAGGCAAGGTGCACCCCGCGATCATCGTCGCGGCGGATCTGTGCGGCGCGGAAAAGATCATGAAGGCGGGCGGGGCGCAGGCGATCGCCGCTCTCGCTTACGGCACGGAGAGCGTTCCCAAGGCGGACGTCATCGCGGGGCCGGGCAACATCTTCGTCACCCTCGCAAAGAAGGAGGTCTGCGGCGCGGCGGGCATCGATATGCTCGCGGGCCCTTCCGAGATCCTCATCATCGCCGACGGGCGGCAGGATCCCGTGTTCATCGCGGCGGACATCCTCTCGCAGGCGGAGCACGACAAGCGCGCCCGCGCCATCCTTTTGACGGACGATGAAGGGTTTGCGCGCGCGGTGCAGGTGGAGACGGAGCGGCAGCTCGCCCTCCTGCCGCGGGCGGAGATCGCGTCTTATTCGGTGGAGCATTCGGGCGGCATCATCCTCGTCAAGGATATGGACGAGGCGTGCGCCGTCGCCAACGCCGTCGCGCCCGAACACTTAGAGCTGGCGACGGAAGATTGCGAAGAGCTTCTGCCCAAGATCGTCAACGCGGGCGCGGTGTTTTTGGGCAGATGGACGAGCGAACCGCTCGGCGATTACTTCGCCGGGCCCGACCATACCCTGCCTACGGGGGGCACGGCGCGGTTTTTCGAGGCGCTCAACCGCGACACCTTCCTGCGCAAGATGAGCGTCATCGGCTATAAAGAAGAGGCGCTGCACAAGGACGCGGAAGACGTCATCCGCCTCGCGGAGGCGGAAGGGCTGTTCGCCCATGCCAATGCGGTGCGGCTGCGCACAAAGGGGGAAAGAAAATGAGAAACGCGGAAATTTCCCGCAAGACGCGGGAGACGGAAATACGGTTGGCGCTGGAGCTGGACGGAACGGGAAAAGTCTCCGTCGATACGGGCGTCGGCTTTCTCAACCATATGCTCGAACTTTTGGGGGTGCACGCGGGCATGGACCTTGCCGTGCGCTGCAAGGGGGATACGGACGTGGACTTCCATCACAGCGTGGAAGACGTCGGCATCTGCCTCGGGCAGGCGTTCAAGACGGCGCTCGGCGACAAGCGCGGCATCGCCCGCTTTGCCGACAGGGTGGTGCCCATGGACGAGTGCGCCGCGCTCGTCGCGCTGGATATTTCGGGCAGGCCTTTTTTGAATTTTGAAAAGAAACTTGCGGGCAAGATCGGCGAATTTGACGCGGAGCTCGTGGAAGAGTTCATGCGCGCCTTCGCCTTCAACGCGGGCGTCAACCTCTATATCGACCTTCTGAAGAGGGGCAACCTCCATCACGAGGCGGAGGCGGTGTTCAAGGCGCTCGCAAAGTGCGTGCAGGACGCGGTCAGGATCGTGTCCGACGTCATCCCTTCCTCCAAAGGAGCGCTGTAAAGTGATCGGCATCCTCGATTACGGCATGGGCAATTTGCGTTCGGTGCAAAAGGCGCTCGAACACATCGGCGAGCGCGCCGTCATCTCGGGCGAACGCGCGGTGCTGGACGGCTGCGAAAAACTCATCCTCCCCGGCGTCGGTTCGTTTGCCGCGGGCATGGCGGAGATGGAACGCTCGGGGCTTTCTTCCTACGTCAAAGAGCGGGCGGAAGACGCCAAGATCTTAGGTATCTGCCTCGGGATGCAGTTTTTGCTCCAAAAAAGCTATGAAGACGGCGAGACGGCGGGGCTCGGCTTTGTCGAAGGCAGCGCCGTCCGTTTTACGGAGGGGAAGATCCCGCAGATCGGCTGGAACGCCGTCGCTTCGCTGAAGACCCCTCTCTTTGCGGGGATCGATGAAGGGACGTGTTTTTATTTCGTGCACAGCTACCGCGCCGACTGCCCGGAGCGGTTCGCCGCGGCGAAGACGGAGTATTATTGCACTTATCCTTCCGCCGTGTATGCGGGCAACGTGTTCGGCGTGCAGTTCCACCCCGAAAAGAGCGGGGAAGCGGGACTGAAACTTTTAAAAAATTTCTGCCGTATGTGACGGCGCAAAGGGAGGCAAGATGATTTTATTTCCTGCGATCGATGTCCTGGAAGGCAGGGCGGTGCGCCTCTATAAAGGGGAGCGGGAACAGATGACCGATTACGGAGACCCTTTGGCGTTTGCCGAAAAGTGGGTGCAGGCGGGCGCAAAATGGCTGCACGTGGTCGACCTTTCGGGCGCTTTTTCGGGGGAAGGGGGGATAGAGCCCCTCATCCGCGAGATCAAAAAGCGCTTTGCCGTCAAGGTGCAAAGCGGCGGCGGGTTGAGAAAACTTTCCGATATTGCCCGCCGGCTGGAAGCGGGCGCGGACAGGGTGATCGTCGGCACGATGGCAGTCGCCGATCCCGATTCGTTCGCCCTCGCCGCCTATGAATATAAGGACAAGATCGTCGCGGGCATCGACGCCAAGGGCGGTATGCTCGCCGTGCGCGGCTGGACGGAGACGACGGACGTTTCCGCGGTCGCCTTCGGAAAACAATGCAAGCGGATGGGCATCTCCTGCGCGCTGTTCACCGATATTTCCAGAGACGGCGCCATGCGCGGCGTTAACGTGGCGGAAACGGTGCGGCTGCAAAAGGAGACGGGGCTGGACGTCATCGCCTCGGGCGGGGTCGCCTCCGCCGCAGACATCAAGAACCTGAGCGAGAGCGGCGTATACGGCGCCATTCTCGGCAAGGCGCTCTATGAAGGGGCGCTCACGCTGCAGGAAGCGGAAGACGCCGCCCGCGGGTAAGGGCGCGACACGGGAAGGTTTATGTTATCCAAACGCATCATCCCCTGCCTCGACATCGACAAGGGCAGGGTGGTCAAGGGAGTCAATTTCATCAATCTCATCGACGCGGGCGACCCCGTGGAGATCGCCAAGGCGTATGACGGGATCGGCGCCGACGAGATCGTCTTTTTAGACATCACCGCCTCCAGCGACGGCAGAAAGACCGCCGTCGATATTTTGAGCCGCGCGAGCGAGCAGGTGTTCATCCCCCTCACCGTGGGCGGCGGGATCCGTTCGGCGGAAGATTTCAGGCTCCTGCTTTCGGCGGGGGCGGACAAGATCGCCGTCAATTCCGCGGCGATCGCCGAGCCTTCCCTCATCGCGGAGGCGGCGGCAAAATTCGGTTCCCAATGCGTCGTCCTCGCCGTAGACGCCAAGCGCAACGGGCGCGGCTCGTGGGACGTCTACCGCAACGGCGGCAGGGTCAATACGGGGCTGGACGTGCTCGAATGGGTGAAGAAGGCGGCGTCGCTCGGCGCGGGAGAGGTGCTTTTGACCAGCATGGATAAAGACGGCACAAAATCGGGCTACGATATCGAACTGACGCGGCGGGTCCCGGAGGCGGGCAATATCCCCGTCATCGCTTCGGGCGGGGCGGGCAAAATGCAGGACTTTGCCGACGTTCTGACGGAGGGGAAGGCGGACGCGGCGCTGGCGGCGTCGCTGTTCCACTTCAAAGAGATCGGAATGCGGGAATTGAAAGAATATCTGGCGGAGCGGGGCATCCCCGTGAGGAGGAGCTGAGTATGCAGGAACTGAAATGGAATGCGCACGGGCTGGTCTGCGCGATCGCGCAGGACTTCGAGAGCGGAGAAGTGCTCATGCAGGCATATATGAACGAAGAGGCGTACCGCAAGACGCTGGAAACGGGTTACGCTCATTATTGGAGCCGTTCGCGGCAGAAATTGTGGAAAAAGGGGGAAGAGAGCGGGCATCTGCAAAAGGTGCGCGGCGTCTTTGTCGACTGCGATAAAGACTGCGTCCTTTTGAAGGTGGAGCAGACCGGCGCCGCCTGCCATACGGGCGAGTACAGCTGTTTTTTCACCCCCGTGAAGGAATGCGGCGCGGGCGCGGAGATGCTGGGGCGGCTGCAGCGCATCGTCGAGGACAGGAAGGAAAATCCCGAGGAGGGGAGCTACACCGCCTATCTTTTCGGCAAGGGGGTAGACAAGATCGCCAAAAAGACGGGCGAAGAGGCGGTGGAACTGGTCATCGCCGCCAAAAACGGGGACAAGGAAGAGATCGTGGGCGAATGCGCGGATCTTTTCTATCACACCCTCGTCCTGCTCGCAAACGCGGGCGTCAAACTTTCGGACGTGTGCACGGAGCTGGAGAAGAGGCATTGAGGGGTTCACACTTTTTGAGCGCAAAGGCACTCAAAAAGTCGTGATATTGAGGAAAACCCCAACGTTCGCCGTTTTTTGAAAAAACGGCTCTGCGTTCGGATTTTTCCTCTTTGCCGCTTTTTAAGGGCTTACACTATTATATATGCGGCAAATTCACCTTTCCTGCCCGAGGCCGCTCGTCGCGGCAAATAGGGGGCTTTTTCCGCAAAGCGTGGTTTGCGGAAACGCGAAAGAGAAATGGATTCACACTTTTGAGCGCAAAGGCACTCAAAAAGTCGTGATTTTCAGGAAAACCCCAACGTTCGCCGTTTTTGGGAAAAACGGCTCTGCGTTCGGATTTTTCCTCTTTGCCGCATTTTAAGGGCTTACACTACCATATATGCGGCAAATTCACCTTTCCTGCCTAAGGCCGCGCGTCGCGGCAAATTGGGGGCTTTTTCCGCAAAGCGCGGTTTGCGGAAACGCAAAAGAGAAGTGGGTTCACACTTTTCTCGTGCAAATGCACTGCGAAAAGTCGTGATTCTTAGGAAAACCCCAACGTTCGCCGTTTTTTGAGAAAAAACGGCTCTGCGTTCGGATTTTTCCTCTTTGCCGCATTTTAAGG
>CALWCR010000073.1 GCA_944376445.1 uncultured Clostridia bacterium | reverse complement strand
CTGCTCAAAAAGTTCGCGGGCCGAAAGATCGTCACCTTTGAGGAGGGGTTTGCCGAAGGCGGCTTCGGCAGTGCCGTCGCCGAATTTTACGCGCAAAACGCCGTGCCCGCGGCGCTCAAGATCATGGGCGCGGAGAAAAAATTCTTCTCCCATGCGGGGACGGAAGAACAGGCAAAAGAGGCAAAACTCACCGCGCGCGATCTCGCGCTCAAAATACAGGCGCTCGCAGGGCGCGCATGAGGAAGATATGCAGGAAGAAAAGGACATAAAAACACAAGACGTCTCCCCAAAAGCGGAACAGGCCCCGCAAAACGCCCGCGAGGGCGGGAAAGAGGGCCCCGCTTACGATAAAGGGGAAAACAAGGAGCCGCTCTGCAAAGAGCAGGAAAGCGGCGGGCTTTGTACGGAGCGAGAGAGCGGCGAGCCTTGCACGGAGCAGGGGGGCGGCGCGCCTTCCGCGCAAAAAGAGGAAGACGCGATCGACGCGGAACAGCTCCGCTATAAGGACGGCAAGGCGGTCGCAAAGAGCGGGCTTTTGGGCATCTTCATCGGGCTTGCCGTCATCGTTCCCGGGATCAGCGGCTCCACCGTCGCCATCATCTTCAAGCTGTACCGCAAATTTTTGTTTGCGATCGGCAACCTCTTCAGAAAATTCAGGCGCTGCTTTGCCTTCCTTCTGCCCATCGGGATAGGGCTTGTCATCGGCTTTGTGGTCGGCTTTTTCGCCGTGCAGAAGGCGCTCGAAGTTTCCCCTTTCACCGTCATCGGGCTGTTTGCGGGGCTCATGTTCGGCGCTTTCCCCGCCGTCAAAGACGAGATCGCGGGGGAGAAGAAGACGCCGCCGCGCATACTGCTGTTTGTCCTCGGGCTTTCGATCCCCGTCGCCGTCAGCCTCTTTTCCGTCTTCGGCACGGAAAGCGCGCATTCTCTGGAAAACCTTTCCTGGTATCATTATCTCCTCTTTTTGTTCCTCGGCTATATCGTCGCCGTCACGCAGGTCGTGCCCGGGCTTTCCGCCACCGCCATGCTCATGGTCTTCGGCTATTTCTCTTCCCTCATGGACTCCGTGCACCTTTCCTACTGGCAGCAGAACCCGCACGTCTTTTTAGTCTATCTCTGTCTCGCAGCGGGCTTTCTGGCGGGGCTCTTTACCTTCTCCAAGGCGCTCGACAAGATCTTCGCCAAAAAGCGCAAACCCGCCTTTTTCCTCATCACGGGGCTCTCGCTCGGCTCTGTCGTGACCATGTTCTTCAACCCGGACGTCTTTGCCGTCTACAAAAGCTGGGCGGGCGGCGCCCCCTTCGCGCTCGATCTTGTCCTCGGCGTCCTCCTGTTTGCGGCGGGCAGCGTGCTTGCCTATCTCTTCGTGCGCTACGAGCGCAAAAAACAATGACATGAAAACGCGGCAAAATGCGGCTTTCCCTTGGCGGGGAAGGCCGTTTTTTTTGCTTCGGAACAAAAAAATGAGAACGTTTCGCCCAAAAACGGCGCAAAAAAATTTTTCGCGGATAGTTTTCCTTCTTTGGCGCAATGTATAATATTGAAAGAAAAAAGGGAGAAAAGCGCCGCGATTTTATTACAACTTAGTGACAAATTCCGCGATACTTTTATACAAATAAGGGCTATACTGAAAGCACAAATCAAGAAGGAGAAAACAAGAAGATGAAAAAAATCATCATGACAGTTGCGAGCGCGGCGCTCGCCTTAGGGATCGGCTTTGCGGCAGTCGGCTGCGGCGGCGACGGTACGGAGATCGTCGTATTCAACCGTGAGAGCGGTTCGGGCACGCGCGACGCGTTTTTGGAACTCATCGGCGTGGAAGAAGAAGACCTCTATGCAGGGGCGGCGCAGCACTCTTCCACCGGCGCGGTCCTCTCGGCAGTGGCAAAGGATAAAGACGCCATCGGCTATATTTCCCTCGGCTCGGTAGACGCCACCGTCAAGGCGCTCTCCGTCGAAGGGGTCAGCCCGAGCGAAGAGACGGTCAAAGACGGCACCTATAAAGTCGCCCGTCCCTTTGAACTGATGTATCAGACGAGCAATTCAAGCGACCTGCTCAAAGAGTTCATCGAATATTTTGACAGCAGCGACGCGCAGGAGATCATCGCGGACGAAGGGTATGTCAGCATCGTGGAGAACGCTTCGGCGTATGAAGTGCCCGCGGCTGCGTTTACCGATACTTCCATTTCCCTCAGCGGCTCCACTTCCGTCGGCCCTCTGATGGAAAAACTGGCGGCGGACTTTGTCGCGCTCGTGAAAGAAGAGCTCGGCCAGACGGTCACCGTCTCTGTCGGCGGCGGCGGTTCCGGCCAGGGTATCACCGACGCGGAAGGGGGCAGGTCGGATATCGGCATGGCTTCCAAAGAGGTTTCGAGCGCCGACTTTAACGACGGCAGCAAGATGACCATCAAACAGCTCTGCTCGGACGGTATCGCCGTCGTCGTCAACCCCGAAAACCCCGTCACGAACATCACCATCGCCCAGCTGAAGGGGATCTACACCGAAGAGATCACCTCTTGGGAAGACATTGACGGGTTCAAAGCGTAATCAAACCGAATAATGAGCGAGCGGGTCGGGGGTCATGCCGTCGGCCCGCGTTGCGCGCTTTCAAAGGCTTTTACGGAGGGATCGGAATGCAACAAAACAGTGCGGCTGCCGCCAAAAGCGCGGCGTTAAGCAGGGCCGACACCAAAAATATCGTCAAAGAGATCGCCATGAAGGCGCTCTTCGCCTTCGCGGCGGCAGTTTTCATCATGGCGGTCGGGGTCATCTGCGTCTATCTGCTGGCGCAGGCGATCCCCACCATCAACGAGATCGGCTGGGTCAAGTTCATCACCGACGAAAAATGGATCATCCGCAGCGGGCGCTTCGGGATCGGCTCCCTCGTCATCGGCACGGTGCTTTCCACCGTCGGCGCCCTCATCGTCGGCGTGCCTGTCGGGCTTCTGACGGCGATCTTCATGGCGTTCTACTGCCCCGCATGGCTGTATAAAATTTTGAAGCCGCTCACCAACATTCTGGCGGGCATCCCGTCCATCGTCTACGGCTATTTCGGTCTGACGACCATCGTACCCTTTTCGGCGGAGATGTTCGGCGGTGCGGGCTATAACCTGTTCACGACGTCCGTCGTCCTCGGCATCATGGTGCTGCCGACCATCATCAGTATCTCCGAAAATTCGCTGCGCGCCGTGCCCAAGAGCTTTTACGAGGGCGCCGTGGCGCTCGGCGCCACCAAGGAGCGCGCCATCGTCAAGACCATGTTCCCCGCGGCGGGTTCGGGCATTTTGACGGCGGTCATCCTCGGCATGGGCAGGGCCATCGGCGAAACGGCGGCGATCTCCCTCATCTGCGGCAACATCGCCCAGATCCCCGATTCGCTCGCCGATCCCTTCATCACCCTCGCGTCGGCGATCTCTTCGGGCATGGGCTATGCGGATCCTTACAATCTGGAGCGCGCGTCTCTCATCGCGGTCGCGGCGGTGCTGTTCGTCATCGTGCTCATCATCACGACCATCGTCATGATGCTCAAAAAGAAGAAATACTGAGAGGCAGGGACTATGGCAAAAGAACTTGTTTTAAAAGAAGGGGAAGTGGACGCGCGCGATATCGTGCCCATCAACCGCCAGAGCGCGGGCGACAAACTGCGCGCCTATCTCAATAAGCCCTTCTCCTTTGTGTTATTTATCTTCGTCTGCATCGGCGCGGCGCTTTCGGCGGCGGCGGTGCTGTGGGTGCTCGGGTATACCTTCGCGAAAGGAATCCCCAACCTGCGGCTCTCCCTCTTTGCCTGGACGCGCACGGCGGAAAACCTTTCCATGATGCCGGCGCTCATCAACACCGTCGTCATCGCGCTCATGTCCCTTCTCATCGCGGGCGTCATCGGCATCTTTGCGGCGGTATTCATGGTCGAATACGCGCGCTCGACCAACATCTTCGTCAAGATCGTGCGCGTGGCGGCGGAGACCCTCTCGGGCATCCCGTCCATCGTCTACGGTATTTTCGGGCTCATCGTCTTTACCGAATTGTTCGGCTGGGGGTATTCCCTCATGGGCGGCATCCTCACCATGACCATGATGATCATGCCCCTCATCATGCGCACGACGGAGGAGGCGCTGCGCGCCGTGCCCGATTCCTTCCGCGAAGGCTCTTACGCCCTCGGCGCGGGGAAACTGCGCACCATCTTCGTCATCATCCTGCCTTCGGCGATGCCCGGCATCATCTCGGGCGTCATTTTGGGGCTCGGGCGCGTGGTCGGCGAAACGATGGCGCTCGTCTTCACGGCGGGCTCTCCCCGCAACGCGCTGCACCCTTCCGGGCTCATGGAACAGGGCAGCACCCTCACCGTCTATATGTACGCGCTCATCAGCGAAGGCAACCAGCACGCGGGCGAAGCGTGGGCGGTCGCGGTCGTGCTCATCATCCTCGTCGTCCTCATCAATGCGGCGGCGGAGCTGATCGGCAATAAATTAAAAAAGGAGTATTAAAACGTGTATACGGCAGAAAACACGCAGCGGGCGGATAAATTCAACGTACACGATCTCAACCTCTATTACGGGAACTTCCATGCCCTGAAAAGTATTTCCATGGACATCAAGGAAAAGGAGATCACCGCCTTTATCGGGCCTTCGGGCTGCGGCAAGTCCACCTTTTTAAAGACGCTCAACCGCATGAACGATCTCGTTGCCGACTGTAAGATCACGGGCGAAGTGCTCATCGACGGGATCGACCTCTACGGCAAAGTCGACATCAATATCCTGCGTAAACGCGTGGGGATGGTCTTCCAGAAACCCAATCCCTTCCCCATGAGCGTATACGACAACATCGCCTACGGCCCGCGCACCCACGGCATCCGCAAAAAGGCGGAGCTGGACGAGATCGTCGAGCGCTCTTTGCGGCAGGCCGCCATCTGGGACGAGCTCAAAGACAGGCTGAAAAAGTCGGCGCTCGGGCTTTCGGGCGGGCAGCAGCAGCGCCTGTGTATCGCGCGCACCCTCGCCGTCGAGCCCGAGGTCATCCTCATGGACGAGCCGACGAGCGCGCTCGACCCCATTTCGACTTCCAAGATCGAAGACCTCGCGCAGGAGATCAAGGATAAATACACCATCGTCATCGTCACGCACAATATGCAGCAGGCGGCGCGCATTTCGGACAAGACGGCGTTCTTTCTTTTGGGCGACCTCATCGAATACGGCGTCACGGACGAAATTTTCAACCGCCCGCGCGACAAGCGGACGGAGGACTATATCACAGGGAGATTCGGTTGATATGACAAGGAGACAATTCGACGAGCAGCTCGCGCTCCTCAAAGACGAGCTCATCGCAATGGGCAGCCTCAACTGCAAGGCTATCGACGACGCCGTCGGCGCCCTCGAAAAACAGGACGTGGCGCTCGCGCAAAAGACCAAGGGCATCGAGACGCAGGTGGACGAAAAGGAGATGGAGATCGAGCGCCTCTGCCTCAAACTCATCTTAAAGCAGCAGCCGGTGGCGAGCGACCTTCTTTTTGTCACCAGCGCCATGAAGATGATCACCGATATGGAGCGCATCGCCGACCAGGCGGTCGACATTTCCGATCTGGTCATCAAAATGAGCAGGCTGCCGTATGCGGAGCACCTCAACGAGATCTCGGAAATGGCGGAAAAGGTGCGCGACATGGTCAAAAAGGCGGTCGAATCCTTTGTCGAACACAGCGTGGAGAAGGCGAAGGAAGTCTGCCGCGCGGACGACGCGGTGGACGACCTTTTCGACGTCGTCAAGGGAAAAGTCACGGGCGTCGTGCATAAAGAGATCGACGAAGACGCCAACGGCGAACAGGCGCTCGACCTTCTCATGATCGCCAAGTATCTGGAAAAGATCGGCGACCACGCCTCCAACATCGCGGAGTGGGTCATCTTCTCGGTGACGGGGGAGCATAAGAAATTGAACTAAAAGGGTTCACACTTTTTGAGCGCAAAGGCACTCAAAAAGTCGTGATATTGAGGAAAACCCCAACGTTCGCCGTTTTTGGGAAAAACGGCTCTGCGTTCGGATTTTTCCTCTTCGGCGCTTTTTAAGGGCTTTCACTATTACGTATGCGCCGAATTCACCTTTCCTGCCCGAGGCCGCGCGTCGCGGCAAATTGGGGGCTTTTTCCGCAAAGCGTGGTTTGCGGAAACGCAAAAGAGAAAGGGATTCACACTTTTCTCGTGCAAAGGCACTGCGAAAAGTCGTGATTTTTAGAGACAACCGCCGTTTGCCGCTAAAGAAGCGGCTCTGCGGCGTTTTTCTCTCTGCGAAAATAGATAGGGGCTTACATATTATCAAAATTTTCGCATTCACACTTTTTCGGCAAGCCGCAAGAGTGCGGCAAATTGAGTGCGCTTATCGAAAATGCGATTTCCGAACGCGCCATAAATTATCAAAATAAAACTCAAATACTTATGCGAAAAAGCAAAAATCACACTTTTTGCTTTTTCACCCCATTTGCCA
>CALWCR010000072.1 GCA_944376445.1 uncultured Clostridia bacterium | reverse complement strand
CATTTTAATACTTTAAAGCCAAAACTTTCGTATAAAGCCTTTGCAGGCTCGTTCCCTTTTAAGACCTCGATATGGTTGATATCGGGAAAGCGGCACAATGCGTAATGCACAAGTGCGCGGCCGATACCTTTGCGCATATGCGCGGGAGAGACATAAAGCCACGAGAGCTCGTCTTCCGTGCAAGCCGTAAAACCGATCACAGTACCGTTTATTTCGGCAACAAAGATCCCGTCATGATCAAAAAGATGTTCTTTCACGGCGGCGGTCTTCAAGGGTATAAAAGCATTTTCCAAACAGGCATATTTGAGTTCGATTTTCCGCGCTTCATCATGGACGGATTCGATTGCGGCTCGGTCGGAAGGTAAATAGCGGCGAATACGGATCATAGGATCATTTTGCATTATAAATAGTTCCTTGCATTTACTTGTCTTTATTGTATCAAAAAGGCAGGCAATAGCTGTTGCTTGCCAAAAAGAAACTTTGCGAAAGATAAAGCCCTGCGGCGGGCGCAGGGCTTATTGTGTTTTGCTTCGGCGAGGGCCGCCGCCCCCGTTTATTTGGCTTTTTCGGGGATGATGAGCCCGATGTCGCCGTTGGCGCGAAGATAGACGATGCGCACTTCGTTCGTCTCCGCATCCTGGAAGATATAGAAGCTGTGGCCGAGAAGGTCGAGCTGCTCCGCCGCCTCTTCCGTCGTCATCGGCGTCAGTTTGAAGGTCTTGGTCCGCACCAGCTTGCCGACGGGCACGTCCGCCTCTTCAAGGTACAGCCGCTTATCGAAAAAGGCGTCCTTTTTCAATTTGCTCTCGAGCTTGGATTTGTGGCGGTAGATCTGGTTTTCGATCTTGGGAAGGACGGCGTCGATCCCGTCGTAAAAATTATCCCCCGCAACTTCGGCGCGTATCATGTTGCCCTTGTAAAGGATGGTGACTTCCGTCTTGCTGTATTTGCCGTCCTGTTTCAGATAGACGGTGCAAAGAGAGTCGTCGTCGAAGTATTTGTCGAGCCTTGCGATCTTCTTTCCCACCACGCCCGACAGCTTTTCGCTCGCTTTACAATTCTTCTCAATGATCTCTATACGCATATGCGCACCTCCGTTTATTTATTTCGCGGGCGTGAAGGTGAAGGCGCCGTCTTTGACGTCGATGCCGACCTTCTGCCCGGATGAAATCTTGTTCATGAGGATCTCTTCGCTCAAAGGGTCCTCGATGCGGCGCTGGATGACCCGCTTGAGCGGGCGGGCGCCGTACACTTCGTCATACCCTTCCGCGAGCAGCTTTTCCTTTGCCGCCGCCGAAAAGAATACGTCGATGCCCCGCTTTTTCAGGCGCTCGAAGAGCACGTTCAAAAACAGATCGCACACCTTGGAAGCGTCCTCTTTGCTGAGTTTGTGGAAGATGATGATCTCGTCGATGCGGTTGAGGAATTCGGGCTTGAACTGCGCTTTGAGCTCCTCGGAGATGTCGTCTTTCATCTTCTCGTATTCGCCGCTCTCGTCCGCCGCCGCAAAGCCGAGCCGCTGCATTTTGTTGACTTTGCTCGCGCCTACGTTCGAGGTCATGATGATGACCGTGTTTTTGAAGCTCACCACCCTGCCCTTGCTGTCCGTGAGCCTGCCGTCGTCGAGGATCTGCAAAAGGACGTTGAAGACGTCGGGGTGCGCCTTTTCGATCTCGTCGAAGAGGACGACGGAATACGGCTTTCTGCGTATCTTTTCGGTGAGCTGCCCCGCCGCGTCGTCAAACCCGACATATCCCGGGGGCGCGCCGATGAGTTTGCTGACCGAATGCTTTTCCATGTATTCGCTCATGTCCAAGCGGATCATGAGCCGCTCGTCGCCGAACATCGCCGCCGCCAGCGCTTTGGAAAGTTCCGTCTTGCCGACGCCCGTGGGGCCGACAAAGATGAATGAGCCGATGGGTTTGTTGGTGTCTTTGAGTCCCGCACGCGCGCGGCGGATGGCTTTGGAGACGGCGCTGACCGCCTCGTCCTGCCCGATGACGCGCTTGTGCAGCTCTTCTTCGAGGTGGATGAGCTTGTGGCTCTCCTCTTCGGTCAGTTTTACGACGGGAACGCCCGTCCAGCTGCTGACGATCTTCGCCACGTCGTCCGAACCGATGGTGGCGCGCGCTTCGCCGCGGTTTTTCTCCCAATCTTCGCGGATCTTTGCGATCTCCTCTTCCGTCTTTTTGATCTGGTCGAGAAGCTGCTGCGCGAGCATGAAGTTGTCGCGCCGCACCGCTTTGGATTTTTCCGCCGTCAGGCGCTCGATCTCGGCTTCCTTTTCCTTGACGCCCTGCGGGCCGTTATAGCTGTCTAAGCGCGCGCGGCTCGCCGCCTCGTCGATGAGGTCGATCGCCTTGTCGGGCAAAAACCTGTCCGTGATATATCTGTCGGAAAGGCTCGCCGCCGCCACGATCGCCTCGTCGCTGATGGCGACCTTGTGGTGCGCTTCGTACTTGTCGCGCAGGCCGCGCAGGATCTCGATGGTCTCCGTGACGCTCGGCTGCTCAACCGTAACGGGAGTAAACCTTCTCTCGAGCGCGGGATCCTTTTCTATATATTTCCTGTATTCGTCGATGGTCGTCGCGCCGATGGTCTGCAGTTCCCCGCGCGCGAGCATGGGCTTTAAGATGTTCGCCGCGTCCATGGAATTGTCCGCGCTCGCGCCCGCGCCGACGATGCTGTGTATTTCGTCGATGAAGAGAATGACGTTGCCGTTCTTTTTGATCGCTTCGATGATCTCTTTGAGCCGCTCTTCAAAGTCGCCGCGGTATTTCGCCCCCGCGAGCATCCCGGGAAGATCGAGGGAAAACACCGTCTTGCCGAGGAGAAGGTCGGGAACTTCCCCCTTGACGATCGCCTGGGCGAGCCCTTCGACGACGGCGCTTTTGCCCACGCCCGGCTCGCCGATGAGCACGGGATTGTTTTTCGTGCGGCGGGAAAGCACCTGGATGATCTTGTCTATCTCCTTTTTCCTGCCGATGACGGGGTCGATCTTGCCCTCGCGCGCTTTTTGCGTGAGGTCGGTGCCGAAGCGCAGATTGAGCCCTTCGCGCGCGGGCTGCGGCTTTGCGCCCGAAGGCTCGGCGTGCGGCGCTTTCGCAAAGGGAGGCGGGGTGAATATGTCCGCCTCTTCCTCCTCATAATCGCCGCCGAGTTCGGCGTCCAGCTCCGCCAAAATGCCGTCGATGTCCGCGCCGAGCGATTTTAAAAGGCGGACCGCCAGCGCGTCGTCGTCGCTGATGATGGCCAGGAGCATATACTCCGAGCCGACGCTCGCGCCCGTGCCGTCGTGGTTGATGGCGTATTCGGAGGCGCGTTCAAACATATTCTTGGTGCGCGGCGTGAAGCCGCTGATCTTGATGCGCTTGTCGAGGGTGCGCACGAAGGCGCTCCTGTATTCGGGTTCGGATACGCCCGCCGCCCGCAGGATCTTCGCCGCGCGGCATTCGGGCACGTTGAGGATGCCGAAGAGGATGTGCTCGCTCCCGATATAGGTACTGCCGAAGTGGCGCGCAGCGTCTGCCGACAGTTTGATGGCTTTTTGTAAGTTGATGGAAAATCTGTCAAAATAACTCATGTCGTCTCCGTAAATCAGGCATTTTCCCTGAGTGTGTTCCTGCATTTTTCCGCGCGCAGGATGTCGCGTTCGGCGGCGCTCAGGTCCACGTCGCTCAAAAGTGAGATGTTGGCGGGGCGCACCGAAGCGATGAGCTCGTCGAGCGCGCCGAAATCGGGAATGGCGATGAACCCGAGGGCGGCGCCCAGCTTCACGTCGGATACGAGCTGTAAAAATTCGCCGAATGAGATTTTTTCGCAGTTGGTAAGGACGCCGTAGGCGCGGCGGCAGCGGTCTTTGATGCCGATATAATCTTCCGAAACGAGGGCGCGCCGCGCCTGCGTTTCGAGGTTGACGATCTCGAGCACCGCTTTTTCCACTTCGGACAGGATATAATCTTCGTCGACGCCGAGCGTCACTTCATTGCTGATCTGGTACATATACCCTTCCGCCGCGCTCCCCTCTCCGTACACGCCGCGCACGTTATGGCCGAGGCGGGAGATCTCGCGGATGAGTTTGTTCATCTTGTTCATGCGGGTAAGCCCCGGCAAAAAGAGCATCACCGACGCGCGCAGCCCCGTGCCGAGGTTGGTCGGGCAGGCGGTGAGATAGCCGAGCTTCGCGTCATAGGCAAAGCGGAGCGAGCGGGAAAGTTCGTCGTCCAATTCGGAAATTTTCAGGTACGCCCGCGGCAGGCTGAGCCCCTTGGCGATATATTGTTCGCGCAGATGGTCCTCCTCGTTGATCATGATGGAGACCTTGTCCTGCGAGCCGTCCGTCTCCCCTTCGTCGATGAGGGCGGCGCCGTATTTGCGGTTGGCTGCGAGTTCTTCGCTGATGAGATGGTCGTCGCGCAGCGCGAGGGCGACCCGTTCGCCGATCTCGCTCATGTAATAGAGCTTGAATTCCCGCAGGCTGCTCGCCGCGCCGCTCACCGCGCGCACGATCTCGCGCGCCTGCTTTACGCTTTTGAGCTTGTTGGGAAAGGGATAGTCCGCCAAATTCCTCGCGAGGCGGATGCGGGAAGAGACGACCGTGCTTTCGATATTATTCATCCCCGTCCCCTCCGAAGTCGCCGCGGTATAAGACGCGGCTGATCTCGCGTATGTCGCGGTTGAGCTGTTCCGCGTCTTTCATGCGCTTTTCTTTGAGCGCGCGTTCCAGTTCCGCGCGCAGACGGTTGCGCTCGTCGAGAAGGTCGAAAAGCGCGCCGCCGCCCTGCGGGTGTTTGCCCGTATGCACCGTTTTGCCGTGGATGCGGCGGATGGAAGGCATGAGTTCTTCGCGGAAAGTCTCATAGCAGTGCGCGCAGCCGACCAGCCCCGTGCGCGTGTAATCGGAAAGCGCCGTGCCGCAGACGGGGCATTGCCGTTCTTCTTTGCCGTCCACCCCGAGAAAGGAGACGAAAAAATCCGGTTCCGCACCGAGCCCGGCGGCGGCGCCCAGCCGCTCATAACAATCGTCGCATAAAAACAGATCGCCGTTTTCCCGCCCGATACAATGTGTCGCCGTGTTTTTCTTACAATTTGAACAGATCATGTCACCCGCCGCGCGGCTTGTCCCGCGCCGTTTTTTGTGTCTTTGCGGCGCACCCCGCGGGTGCGCCTTCTTTTTATACCATTATTATACCACGCGAACGCCGCGCTGTAAACACTTTTTTTAAAAAATACGGCGCGCCGCACGGCCGCTTCAACCGAAAAAGTCGCTTTCGCGCACGGACGTGCGCACCTTTTCGACGGCGCGCTTCTCTATGCGGGAAATATAGGAACGGGAGATCTTCAAAAACGCCGCCACCTCGCGCTGGGGCATGGGCGCGCCCCCCTTCAGCCCGTAGCGGAGGCACAGCACGGTAAATTCCCGCTCGGTGAGCGTCTCCGAGAGCGCCTTGATGAATTTTTCTTTGACAAGTTCTGACTCCACCGCCTGAAATACGCCGTCCTCCTTTTCAAAGAGTACGTCCATGAGGGTGAGTTCGTTCCCCTCCTTATCCACGCCGACGGGGTCGAAGAGATAGACGTTGTTTTTGTGCTTTTTGTTGCTGCGGATGAGCATGAGTATCTCGTTTTCGATGCAGCGCGCCGTATAGGTCGCAAGCTGGGTGCCGCGCCCCGGGCGGAAGGTGTCGATCGCCTTGATGAGCCCGATGCTGCCCACCGAGATGAGGTCGTCCGTCTCCGCCGCCCCGCTGTATTTTTTGACGATGTGCGCCACCAGCCGCATATTGTGCTTGACGAGCATATCCTTCGCCGCCTTGTCGCCCTCGGCGGCGAGGCGCAGATATTTCGCCTCTTCTTCGGGCGGCAGCGGTTTGGGGAAAGAACCCTTCCCGCCGATGGCGGAAGTGAAAAAGAGGATCTTGCCGAAAAGCGCATAGAGAAATTCAAAGACCAAAAGAACAGCCCCCTTTCTTGTTCGCTGCTTTTAGTCTATGATTTTCCCTGCTTGTACCATGACGCGGGGAGAAGGGAAGAAAGAAAAAAAGGAGCGCGCCCACAAAGGACGCGCCCCCGGTTTGCCCGCGCAGGGTATGTGCGGCGACTATTCTTCCAGAAATTTTTTGATCGCCGCGTATGTCTCTTCGCTCAGAAGATGTTCCATGCGGCAGGCGTCCGCTTCGGCGGCTTCCGCCCCCACCCCGAGCTTTGTAAGGAAAGCCGCGATGGTCTTGTGCCGCTCGTAGACGGTCTCCGCATACTCCCTGCCCGCCTTTGTCAGGTGGATGTGGTTGCCTTCGAGGCTGACGTATCCTTTTTGGATGAGCAGGCGCACCGCCTTTGTTACGGCGGGTTTGGATACGTTGAGTTCGCGCGCGATCTCCACAGAATGCACGTCCTCTTTGACTGCCGAAAGGCGCAGGATCGCCTCGAGATAATCTTCGCCCGATTCGTTAACGATCATGTTCCCCTCCCGGTAAAAGTTTTTTGTGCCTGAGCGTGTCTTCGCTGTCCACCGTCTTTTTCAGAAGGCGGGTAAGCTCGGAAATGTCCTCTTCGCCCAAAACGTCGATATAAAGGTCGAAATAATCGGAGACGAAGCGGAATTTTTCGCGGAACTGCCGCCGCCCTTCCTCGGTCAGCCGTACGAGCATTTTGCGCCTGTCGTCGTCGGCGATGGCCATGTCCACCATCCCTTTTTGCCGAAGAGAACGCAAAATGTTCGCCGTCCGCGCGCGGCTGACGCGCAGTTCGTCGCTGATATTGGAGGGATTGACGCTCTGCCCGTCCCGTTCGGCGAGATAGGCGAGAACCGCCGTCTCCCCCTCCACAAATTCGATGAGGTGCGCGATGATGTCCATCTTGTACATACGCCAAAGCTCATGGATGAGCCGTTCGCGCAATTCTTCTTTTTTCATATGTTTTGCCCTCCCTCGGGCTGCGGCGCGCTCATTCGTTGGATTTGAGCGATTCCGCCATGTTGATCTTGTTGAGTTTGATGAGCATGAACGCGTAGACGATCGCCGCGAACGCCAGCGTCAAGAGGAAGGACCACAGATAGCTCAAAAAGCCGATCGTCCGCCCGAACATCATCATGACGCTGTCCACCCTGTCGACGATGAAAAGGTGCAAAAGGAAGCCGAGCAGCAGCCCCAGAAGGGCGCCTGCCACGGTGAGGATGGCGCTCTCGCGGTAGATATAGCCCGCGACCTCGTACCGCTTATAGCCGAGCACGCGCAGCGTGGCGATCTCCTTTTTGCGTTCGTCGATATTGATGTTGGTGAGATTGTATAAGACGATCGCCGCCAGGGCGCCCGCGCTGACGACGAGCACGGCGATCACCAGCCCCATCGTCGAACTCAGGCTTTGGAACGTCTCTAAAGAAGAACTGACAAATTCCACCGAAGTGACCCTGCCGTCTTTAAGCAGCCGTTCCGCCGCCGCGTTCTCGTCTTGCGTTTGAGAACGGACGAGATAGGTATTGTCTGCAAGCGAAGCACTCTCTTCCAGCGTGCGGAAGAAATCTTCGCTCATATATGCCGTGGAGCCGGTATAATTTTCAAACACTGCCCCGATCTTTACTTCGTGCCTGCCGCCCGCGGCGGAGATGTAAACGAGGGTATCCCCGACGGACAGATCGTAGACGACGGCGATGTTTTCCGGCAGGATGATCCCTTGCGTCTGCGTGTCTATTATAGCAGAATTTTTGCGCGTGCGCAACTCGACGAGGGAGGAAAAGCTCTGCACGTCCTCTTCGGCAATGACATACAGGCGGATGCTCTCGCGCATATCCCCCATGACGATCTGGCCGTTTTCGCCGTACAGCGCGGCGTGCTCCGCCCCGCCGACAAATTCGTCGAGATAATTCTCCTCTCCCGCTTGCTTGCTTTCGTCAAAGCCGATGACGGCGTCGTAGCGGACGAGCTCGGCGTACTGGATGTTTTCCACCGCGCCGACGGAGTCGTTGAGCCCGAATCCCGTCAGGATGAGCGCCGTGCAGCCCATGACCGAGATGATAGTCAGGACCATGTTTTTCTTATAGCGGAAGATGTTGCGGATGGTCGCCTTCCATTTGAATTTGAGCCTGTTCCAGAAGAAACCCGCCCGTTCGAGAAGGATGCGCTTGCCGGGCTTCGGCGCCTTGGGCTGCATGAGCACGGCGGGCTTTTCCCGAAGGGAAGCGCGGCCCGCGAAATAGGTCACCACCGCCGTGCCCGCGATGGCGATGGCAAAGACCGCCAGGGCAAACCAGGGACTGAAAAGAAGGCGCAGTTTGGGCAGATAATACATGGTGGCGTATGCGCGCCAGAAGATGCTCGGCAGAAGGCTGAACCCGATGAGCATGCCCGCCACGCAGCCGATGAGGCTCGCAAGGCAGCAGTACAGGAGGTATTTGGACATGATGCGCGCGTTCGGGTAGCCCAGCGCCTTGAAGGTGCCGATCTGCATACGGTCCTCTTCCACCATGCGCGTCATGGAGGTGAGCGCCACGAGCGCCGCCACGACGATGAAGAATACGGGGAACACGCCCGCGATGTTTTCCACCTTTTCGACGTTGAGGTCGAAGCTCACATAGCTCACGTTCGAGCTCGTGCGTTCGAGGACCATCCAGGAAGCCGCCGCGGGGATGGTCTGCATCCCCATCCCTTCCAGGGCGGCGTTCATTTGTTCGATCTTTTCGTTTAGGGAAGCGCTCGCCTCCGCGCCGACGTCGGCGAGAAGGTCCGCCGCCTGCAGGAGGAAGGTGCTGTATTCGGGCTTGAACATTTCATGATCTTGCGTGCCCGCGACAAGGACCAGACAGTCCGTATAGCGGATCTCTTCCCCGAGCAGGGAGAGCGCGGAAAAGAGTTCCCCGCGGGAAAGATCGTAAATGCCGTCGCCCGCGCCCTCTTCGCTGTCATACGCCTGGCCGTAGACGACGGCGGAGATGACCCCCGTGCCGACCGTCGTCACTTCCCGCCCGTCGCGGAAAAAATAATCGGGCGACGAGACGATGCCGACGACGGTAAATTCGCGGATCGCATAGACGTCGCCGTACTGCGACTGCGCGTTTGCAGGGATGGTGATCTTGTCGCCGACGGACAGTTTTTCAAAATAGTTGTTGTGCCGCTCGACGACGACTTCGCCGGGCGCGTCGGGAAATTCGCCCTCGATGAGGGTGAGGGTGTTGAGCTTATCCTCTTCGGGAAGGGTAAAATCCATGCCGACGATACGCGCCGCCGCCTCTTTTCCCGCGATGTTTGCCACCGCGTCCGTTGAGACGACCGGCATCACCGCTTCGGCGAGCGCGCCATCTTCCGACTGCGCCTGCCGAATGCTGTCGATATCCGCTTCCGTCAGGCCGTAGGTGCCCTTCACGTCGATGTCATACGCTTTATTGTCCCGAAGGTATGTCTCCATCGACCCCATCATATCGGGCGTCGCCTGCATGACGCCGATCATGAACCCGACGCCGAGGGCGACGATCGCCATGATGGCGACGAATCTGCCGAAGCTGTGCTTGAATTCTTTGGCGATATTCTTGCTGAATTTTTTCATGCCATCACCTCCCGCACGGTTTGCCCGTCACCATTCGATGGCGGAAATATCTTCGGGCCGCTCGTTGACCTCTTCGGAAAAGACCCTGCCGTTTTTGATATGGATGACCCTGTCCGCCATGCGCGTGAACGCTTGGTTGTGCGTGATGACGATGACGGTGCGCCCGTTGTTGCGGCAGACGTCGTGCAAAAGCTGCAAAATATTTTTGCCCGTCTCGTAATCGAGGGCGCCCGTCGGCTCGTCGCAAAGGAGCAGTTTGGGGTTTTTCGCGATCGCGCGCGCGATGGAGACGCGCTGCTGTTCGCCGCCCGAAAGCTGGGCGGGAAAATTGTCCATGCGCGCTTCCAGCCCGACGTCTTTGAGGGTTTGGCGCGCATCCAGTGGGTCCTTGCAGATCTCGGAGGCGATCTCCACGTTTTCAAGGGCGGTCAAGTTCTGGATGAGGTTATAAAACTGAAAGACAAAGCCGACGTCGTAGCGGCGGTATTCGGTGAGCTGTTTTTCTCCGAACCCGCTGATCTTGACCCCGTCGACGAAGATCTCTCCCCCCGTCACGCTGTCCATGCCGCCGAGCATATTCAAAACGGTCGTCTTGCCCGCGCCGCTGGGTCCGACGATGACGCAAAATTCCCCTTTTTCGATAGTGAAATTGACGCCGTCCGCCGCTTTGATGACGTTTTCTCCCATGTGATAATACCTGCTTACGTCTTTGAACTCGACAAAACTCATACCCGACCTCCTTTTTATGTCATACGCTGCAACGGTTTATGATGACAGCCGCCGACGACATCATGACAATAGTGATAATAGTTTTCCCTATTAACTATCTTCACCTCTATTATATGACAAACCGCGCGGTTTGTCAACGGCGTTTCCGTTAAAAATTCGCGAAATCGCGGCGGCTCTTTTTTCATCGTTTCAACAAAAAAAGGACGGCCCGATCGGTGAGCCGTCCTTTCCTTTCGCGCGCTCAGGCGCGGTCGTCGCGGTGATTCGTAAAACGAAGGATCCCGTTGGCGAACACTGTATAGACGATCAGCCAGATCGCCGCGAGCGCGATGATGCAGTATGTGACGATCGCGCCGACGCTCCTGTCGCCCATAAAGACCGCAGAGACGAGATTGAAATTGAATATCCCGTACAGTCCCCAATTGATCGCCCCGAGAAGGACGAGGATATATGAGACAAGATTCGCTATGATCATATTGCGTTACCTCCTGCCTTTAGTCTGCGCCGATCCCGCCCCGTTCATGCATACGCGGCGCGCGGATGCGCCCCTTTAAAAGACGCCGAGCCTGAGGCAGGCGGTGTTCGTGCCGGGGGTCACGTTGGTCAGCATATGCAGGAAGCAGAAAGATAAGCTGCCCACCCTGTCCAGCGTGATGGCGAAAAAGCTGTCCGTGCCCTGCCTGAGCACGATCGCCGCTCTCAGATATTTGGGAAAATTTTCATCCGTGCCGAAAGAGAAATAGCTGTCCGTAGAGTCCGATTCGTCAAATAGGAAAGAAACGCCGGGGTTTGTCACGAGCTCCGTCAGAAGTGACGTCGTTGTGATCTCCACTTTGTCGGGGATGCTCTTCCACTGCGGCGTGCTCCCCGAACCGCTCATGCAGACGAACTGCCCCCGCCTTCCCGACGAAGTCGGCGCGTAAAACGATTGTCCGTTCAGCGTGTTGCTGCCGTTGAGTTTGGGGATCTGCGTTTTCGCGGCATAGGTCTCGGCGATGTTATTGCCTTCCCCGTCCGCGGACGCGCGCCCCGCGTGTAGGTTCGGATAGCTGCCGTCCGACGTTGCGATCTCTTCCCAGGCGGACCATGTAGTCGTCGAAGGAGCAGAAATGCTGCGTATAAAGATCGTGGGACGTTCGTCTGAAGAAGAACCCACGTCTGCGCTGTAAATTTGCACCGTGGCGTTTCCGCCTGCGCGCAAGACCAAAACAGAACCGCCGCTCATTCCCGACGGACTATTTTCGGGCATATTCGAGCCGGCGCAATAAAAAGCCTTTCCCCAATATGCCGCTCCCACGATTTCGTCAAGATCGTCGGCGCTTGTCAGCTGCCGCGGAACGAGCGTTTCCGCATTCGGCACCACGCCGCTTTCCGTTTGGGTCTGCCATTCGCTCCAGCTGCCGTTGTACAGCCCGCGCATTGCGACCGCTCCGTCCGAGCGCACGCTGCGCGCGATTTGCAAAAGGTAGGAAGCTCCCCGCACATATACGTCGAGATACCAGTCGGCGTTTTCGGCGGAGGGATTGCTCGCGCTCACGGGGAAATTGACGAGCGGGTTTTGCGCATACCCGTGCAGTTCATAGCGACCCGAACGGATATAGTCGTTGAAATCGAGCGACTTGCTCCCGTCGAGCAGCGTGTTTTCCTGAGAGCCTTTGGACGAATCCCCCGTCACAACCGCAAGATACCGTTCGGCTATCGTGTTTCCGTCTCCGTCGCAGGCGGCGCAGTTGCGGTTTACGGCGTAGACGGCGCCGACGGGAGCGGAGGAAGAGGCGAAGGCAGCTTCAAATTCGAGGGCGTTTATTTGCTCATCATCATAATATACTTCATCGAGAACAGTGAAGTTGCGTCTGTTATAGGCGGCATTAAGATATACATAAAATTCAATTTCGGTATCGCTCACGGTGCAGCAAAACAGATCGGGAGAGAGGCCGCCGCAAAGCACCTTCATTACATCGTTTGTATTTATGCTTGTCGGCTCCCCTCCGTCGAGCCTTAACTCCAGCTCAATGAGGCCGCTCTGTATAGCGTTTGTATTATCTATCCCGGCGGGATTGATCGAGTTTACAAGCAAAACAGCACTGTACGAGCTTGTCCCCGATATGGCGGTTAAGTTAGAAAACGGAAGGCTTGCAAATCTCCACCAGCCGTATTGTGCTGAATTGTTTGTCGTCGCGACTGAGACCGTCTTCGCCAGCCGCTCCGCCTTCCCTGCCGTCATAGCGGGATAGTTTCCGTCGGTGAACGCGCCCGCGCGCCAGCCGCTCCAGGCACCGTTTTCGCAATAACGCGTATAGAGCGTTTCGGGTGTGCCGACCGCGTATAAAACTTGTACGAACCTTCCGCCCGTCACTTGCTGGGCAAAGCTCATCAGGGAGAAAGGAACGGTCACGGGAGCGTGGACGAGCGTCTGCGCGGCCGCGATGGAGCCGCAATAATAATAGCAGGCCTTTTGCGTAAAATTCGGTACGAGGCTGTCCAGGTCCGTTTCGTTTGCAATCGCCGTTCCCCATAAGAAACCGGCGCCGATATTCTCCCGCGCCTGCTCCTGCTGCTCCGTTGTAAGTGCTTGCGCGGTAAAATGCACCGCGTTCGGGTCGTTCGCTTCGTCCGCCGACTGCGCGTGTTCCGCGTTCGCCGCGTTTTGTGCCGAACCGACCGTCATATCGGGATAGGTGCCGTCCGTTTCGGCATACCCCGAAAGGTCGACGTCGTTGAGGGAACCGATAAATTCGTATTTGTTCTCTTCCGCGATCCACAAATATTCGGAATATCCGTCGTTTGCAAAACCGTCGCTTGCGGGGATGAGATAGATGAAGGCGCTGTCGCCGGGGACGGGAAGTGCGTCAAAGCTCTCATAGATCTTGTACTCTTTCTGCGCGTACTCCTTCGCTTGTTCCATGTACCCCTGCGCCGAAAGCGCGCTTGCCGCTGCCTGCGAAGCGCTCCCCGCCGCGCCGCTCGCACTGCCCGCGGCTTGCTGTGCGCTCCCTGAAGCTGCCGACGCGGAGCGGGCAGCCCCTTCTTCCGACGCTTGCGCCTGCCCCGCCGACGTTTCCGCCCGCTGCGCGTCCCCTTCCGCCGCCGAAGCAAAAGACTCCGCTTGGGCTTTCGCCGCCTGCGCTTGCTCCTGTGCGGTTTCCGCTTGCGTCTTTGCCGTCTGTGCGTCCGCCTTCGCCGCCTCCGCAGCGCTCTGCGCCGATTCCGCTTTAGCAAGCGTTTCGCCGAACGCCTGCTTCGCCGCCGTGACCATTTGCGCAAGGTCTGTCTCCGCGCCGTCGATGAGGTCGTTCAGCTGTTTGAGGTAGTCCTCCGTGATATTGTTGAAGTTGACGACCTCTTCCCACCATGCCGCGTTGATGGCGCCGTCTGTGTACGGCGCCTGCCCCTTGTTCCCCGCCTGTACAGATTTTACGAAGGCGCCGTAGTCGCCGACGTCGGGGTAGAAGACGATCTCGTTCGCGCCGTAGATATGATCGGGGTTCCAGGCGTAGACCGCCCGCGCCGCAAAGACGCCGCCCGCAACGTCGCTCTTGAGCGCGGCGATATTGGCGAGGATCTGTTCGTATGTATCGGCGGACGGCGTTTCGGGAAGCTCCGCCCGGATCCCGCGCGAAACGGTAAAAGAAGACGCCGCCGTCGCAAGGACCGTGCCGTCCGCGCGGTATATGCGGAACTGAACGGCGACGCGTCCGAAATGCGCGCATGCATTTGCGGGCAGCGTGCACGACCAACCGGAAAACGCCCTGCCCCTCTCATCGTAAACGCCGGGAACGCGCTCTTCTCCCTGCATGAGAACAGGCTCTGTCTGCGCGCCGTCGGGAAGGCGCAAAAGGCAGCTTACCTGTGCGCCCGCGTCAAACGGTGCGATAAGATAGACGGTATTTGCATCCGCAGAACCCTGGTGTACGGGCGTTCGCACGATTTTTTCCGCCGACCCGTCGCTTGAAACAAAAAATATCAAATCATGGACCTCCTTCAAAAGGCGGGAATTTTTTCCGCCTGTCTGAAACGGATCGCCGCGCACGGAAAACGGCTTTCCGCTATTATTATAACAGAAAAAAGCAGACAGCCCAAGGCTGCCTGCCAACTTTCAAAAATGGAGATATTTATCAAATTATGTCTGACATAGTACGTCGCAAAATCACTGCTTATATGCTTTTTTGTTCAGATATGAGGAAAAATTTTCAGGAAGCACTCTGCCTGCATAGGAGAGAAGCCTGTTTTTTCTGCCGCAGGCGATCTCATGCGGAGGGCGTTTCATCGCTAAAATATCGGCGACAAGTTTTCCGACGTCCCCCGCGTTCATGCCGCCCTGCTCCATGTCTGCAAGCGCGTCGCACGCCTTTTTGAGGTTGCGGGAATATTCTTTGCTTTCCTCGCTCGGATATACTTTTCTTTTGAAAGTGAATCCCGTCGCCGTGCCGCCCGGCTGCACGCAGGATACGCGGATGTGATAGGGCGACAGTTCGATGTCGGCGCTCTTTGCCAGCATGGAGAGCGCCGCTTTGGATGCAGAGTAAAAGCTGTCGAAAGCGACGGGGAACTGCGCCCCCATCGACCCGATCAAAACGATGCGGCCGCCCTTCTTTTTGATGTGCGGCACAAAGGAGCCGATCGCGCGCAATGCGCCGAAATAGTTGACTTCAAAAAGATAACGATAGTCCTTCGGATCGGCGTATTCGATGGGAGCCGCCATGGAAAAGCCCGCGCAGTAGATGAGCGCAAAGAGGTTTGCTTCCCGCTCCGCTGTAAGCGCGAGCGCCTTTTCCATCGTCGCCCCCACGGTCACGTCCGCGGCGTAATTCTTAACGCGCGCGAGCGGGCACGGCGTGCGGGATATGTTGACGACGTTATAATTTCTGCCGATGAGTTTGAGCGCCGTTTCATAGCCGATGCCCGATGAGCCGCCGATGATGACGGCGGTTTTTCTGAATTGTTCGGCGGATGCCGCGGGCTGCGCAGATTTTTCTTCGCCGCGCTCGTTGATGTGCGGAGTTTCCATATATTTTGGTTTTTGCCCGCTTTTGCCCAAAATATACGTAAAGCGGCGAGGTTTTTTTACTTTTTATGCGAAGGGCAATTCCCGAAAAAAGTTACCCCAATAAAATGTCTAAAAACATCATCAGGGCAAATCCGCCCATCGCGCTGAAGGTGCCGATCAGTTTGCTCTCGCGGAAGGCGGAAGGAATGAGCTCTGCACAGACGACGGCGAGCATTGCCCCTGCCGAAAAGGCGAGCGCCCAGGGAAGCAGCGCCGACACCGCCCCCACGGCGAGCGCGCCGAGCACACCCGCAGGCACTTCCGCAAAGCCCGACAGCTGCCCGATCAAAAACGCCTTGCCGCGCGGCATCCCCTCGCGGCGAAGAGGTAGCGATACGCACATCCCCTCCGGGAAATTCTGGATGCCGATGCCGCAGGCGAGCATGAGCGAGGAAAAAGCCGCCCCGCCCGCACCGCCGAAGGCGACGCCGACGGCGAACCCTTCGGGAATGTTGTGCAGCGTCATCGCCACGCACATGAGCGCGCCGCTGCGTTTTTCGGAGGGCAACCCGTTTACGCGTGAAAAAACCCTGTCGGCGGCAAAGATGAATGCGCCGCCCGCCAAAAAACCGACGCTCATGATGAGCGCGCAGCGGGCGGCGCCGAGCGGCTCCGCCCGTTCGAGCGCGGGCAGCAAGAGGGAAAAGAATCCCGCCGCGATCATCACGCCCGCCGCCATCCCTTCCGCCGCGGACACCGCTTTTGCCCGCATATTTTTGACAAAAAAGACGAGCGACGCCCCCGCTGCCGTCATCGCATATGTAAACAAAGTGGCGGCAAGCGCCTGTACCCAAGCGGGCTGTGTAAAGAGCTGATCCAAAGCCTTCCTCCTCCGTAAAAATCGCTCTCTACATTGTATGCGCTTAAAGCTCTGTGCTGTGCCGCAGGCAAAAATACCGCCCCGCAAAAAAACGCGGGGCAGATCATATCTCTTACTTTATTATAATAATATAGCGGCAACTTGAAAAAGGCGGCTCCCGATCCGTTTATAACGCCGCGGAAGGCAAAGCGCGCCGAAAAATTTTCAAAAAAGCCCGTGCGGCAAAAGACAAGACGCGGCTTTATTGGCGCTCAGCGCGCGTGCTTGGGTTCGGGATATTCCTGCCCGAACGTTTCCGCCGTGACGGAGCGCATGATCTGCGGTTCGAGCGGCCTGTCGCGCATATCCGTCCGCACGGAGGCGATCTCGTCGACGACTTCCATCCCTTCGATCACTTTGCCGAAGGCGGCGTATTGCCCGTCGAGGTGCGCCGCGTCTTCGTGCATGACAAAAAACTGCGAACCCGCGCTGTCGGGCATCATGGAGCGCGCCATGGACAAGACCCCGCGCAGATGTTTTAGATCGTTTTTCAAGAATCCGTTCATGCGGAATTCCCCTTTGATGGTATAGCCGGGGCCGCCCGTGCCGTTGCCCGCGGGGTCTCCGCCCTGGATCATAAACCCTTCGATGACCCTGTGAAAGCACAGCCCGTCATAAAACCCGCTCTTGACGAGTGAGAGAAAATTGTTGACCGTGTTGGGCGCCTTGTCGGGGTAGAGTTCGGCGCGGAACGTTTTGCCGTTTTCCATTGTGAACGTGACGATCGGATCCATGATCATTCCTCCTCTTTTAAATCGGCGTATTTTTGGACGATGACGCCCGCTTCTTTGAATAATTGCATGGAGAACTCATCGGGGTACCCTTCTTTATAGACGACGCGCGCGATGCCTGCGTTGATGATCATCTTCGCGCAGATCACGCAGGGCTGGTGCGTGCAGTACAGCGTGGCGCCGCCGATGCGGATCCCGAGGCGCGCCGCCTGGATGATCGCGTTCTGTTCGGCGTGCACGGCGTAGCAAAGTTCATGCCGCGTCCCGCTGGCGATATTGAGTTTGCGGCGAAGGCATTCCCCCTTGTCGACGCAGCTCATGATCCCCGCGGGCGCGCCGTTATAGCCCGTGGTGAGCACCCGTTTATCCAAGACGATGACCGCGCCGACGTGCCTGTTTTCTTGAAAACAGCTCGACCAGCTCGCCACCGTTTCGGTAAGTTCCATGAACCGTTTATCCCATTTATTCATCAGAGCAGTCCTCCCTTTTCCTTATTGTATCATACAAACGCGGCGATTGCAAGCGGGATGTGCAATTTTCTCCCCCTGCGATTTTCCTTGACGTTTATGACCCGCAATTTTAAGCGAGGGCGCTTTTTTATACGCGTTTCTTGCGCCCGCTGCGCGCCGTTAGCGCTCTCCTGAGAAAAGTGCTAATTTTTTCATTTTTTGTCTGCAAAACGTTTGACTTTTGCCGACGATTGTATATAATATATAGTAAATTAGCACTCAAAGGTTGCAAGTGCTAAATTTATTCGGAATTTTTTTTGGAGGCGAAATCATGAACATCAAACCTTTATTCGATAAAGTGGTTGTCGAAAGCGTCGAAAAAGAAGAAAAGACCAAGAGCGGTTTCATTCTTCCCTCTTCCGCGCAGGAAAAGCCGCAGACGGCGCGCGTCGTCGCAGTCGGCCCCGGCGGCACGGTGGACGGCAAAGAGATCAAGATGGTCGTCAAAGTGGGCGATACCATCCTCTACTCCAAGTATTCGGGCAGCGAATTCAAAGTAGACGGAAAAGAGTTCACCATCATCAAACAGAGCGACATTCTGGCAATCGTTGAGTAAAGCGTATCATTAAAGGAGGATTTTTTATCATGGCTAAACAGATCAAATACGGAGACGACGCCCGCAGGGCGCTGGAAAAAGGCGTAAATACACTGGCAGACACCGTCAAGATCACGCTCGGCCCGAAGGGCAGGAACGTGGTGCTCGACAAAAAATTCGGAGCTCCCCTCATCACCAACGACGGCGTGACGATCGCCAAGGAGATCGAGCTTGAGGACCCGTTTGAAAACATGGGCGCGCAGCTCGTCAAAGAAGTCTCCACCAAGACGAACGACGTCGCGGGCGACGGCACGACGACTGCGGTAGTCCTCGCGCAGGCGATCATCCGCGAAGGGCTCAAAAACCTCGCCGCGGGCGCCAACCCCATCATTCTCCGCCGCGGCATCGACAAGGCGGTCGAAACGGCGGTTTCCGAGATCAAGAAGATCTCCAAGACGGTCGACAGCAAGCTCGCCATCGCGCAGGTCGCTTCCATTTCCGCGGGCGACGAGACGGTCGGCACTCTGATCTCCGACGCGATGGAAAAGGTCGGCAAGGACGGCGTCATCACCGTCGAAGAAGGCAAGACGATGAACACCGAGCTTTCCACCGTCGAAGGTATGCAGTTTGACCGCGGCTATGCTTCCGCATACATGGTCACAAATACCGACAAGATGGAAGCGGTGCTCGACTCCCCTTACATCCTCATCACCGATAAAAAGATCTCCAATTTGCAGGAGATCCTGCCCGTCATCGAGCCGCTCGCGCAGCAGGGCGCAAGGCTGCTCATCATCGCCGAGGATGTCGAAGGCGACGCGTTGGCGGCGCTCATCGTCAACAAGCTCAAAGGCGTGTTCAACTGCGTTGCGGTCAAAGCGCCCGGCTTCGGCGACAGAAGGAAAGCCATGCTCGAAGACATCGCCATCCTCACGGGCGGCACCGTCATCTCCTCCGACCTCGGCTATGAGTTCAAGGATGTGACGACGGATATGCTCGGCCGTGCGGCGCAGGTCAAAGTCGACAAAGACAACACGACCATCGTCAGCGGTGCGGGCAGCTCCGAAAACATCAAGGCGCGCGTCAACGCCATCAAGGCACAGATCGCGGAGACCACTTCCGATTACGATAAAGAAAAATTGCAGGAGCGCCTCGCGAAGCTGGCGGGCGGCGTAGCCGTCATCAACGTCGGCGCGGCGACCGAAGTCGAGATGAAGGAGAAAAAGCTCCGCATCGAGGACGCGCTGGCTGCGACCCGCGCGGCGGTCGAAGAAGGCATCGTCCCGGGCGGCGGCGTTGCCCTGCTCTCCACGATGGGCGCGCTCAAAAAGCTCATCGACACGCTGGAAGGCGATGAAAAGACGGGCGCGAGGATCATCCTCAAAGCGATCGAAGAACCCATCCGCCAGATCGCCAAGAACGCGGGCCTGGACGGCTCCGTCATCGTCGAGAAGATCGTCTCTTCCAAGAAGGCGAACTACGGCTTCGACGCCCTTAAAAACCGCTATACCGACATGGTCGAGAGCGGTATCATCGACCCGACCAAGGTCGCAAGGAGCGTATTGCAGAATGCGGCTTCCGTCGCGGCTACCCTCCTCACCACGGAGAGCGTCGTGACCGATATTCCCGCACCCGAGCCCGCAGCTCCCGCGGGCGGCAACATGGGCGGTATGTATTGAGCCGAAAAAAACCGATAAATGCGCGCGGCGCGGACCAAAAGGTCCGCGCCGCTTTTCATAGCCCGCCGTACTTTTTAGTATAGTTTTGCGAAGTTTTCGTCATAGCCGCGAAAAGCATTCGGTAAGCAAACGTTTTTATGCGGGAGACGTGATATCTGCGCGCAAGTCATCTGCGCTTTCCGAGCGCTTCGCGGCGGTATTTTTGAAAGAATTGTTTCATCCTCTCCCGGCCGACGCTGCCGCCGCGGCACAGCGCCGTATAGTGCACGCCGCGGTGTCGCCAACAAAACCCCGCGGGCGCAAACCCGTGGCGAAGATAAAATTGCAGCCGCTTTTTGCGCTGCGTCAGATTTTTTGCCCCTTCCGTGCAGGTCTCAACGTCGAGAACGAGCGTCTTGCCTTCGTGCTTTTGCAAGACCGCGGCGAGGATGGCGCCGCCGATCCCGCGGGAGCGGACGGATTCTTCCACCGCAAAATAAAAGAGGTAGGCGATCTGCTCGTCTTTTACGAGATAGGTAAAACCGACGAACGCTTCCCCGCAAAACCAGGCTTGCCATTCGACGCAGGGCGCGCCTATGGAACGCCGCAAAAGGCGCAGCGGCATACGTTCGCGCCGCGGGAATGCGCGCCTGTACAGCGCGCGCACCTTCAAAAGAGTATGCGGATCTTTGCCGAGCGTTTCAGAATACAGCTGCATATCACTTGATCAATTTTTGCAATATCCTGCCGAGGGCGTACTTGCAGTGTTCATACGTCAGTCCGCCTTGGAAATAGGCGATGTACGGCTCTTTGATGGGCGCGTCGGCGGAAAGTTCGATGGATGCCCCCTGCACGAAGGTGCCCGCCGCCATGATGACCTGTTCCTGATACCCGGGCATATCCCACGGCTCGAGGGTCACGTAGCTGTCCACGGGCGAGGCTTCCTGTACCGCTTGGATAAAGCCGATCAGTTCTTCTTTGGTGCCGAAGCGGATGGCACGCGTGATGTCATACGGCTGCGCGGCGAGGGAAGGCGAAGTCGTAAAGCCAAGCTTTTCCAGGCACGCGCCGATCAGGAGCCCCCCCTTGACCGCCTGCGCCACGACGTGCGGCGCGAGGAAGAGCCCTTCAAAAAAATACTGATAACCGAAGGCGTAGGAGCCCACTTCCGCCCCGACGGAAGGCGCGGTCAGCCTGCCCGCGATGCGGTCGATGTATTGCCGCTTGCCGACGATATAGCCGCCCGTCGGCGCGATGCCCCCGCCCGCGTTTTTGATGAGGGAACCGACGGCGACGTCCGCACCGTTTTGGGTCGGTTCCGTGCTTTCCACAAATTCGCCGTAGCAGTTGTCGACGAAGATGCAGCCCGTAAAGCCCAGCCCGCGCACGAAGGCGGCGGCGTCTGCGATCTTTTCTTCGCTCAAAGCGTCCCGCCATTCATAGCCGCGCGAGCGCTGGATGAATACGACCCGGACGCTCTCGTCTTTGAGCCCTTGCGCGATCGCTTCTTTATCGAACGCCCCGTCTTTGAGCCCGCACTTTTTAAAGCGGATGCCGTAATCGGCGAGCGAGCCGTTACCCTTGCCGGAAATGACTTCCTGCAAGGTGTCATACGGGTCGCCCGAGATGGAAAGGAGAGTGTCGCCCGCTTTCAAAACGCCGAAGAGCGCCACCGTCAGCGCGTGCGTGCCCGAGAGGATGTTGGCGGAGACAAGCGCGGCTTCCGCGCCGAACACGTCGGCAAAGAGCGCGCAGAGCGCGTCCCTCCCTTCATCGCCGTAGCCGTAACCCGTTGTCGGGGCGAAATGGCGGAGCGCGATCTTGTTTTTGCGGAATGCGTCCAAAACTTTGCTCTGATTTATAAACGCGATCTCGTCCGCGAGGCGGAATTTATCCGCCAGCTCGCCTTCACAGCGCGCGATCAATTCATCTGTCTTCATACAACATCTCCTCCACGCGCGCCGTCAGATCTTTCTGCCGCGGATCCAGTAGGACGAGTCCGGGCAGCTGCTTGAAAAAAGTGATCTGCCGTTTGGCATAATTGCGCGTATTTTTCTTTATTATGTCTGTCATAGTACTATACGAAATTTGATTTTTCAAGTATTGGAGCACTTCTTTATAGCCGATACCCTGCATACACTGAAATTTCTCGTCGATACCGCTGCGGTATAGACCTTCCACTTCCTCGACGAGCCCCGCCGCCAGCATCGAATCGACGCGCGCGTCGATCCTTGCATAAAGGAGATCGCGCGGATAATCGAAGGCGATCGCGGTATAGCCGCGCTTGGGGCGGAATCCGTCCTGCTGTTCGGATTTGCGTTTGCCCGTAAGTTCCAAGATCTCTAAGGCGCGGATGACCCGCTTGACGTCGTTTTCATGCAGTTTTTGGGCGGAGGCGGGATCTTTTTCCCGCAAAAGAGAAAAAAGCGCGCCCTTCCCCTTTTGTTCGGCGAGCGCTTCATAGCGCTTTCGCAGTTCTTCGTCGGCGGGCGCGCCGCCGAGCCCCCTGTAAAACAAGAGCGATTGGATATAAAATCCCGTGCCGCCGCAGACGACGGCAAATTTTTTCTCTTTTTCCAGTACGGAAAGTACGGCCTCGGCACCCGCTTCGTAATCGCTCACGGAAAAGCGCTCCTGCGGCAGGGCGACGTCGATCATGTGATGTTTTATGCCACGCATCTCCTCTTTTGTCGGCTTTGCCGTGCCGATGTCCAACCCCTTATAGACGAGCATACAGTCGGCGGAGATCACTTCCCCGCCGAGTTTTTCCGCCATATCGACGGCAAATC